>NZ_QFFJ01000001.1:3090253-3399279 GCF_003308995.1 Chitinophaga flava | reverse complement strand
TGCTGAAGGCGATAGCAGCAGGAGGATACCCTGCTTCGGCCACTACGTTTTTAATACCGGTTTTGACGGCATCCAGCAACAGAAGTGGGTCCTGCTCCGCATATCCCGGTTGTGGGTAATGAGTGGGATAAGCCTGTTGAAATACCCCGCTGACAGCCCCGTTTTGTATGTTAAGCCCAATCGTTTTAGCACTGCTGGTACCGATATCTACACCGATGATGTAAGGTGTCTGTTCACTCATAAAAAAAAGACTACTTTTTCAACATTTAATTTATAGATTTAAAACCGGTGTTCTTTAAATAAAGTCTAAAAATTTCCACGCAAATGGCTTTTGAAATTAAAAAACAGGCAAAGCTTTATGATGTTTGTATTGTTGGTTCCGGTGCCGGCGGCGGCATGGCAGCCAAAATATTATCGGAAGCCGGTCTGAAAGTAGCGCTCCTGGAAGCAGGGCCCAAGTATGATCCGGCAGACCCGGAGCAGGCCACACAACTGAAATGGCCTTATGAATCACCCAGAAGAGGTGCCAGCACAACCCGCCCCTTTGGAGACTTCGACGCCGCCTACGGCGGATGGGAAATTGCCGGAGAGCCCTACACAAGGAAAAACGGCACCCAATTCGACTGGTTCCGCTCCCGTATGCTGGGTGGACGTACCAACCACTGGGGACGCATCTCCCTTCGTTTCGGCGAACGCGACTTCAAACACAAAAGTTATGATGGCCTGGGTGACGACTGGCCTATCAGTTACCAGGATGTAGCACCTTATTATGACAGGGTAGATAAGCTGATCGGTGTATTCGGCTCCAAAGAAAACCTGCCCAACGAACCAGACGGATTTTTCCTCCCTCCTCCCAAACCAAGATTGCACGAGCTGATGGTAAAAAAAGCCGGTGAAAAACTGGGCCTTCCCGTTATTCCGGCACGACTGTCTATCCTCACCCGCTCCGTCAATAAAGACCGCAGCCCATGCTTCTACTGCAGCCAGTGTAGCCGCGGCTGTACTGTGTATGGCGACTTCTCCTCCTCTTCTGTACTGGTAAAACCCGCGATGAAAAGTGGTCACGTTGACCTATATACGAACGCGATGGTAAGGGAAGTGCTCACCGATAACAGTGGTAAAGCTACCGGTGTAGCCTATATCGACAAAGCAGATATGCAGGAATATGCTGTCAATGCCAAAGTAGTAGTGCTGGCAGCCAGTGCCTGCGAATCGGCCAGACTCCTGCTCAACTCCAAATCTGCCAAACATCCCAATGGTCTGGCCAACTCCAGCGGCGTAGTAGGTAAATACCTCCACGACTCTACCGGCGCCTCCAGAAGCGGATTCATTCCCGCACTCATGGACCGCAAACGTTACAACGAAGACGGTGTTGGCGGCATGCATCTTTACATTCCATGGTGGGGTGATAACAAAAAACTGGACTTTGCCCGTGGTTACCATATCGAAATGGGTGGCGGCATGCATATGCCTTCCTACGGCTTCGGCTTCGGCATGGAAAACATGAACGGCAAATATCCCGGCCGCGATGGCAAACCCAAAACAGCAGGCGGCTATGGCGCTTCCCTGAAAGACGACTACCGCCGCTTCTTCGGTGCCCACATCGGCTTCGCCGGCAGAGGAGAATGTATTGCCCGGGAAGACAACTACTGCGAAATCGATCCCAACGTAGTAGACAAGTACGGTATTCCCGTGCTGCGCTTCCACTACACCTGGACCGACCACGAGATCAAACAGGCCAAACATATGCAGGATACTTTCGAGCAGCTGATACTCGAAATGGGCGGTGTACCTTCCGGCAACAAACCAGGCGCGGAAACACTGTACGGGCTGGAAAATCCCGGCCGTATCATCCATGAAGTGGGTACCACCCGTATGGGCGATAACCCATCTACTTCTGTACTCAATAAATTCAATCAGGCCCACGAAGTGAAAAACCTGTTTGTTGTGGATGGCGGCGCCTTCGTATCACAGGCAGACAAAAATCCAACCTGGACCATCCTCGCACTCTCCATGAGAGCATCCGAATATATTGTAGACCAGCTGAAGAAACAGAATATTTAATCATGCAGGCACTCATTTTATGAAGATGAGCGCATAAAAAATATAACATGGATAGAAGAGAATCCCTTAGAGCCATTGCGCTGGGAACTTTATCTGTAGGCACCATCTTATCTGCCACCGGTTGTGAAGACAACAAAACCGGCGGTGACAAAAAAACAGCCGCCAATACGCCCGGCTATGGCCGCACACCGGACGAAGCCAAAAGAGACAAGGCCCTGATGGAAGATAAATTCTTCACACCTGAAGAAATGAAAACCATCACCATCCTGGCTGATATTATCATCCCCGCTGATGAACACTCCGGCAGCGCTTCTGATGCTAAGGTTCCTGAATTCATTGAGTTCATTGTAAAAGATATGCCCGACCACCAGCTGCCCATGCGCGGCGGCCTCCGCTGGCTCGACGTACAATGTGCCAAACGTTATAATAAGTCCTTTGCAGCGTGCAGCCCGGAACAACGTATCGAGATGGTAGACCTTATCGCCTACCCTGAAAAAGCCGCCCCCGAAAACACACAGGGCGTTGCCTTCTTCAACCGTATGCGTAATCTTACCGCCACCGGTTTCTTTACCAGCAAAATAGGTATCAAGGACCTCGGATATGTAGGTAACACTCCTAACGAGTGGGATGGTGTGCCTGCTGATGTGCTGAAACAGTATGGTTATGCCTACGACGAAAAAACCCTGGCCACCTGCCTCAAAATCGAAGACAGAGGCAAGATCATGACCTGGGATTAAATAAACGTTATGAATGAACGAATCTGGCGGTGGAAATGATAAGTGGATATAAAAATCTGGTTTCACCTTTTATCTTAGCTCTCCAATCCGCGATTCGTCATTTATCCGCAATCAACAAGTACCTATTAAACTATTATCACTCATGGTTCCAGAAAAAAAGAGCGGGACAAACCAGGTATCCCGCAGATCATTCCTGAGAAACGGTGCATTAGCCGCCGCCGGATTTATGATCGTTCCACGTCATGTACTGGGTAGAGGTTTTACAGCACCAAGCGACCGTCTCCGTGTAGCCGGTATCGGTGTTGGTGGTAAAGGTTTCGGTGATATCTCCGAATTTGCCAAAGGCCCTGCCGACATTACCTTCCTCTGCGATGTAGATACACGTCGTGCAGCCGATGCCGTTAAGAAATTTCCTAAAGCCAAATTCTATACTGACTTCAGGGAAATGTTCGATAAAGAACATAAAAACTTTGATGCGGTATCTGTGTCCACACCAGACCACCAGCACGCTGTAGCAGCCATGGGCGCCATGCAGCTCAACAAACACGTGTATGTTCAGAAACCTCTGACCCACGACATCTATGAAGCACGTATGCTCACCCAGGGCGCTAAAAAACATAAAGTGGTAAGCCAGATGGGCAACCAGGGCTCATCCGGCGACGGTGTACGTCAGTTGATGGAATGGTACAATGCCGGCCTTATCGGCGATGTACATACTGTTTACTGCTGGACAGACCGCCCTGTATGGCCACAAGGTATTGCATGGCCTACCGAAAAGAAAGACATCCCGAAAGAACTCAACTGGGACCTGTGGCTGGGAACCGCTCCCAAAAAGGATTATGTGGATAACCTCGTGCCTTTCAACTGGCGTGGCTGGTGGGACTATGGTACCGGTGCCATCGGCGATATGGGTTGCCATATCATCGAACCTCCTTTCCGTGTACTGGGCCTGGGTTACCCCACTTCTGTGGAATGCAGCGTAGGTAGTGTATATGTGGGCGAGTTTACCCGTGGTTACTTTCCCGAAAGCTGCCCTCCTTCTTCCCATGTTATCATGAAATTCCCGGGCAAAAACGGCAAAGAAATCACCCTGCACTGGATGGATGGTGGTATTCAGCCCGAACGTCCGGAAGAACTGGGACCTAATGAAGTCATGGGTGACGGTGGCAACGGCGCCATCTTCATCGGCGATAAAGGCAAGATGATGTGCGGTACCTACGGCATGTACCCCAAGCTGCTGCCTACTTCCCGCACCAACGAAGTAAAAGTGCCACAAACCATCGCCCGTGTACCGGAAGGTCACTACGTTCAATGGGTAAATGCAGCCATCGCCGGCTACAACAGCAAACAAGCCCAAACACTCAGCTCTCCGTTTGATATCGCCGGTCCGCTAACAGAAAGCATTCTGATGGCCAACCTCGCCATCCGCAGCTTCGACCTCCGCAAGCCAAAAGCCAGCGGAAAAGGATACGACTACCCCGGCCGTTATATCAAACTGCTGTGGGACGGCGCCAATATGAAGATCACCAACTTCGATGAAGCCAACCAGTTCGTGAAACGTACTTATCGCGACGGCTGGTCTCTGGGCGTTTGATGCTGATCCGGATTAAATATTTTAAATAAAAAATGCAGCGAAGCGCTTCGCTGCATTTTTTTTCCCAGGGCTGAAGCCCTGGGCTATTTTCGAGGCCCGGGATATGAAGCCCAGAGCTAATTCTGAAGTTCTTAATATGAATCTATATTAGCCCAGGGCTTCAGCCCTGGGACGTTATTTATAGGGAACTTGTTGCTCCAGGTTGCTGTTCTTCCGGATCTCTGCGGCAGGGATAGGCAGCAGATAATCTTTCTCCCTGAAAGTACGGTCCTGTATGCTGACAGGGCGGTATACAAACGGGTGGTTAGCTATCATGGAGCCCAGTACTTCAATACCTTTGGCACTGCCGTTAAACGCCGTCATTGCATCTGTCATCCATCTGCGGGCATCAAAGAAACGGTGTTCTTCAAACGCCAGCTCATAGCGTCTTTCATATTTAAGCATGTCTTTCAACGCATCTCCGGTAGCTGCTGTCGCCGGCATACCAGCCCTGGTACGTACACTGTTTAACACCGGTAATGCGTCTGCCTCCTCTCCCAGCCAGATACTGGCTTCTGCATAGTTCAGCAGCACTTCTGCATAACGAATAAAGATCCAGTTCTGGTCACCACGGAAAAACTGCGCATCCAGGTTTTTATCCATGAACTTACGCATATAATACCCGGAGAATGTACCATTCCAGTTTTCGATGGTGCTGTTACGTGTATCGAGGCCCCACACACTGTCTACGCCGCCATTTTTGGGTTCATATTTACCTGTCTGGATTACCCCTACAGGATCTACTTCCGCACCATCTTTGGGACGAGGCTTCCATTTGGCGCCGTCATACAGGATGGTAGCATAAAAACGCGGATCACGGCCTACATAGGGCGCCTGCGCCTGTGCAGCATTAGACCAGGAGAAAGCAGAGCCGTCCCTCATCTGATAGCCGGAAACAAAGTTTTCCAGTGGCACATTGCCTCCCCAGTTATGATAACCATTAGGACCATTGTAAAGATCATGGCTAGTGCCCAATAAAGCCTTGTCATATTGTTTAACAAAAATCAGCTCCTTATGATCCTTGTCCAGGAAAATACGGCTGTAATTTTCTGCTGCTGAATCAGTAGGATGATATAGTTCGTAGATACCCAGATCCATTACCGCTTTGGCCGCATCTTTGGCCAGGCGGAAACGGGCCATCTGATCCCCGGTAGTATAACCCATCAATGGGCTTTTCACTTGTTTGTTAAACAGATCACTGGCAGCAAACAGCAATATCCTTGATTTCAGGGCCATAGCAGCACCTTTGGTTACCCTACCCTTGTCTTTTATCCCTTCATAAGACAGCGGCAACAATTTAGCAGCGCTGTCACACTCATCAGCGATAAACTTCACACAGGTTTCAAACGTCGCTCTTTTGATATTTAGGATTTCCTGCTCATCACCTTTTACATTGAATGTTTTTGTGACCAGTGGCACCCCGCCGTAATACTTCACCAGCATTTGATAGTACCAGGCCCGCATAAAATGAACTTCTCCCTTCATCGTATTACGGGTGGCATCATCTACCGGCACGTTATCAATCTTCTCAAAAAACATATTACAATTACGTATCTCTTTATAATGGTTGTCCCAACGGCTGAAATCATTGAGTGCACCTATATCATCGGGAGAGATATTGCCCTGTACTACCCGGGAAGTATTGTAGTCGTGAATAAACCGGCTTTCATCGGTCATGGATGACAGCATTACTTCATTAAATCCGGGGCGCATCTGCACATACAGGTCGTTCACAAACGCCTGTACCAGCCCTTTGTCCTGCCATACCTCCGACTCCTGATACTCTGTCAGGGGCTTCTTTTCCAGAAAATCCTTGTTACATGCGGTAGTGGAGTACAATAATGCCGCCACTGCCAGATATTGTATGATGTTTAATTTTTTCATGGCTCGTTGTTTAGAAAGTGACATTTAATCCGACATTGTAAATCTTCGTCTGTGGATAGTACTGACCGCTTCCCATGGGGGCTTCCGGATCAAATATTTTTACATTGTCGATGGTCAGCAGATTTTGTCCGCTTAGGTATACACGTAGTTTCTGCAGACCTATCCTTTTGATCAGCTGTTCAGGAACGGTATATCCGAAGTCGAGGGTTTTAAGACGGGCATAGTCTGTTTTCCAGAACCAGAAAGTGTTCTGGCGGGCTACCCAGTATTCGCGGTCCCGGTCGTTTACGCGGGGCCAGGAAGCGTTGGTATTATCAGGTGTCCAGCGGTCTTTAATGTATGCTTCAGGGAAGTTGCCGATAAGGCCGGACTCTGTATGCAGATACTGGCTGGCACCGGTAGCGCCCTGCCACAGCATGGTGAAGTCGAAGTTCCGGTATTTGGCAGAGAAAGTGAGGCCAAATATCCAGGTTGGATTTTCAGTGCGGTTTACCCGGATGCGGTCCAGATCATCGATTACGCCGTTGCCGTCGATATCCGCAAAAATAATATCCCCCGGACGGGCGCCGCTTACATGCGGTGTTTTATCCACTTCTTCCTGTGTTTTGTAGATGCCGATTGCTTTGTAGTACAATGGTGCATCAATCATTTTTCCGGTTGACTTCTGCCATTCCGGTACACTGGGCACTTCATCCCAGAAGAGGATCTTGTTCTGGGCATGTGTAACGGTACCGACTATTTCATAATGGAATTTGTTGATATCGTTTTTGTGTTTAAGTACTACTTCAAAACCTTTGTTTTCTACTTTGCCCAGGTTTTCCTGTGGCAGTGTCATACCGGTATAAGCCGGCATAGACTGGCTACGGCTTACCAGAATGTTGGCACGACGGGTATAGAAATAGTCTGCTTCGAAAGACAGTTTTTCGCCAAGCAGCGCACCTTCCACCCCTACGTCGAAGTTGTTGGCCATTTCCCAGGTGATGGCTTCATTGGGAGAACGCAGCTGGTAAATGCCTTTGTTGAGATCCCCACCCAACATCACACCACCATCACTGAAGCCATAGGTACTGAGATACTGAAAGGAAGGTATCTGGTCGTTACCCATTTGTCCCCATGATGCACGGATTTTGAAATAGTCCATAACACGGATACTTCTCTTCCAGAAGCCTTCATTGGAAAGCACCCATCCGGCAGATGCGCCGGGGAAGAAGCCGAAGCGGCTGTTGCGCGGGAAGTTCTGTGTACCGTCATAACGGGCATTAAAATCAAACAGATAGGTTTCGCGGTAGTTGTAGGATATACGTCCGAAGTAGTTACGACGGGCAAAAGAGAAGCCACTGCCACCGTTGTTTTTTTCTTTATCGCCGCCGGCAAACAGCTGGTCCAGTTTATCACTGATGAAATACCGGCGGTTGGCCAGCATAGTATCACCATTAAAAGTAGCCTGCTCAAATGCGATGAAAGTATTCAGGTTGTGTTTTCCAAAAGAACGATTATAGTTGATTTTGAAATTCACAGTAGATAAGCGGTTGCTGTTGAAGCTTTCATTGAGCTGTGGCGCACTTACACCTCTGGAAGCCGGATTCAGTTTATGGTCCGGGCTATTGGGGTCCAGTGTATAAAGTGTCCATGGTTTTATCCAGGTTTTGACGAAGTCGAAGTTCTGGTCGTAGGCAAAGTTTCCATCGAGAGACAAACCACGTACCCAGGGGATATTAATGGTAGCACCGAGGGTTCCGTTGAGCACATAGTTTTTGTCATTCGTATATCCGACAGTGTTAGTACTAGTAACTACCGGATTATCACCGAATTCGATATCGGGTCCGGGCATACCGTTGGGCCAGATAGCATTTTCGGTAGGACGACCACGCATGAGAGAACGGAAGATTGAATTGGCACTACGGGGAGGGAAATTTTTGTTTTCCAGTCTTCCGGCGAGATCGAGGCGCAGGTGGATGTTTTCGTTCACATGAGCATCCAGGTTGGCCCTTACGTTCTGTTGTTTATAGTTGGTGGCGCTGGTTTTATAGATAGCGTCCTGATAGAGGGTACCGAGGGAAACGAAATATGTCATTTTCTCGGAGCCGCCGCTGAGAGACAGATCGTGCCTGTTCTGCAGGGATGTGTTTTTAATAACTGCATCATACCAGTTAGTGTTAGGATACAACCAGGGGTCGGATCCGTCACTGAATTTCTTGATCTGGTCTTCAGTAAAGCGGGGTTTATCACCGCCATACTGCAGGATTTCGTTGACCAGGCGTGCATAAGTGGGCGCATCTGCCATTTTAGGCAGGCGGGTTGGTGAAACAAATGATTGGTTGAAGCCGTAATTGATAGTTGGCTTTCCTATTTTTCCCCTTTTGGTGGTAACCAGTATAACGCCGTTGGCTGCACGGGAACCATAGATAGCAGCTGCTGCATCTTTCAGTACAGACACACTTTCAATATCGCCGGGAGCCAGACGGGCAAAGCCTTCGCGGGGAATACCATCGATCACGTACAGTGGTGTGCTGACACCCAGGGTGCTACGACCACGAATAAAAATACGGGAGTTGTCATTGCCAGGCTCTCCACTGTTATTGACCGCAATGATACCTGGAACGCGGCCTACCAGAGAGTTGGAGATGTTGACGTTAGGCGACTGTTGCAATTCTGCGCCTTTTACAGATGCGACGGCGCCTGTTTTGGTTACTTTCTTCTGTGTACCATAACCTACTACTACATACTCATCCAGGGTTTTCTGGTTTTCCTTGAGTACGGTGCTCAGGGAAGTACGTCCATCTACTCCGATTTCCTGAGTATCGAAACCAACATACTGCAATACCAGTACAGCATCTCTTTTTACATCTTTCAGAGAGAAGCTTCCCTTAGGATCTGTGACAGTTCCGCGTTGTGTGCCTTTGATGAGCACTGTGACCCCGGGCAGGGGATTTCCATGAATGTCTTTGATTTTTCCTTCAACGGTTAGATTTGCCTGTTGCCATACCGCAGGTACCGACGCACGGGCAACGACCGGGCCTGATACAGCGGCAGAAAGGCATAGCAATAGCATTGCCTGCGCATAACGTGGAATCATAAATGAGATTTTTGGGTGATAAAAGTGCTACGTTTTACGTTTACTGTTCTGTTTTACTGTTTTTCAATAAAAAAATAATAAGGGTAATTCATACCATTAGGTAAGATATTCAGAAAATGTTTAATTTTTTTCTAAAAATAAGCGTGCTTTTTACCCCTTTCTCTAAAAGCCACACACATACTAACAATATATTATATTTGCTGATGCGCAGTTTACGTCATTCCCTGCGCCCCCTTTATCATGAAAAAAACTATACTCTGGCTGTTGGCCTGCTGTATGCTGTCGCTGGCAGCCTGCGACAAAACAATGGTAACAGTAGATAATCCTCCTGAAACCACGACGCCTGTAAATCCTGGTACTACACCACTCCCTGACAAACAAGTAAAAGCAGGATTACAGGGTATCATCACCGATGAAAACAACGATCCGCTGACTGGTGCCCGTGTACAATGCGGAGATCAGTCTGCTGTTACAGACCAGTACGGTGCTTTCCGGTTTCCGGAGCTTGATCTCAGGGAAGCCGCAGCAGTGGTTACTGTACAAAAAAACGGTTACTTCAACGGTGTGCGAACTTTTCGTGTAACCGGTACCGGTAGAGAGCAGTTTGTACAGATTCAGTTGCTTCCGAAAACAGCGGCCGGCTCTTTTGACGCCACCACTGGTGGTAATGTAAGCGCCTCCAATGCGCAGTTTATTTTTGTTCCCAACCAGGTGCTCGACGCATCCAACAAGCCTTACAAGGGAAAAGCCACATTGAACTACGCATTCATCAATCCGGAAAGAACGGACTTTTTCGATATCATGCCCGGTGACCTGCGTGCTGTTAATGATAAGAATGAAGTAGTGGCACTGCAATCCTTCGGCATGATGGCACTGGAACTGCAAGGAGAAAACGGAGAAAAACTCCATCTCGATGGCAGCAACAGTGTTACCTTCCGGATGGTAATACCTGCCACGCTCAGAAACTCCGCTCCTGCTAATATCCCGCTGTGGCATTTCAATGAAACCACTGGTCTGTGGCAGCAGGAAGGCAGCGCAGAGAAATTAGGTGACAGCTACGTAGGTACTGTTAAACACTTCTCCTTCTGGAACTGCGATGCTCAATTTCCGATTGTGAATTTCAAAGCCAGCTTCAAAGACGATAAAAACAATCCACTCGCCAATACTGCCATCGTGATCACCAGAACCAACGGTAGCAGTACTTATGGTAACACTGATGGCAATGGTGAAGTAAGCGGCGCAGTGCCTGCCGGTGAACAGGTGACCATCTCTATCAGAAACCAATGCGGACAAACGATCTTCTCCAAAAAAGCAGGCCCATGGACCGTTGATGTCAATGCAGGTACTTACACTGTCACCCTGGACCCTGTTAACGCAATATCTGTTAGCGGAAAGGTGAGCAATTGTACAGGTGCCGTTGTGAATAAAGGCGTTGTGAATATACAGGTGGAAGGTGTACACTATACCGCCGTTATTCAGAATGGCAGTTATGCTACCAGCATTGTTCGCTGCCAGCCTGGTGCAGTAAATATGGTACTGAATGCTGTAGATGAAACAGCCAACAAGATGTCTACTATCACGGTGCAGGTATCTCCAGGTCAGTATACACAAGACCTTCAGGCCTGCGATGCCATACAGGCTAGCACAGTATCTATTCTGCTGGAAGGACAAACGCTCTCTTTTAGCAGCCCTGCGGACTCCATAGCGCTATACAATGGCAGCAGAGACACCCTTGTCAACTATAGCGCTGCGGCCTCTCATAAAACGGCCAACTCTGACTATATCAGCTGGAATATGAGCAGCATCCAGGTAGGAACCCAAACTTCCAAGTATATTAACATCAATGTTGGTAGAAAAAAGTACTATCAGCAATCCATGACTGTTAACATCACCCGCACCGGTGTCCCCGGAGAATACCTGGAAGGAACACTTTCCGGTAATATTACAAGGGCAATCGACAGTGCTGCAGTCCCCATCAGTGGCTCATTTAAATTAAGAATAGAATAACATAAAATCGTTATACAAGAAAAAAGGCCAATAGTCAAAAAACTATTGGCCTTTTTTGCATAAATTCATAAGAATGAACGTTATACAGTAACCAGATCTTAATGTTTATGAAGAACCTCCACTCACTATTAATGATTTTGGCAGGCTTCACATTGCTGATTGCCTGTAGCAAAGAAATGAGCAAGGAAGGGACCGGTTTCCCAACCTGTGATTATGCTCCTTACACCACCGGCTCCTCTTTTTCCTACATTGATGTTGGCCAGAAACAAGACACGACCTCCTACACACTGACTGTTTCCGGTGATACTACCATCGGCGGTACCACATATAAAAAGGTCCGCGATGACAGTGTGTTTTTCTGCTCCAACTGTAAAGATGGCATCTACACACAGATAGCCAGTCTTCTCACTTTTCAGGGATATAAAGCAGATAACGTTCCGCTTACCTACCTGAAGGAAACTGTACCCCAGGGCAGCTCCTGGCAGGACACCGTCAATGTCAGTAACGGTACCGTTACTACCAAGGCTATCCTGCAACATACCATCGTCCAGAAAGGCTTTACCAAAACCGTCAACGGTAAAGACTATCCTGACGTGATCGCTGTAAAACTGGATGCCTCCACAATTTTGCTGGATAACGCCGTACCTGTCGGTACCGTGTCTACCAGCTACTACGCCAAAGGCATTGGCCTTATAGAAGCAGACCAGACTCAAGATACCATCAAACTGGTATCCTATATCATCAAGCCCTGATTAATAATCCTTCCATACCATCGTCAGAAAGCGCTCTACAGCTCTTCGTACGTTCGTGGCCGTATCCTGATGATTATTCACCAATACACTGAAGACCAGTGTCTTATTTTTCTTTGTCACCAGGTAACCGCTTAGCGCCACTACCCCGCTCAACGTACCTGTTTTAGCATGTACGAACTGCTGTTGATAATAATTACGCAGTGTTCCTTTTCCTCCGGTAGGAAATATCTCCCATAGCCTCTCCTGAGGATACTGTTGGTACAGCATGGTCAATACACTCACAAAGTCCCTGGGTGTGAAGAGATTATAACGCGACAGGCCAGAACCATCCACCCACTGCGGAGGATGTGGCAAAGCCTTCAGATCACCTTCCAGCAACCAGTTGATCATTTTTTTGCTGCTGATAGTGTCCCACATGGCTGCTGATGCCATCATAAGAGTTTGTTCTGCAAAGAAGTTGTCACTCCGGTGCATCATTGGTCTGAACAATGAGTCTGCCGGTATACTTTTTAATAGTTTAAAGGCAACCTTACCTGTGTTAACGGCCAGGCCTATACGCTTATGCAAGGTGTCCTGCAGCCTTTCCCGCAGTTGTTGTTCCGCACCGGTAATAAAAGGCACCTCTGTCAGGGAAGCTTCTTTATAGTCAGGGTTATATTTCAGGAAGAAGAGATTATTTCTTTCATCCCTGTCGGTGGATACTTTGCTGATTGTGCGGTCTGCCGTGGCTTCCAGATCATAGAGTGCGGGGATCATGTGGCTGGTATCACCATGGTGATAAAGGCGTACCACGTTGCCATACATGGGCCATTCGGTCAGCTCAGGCTGGTAGTCATCTGCATAGTCAGACCAGGACCATCCCGGACCGTAGCGTTTATTCAGATTAACAGCCGGTACCAGATAAATGGACTTACGGGTTTGTTGCAACAGCTGCAGCAGCGGCTGGAAAGTATAGTCCGGATGCAGGAAAGACGGGTCCGCCACTCCTTTCACATAAATGGCTGTATCATTTTCATAATAACGGACAGCAGGCAAGGAATCTCCCAGCAGTTTCATCCCGGTAAACAGGGAGAATATTTTGGTATTGGAAGCCGGTGTAAAAAATTTATCATCCTGATACTGGTACCAATATTTTTGGGTGGCAGGCTCATAGATCGAAATCCCCACATGTGCCTGTTCCAATGGCTTTTCATGCAACAGGGAATGGTTGGCCCACTTGCTGATGGCCGCTGTTTGTGCAGATACTTGTAAAGACAATCCAATTGCAGAAAGGAGTAAAAGAAATCTCATGATGGGAAATTACTGATAAATAAAATGGGAAGATATCCGCAGACATCTTCCCATGATGTTATTACTGGTTTGTCTTTAATCAGGAAACGAAATATTTAGTGATGCCCGGTTTGGCGTAGGCATAGTTGCCGGAAGCATCTGGCAGTACCGGAGGAGGCGCATCAAAAGCATATACTTTCGGCTGCAGATTCAATCCGGAGTTAAGCGCAGTATCCCAGTTGATTACCTGACCAGAATAGGTAGCCAGACGACCGATGATCGCGGAAAGCGTAGCTTCGGCGCCACGTTGTGCATCAGCAAACTTATACTCTCCTTTGGCGATGGCTGCAAACAGTTCATCATGCTCTGTCTGATAAGGATTGTTTTCCTTTTTCTTATCAAACTGGTACAGCACTTTTCCTTTATGGTCTACTATCTGGGCTTTGTCGCAGTAAATGCGGCCCTTAGTACCTACTATCTCTTCATCTACCTTGCTGGGAGCGTCTTTCCAGTGACGGCACTGGCTGTTCATTACTACACCGTCGGCATAACGATACTCTACATAGTGGTGGTCGAATATTTCGCCGTATTCCTTGCCGGTACGCACAGCACGGCCGCCCATACCACCAGCGGTTTGCGGGGTGGCATTTTTAAACCAGTTACCTACGTCGATATTGTGGATATGTTGTTCTACGATATGATCGCCGCAGAGCCAGTTGAAGTAGTACCAGTTACGCATCTGGTATTCCATTTCAGAGTATTCAGGTTTACGTGGTTTTACCCACAGTGCGCCCTGGTTCCACCATACCTGCATCGAGAGGATGTCGCCGATGATACCATTCTGTGCGCGTTTGTAGAGTTCGCGGTAGGAGTTCTGATAACGACGTTGCAGGCCCACTACTACGTTCAGTTTCTTTTGTTTGGCGATGGCTGCAGCATCCAGCACTCTTTTGATACCAGCAGGATCTGTGGCTACGGGCTTTTCCATAAACACATGTTTTCCTTGTCTGATGGCTTCTTCAAAGTGGATAGGCCGGAAACCCGGAGGAGTGGTGAGGATAACTACATCGGCGAGTGCGATAGCTTGTTTGTAACCTTCGAAGCCGATAAATTTATTTTTCTCCGGAACGTTTACGCGACTGGCTTTATCGCCTAAAGCTTCCTTGATATTGTTATAACTGTCGTTCAGCCTGTCTGCGAAGGCATCAGCCATGGCTACCAGCTGTACGTTTTCTTTAGTGCTCAGTGCCTGTGTGGCAGCACCGGTACCGCGTCCGCCGCAGCCTACCAGGGCTATTTTGATCACATCGGAAGAACCGGAAAAGTAATTAGCTTTAGATAAGATGGGTAATGCCAGCAATCCGCCTGCAAGCATAGAGGTTTGCTTTACGAAATCGCGGCGTCCCTGACCGTGGAATTTTTGTTCGTTTTCCATAAATACGTTGTGCTTTAATTTTTTTTAGGAGGATGAGTGGTACTAACGTGAGCCTTTATATTTGTCGATAATTTCTTCGAAGAATTTTTCTGCCTCTTCAGGAGTGGGTTGTTTTGCAGGCCTTACAATCCTGAAACCGATGAACGGAGCATCTGCATTCCACCAGGAGCTTTTAGGGATCTGCGGGTCTCTGCGGTTCCATACCGGATCGGATTTCAGGCGGGCAGCACTGCGCAGTGCAGGAGCAGCATCATTGTAGTTTCCTCCTTTGATCACGCGCGACATTTTCGCGACAGGCATCGTCCATGGATCGGTGGCAGTAGCATTGGCCACTCCGCTTTCATCATACTGATCGAGTGTCCATTCAGCCACGTTGCCCAGCATGTCGTATAAGCCCCAGGCATTGGGTTGCAGCTGAGCTACTTTATGGTATTTCTCGCCGCTGTTTTCTTTAAACCAGGCGTATTTTTTCAGTTGAGATTCATCAGTACCAAAAGGATAGGCTGTTTTGGCACCGGCACGACAGGCATATTCCCATTCTGCTGCGGTGGGAAGGCGGTAAAAGACGCCTGTTTTGGCATACAACCATTTACAATACATCAGGGCGCCATACTGGCTCATACTGTTGGCCGGGAATCCGCCAGCCTTGCCCATTCCCAGGGTAAGATCAATATATGGAGGGCTTGGACGGGTCATCCCATCGGGGATGGGGGTTTTGTCCTTTTCCGCATCCGCATAAATATCATACTCATCGAAAGTCACTTCTGTGGCTCCCATCCAGAAATCAGCGATAGTCACATTTTTGGCAGGTCCTTCATCCTTGTTTCTTCCTTTTTCATTGTCCGGGCTTCCTAACGTAAAAGAGCCTCCTTTGATGGGCATCATTTTAAAACTTACCGTGGTTCCGGGGATCTGTTGTTCGTACGGCGTGAAGGTTTGCTGTGCCTGTACTGCAGTACTATTACTGAGCATACCGCCCAGTAATAAGGTCACGTAATATCTAGTCATCCAAACGTTTTATAGTGGGTGAATTTAAAAAATACAAAAATGGAATGCAATATTTTTTTATGAATGCGAAAAATGAAGGATGGATTGAATTTTTTTCAGCTTTGTTAGCATTTCCTTATAAAAGCGATTAAATTTAGCCGAATGTCTTTTTATGTCATTTTAAAATTAACCTAACGTTATGGAAAGAAGAAAATTCCTGCAACAGGGCACTTTAGCCGGTATTTCCGCGCTGGCACTGGGCGGTATCGCCGGCAAAAGCCAGGCTGCTACTGCCGGTGAGCGTGCTGCCAAGGAAAAACCTTTCAGCCTCAACTATGCCCCACATGACGGCATGTTTAAAAACAGCGCCGGCGCCGACTTTCTGGACCAGATCAAATACGCTTACGACCAGGGCTTCCGGTCTATTGAGGATAATGGAATGATGCACCGCCCGGTAGCAGAACAGGAAAAAATAGGCAGCCTGCTTGCCAAACTGGGTATGACTATGGGCGTGTTTGTAGTAGATACCGGCAACAACTGGAAAACTTCGCTGGCTTCCGGCAAACAGGAGTTTACCGATGCTTTTGTAAAAACCTGCCAAGAAAGTGTGGACGTGGCTAAACGCTGCAACGCCAAATGGGCCACTGTTGTGCCGGGCTTCTTTGACCGTAGCCTGCCTATGGGCATCCAGAGCGCCAACGTAGTGGCTGCCCTGCGCAAAGGCGCCGCCATATTTGAACCGCATAATCTTGTCATGGTACTGGAACCACTGAGCGATACCCCCGATCTCTTCCTGCGTACTTCCGAACAGACCTATGAAATCTGTAAGGCTGTCAACAGTCCTTCCTGTAAAATATTATACGATATCTACCATATGCAACGCAATACAGGCAACCTTATCCCTGTGATAGATATGTGCTGGGACGAAATTGCGTATATCCAGATTGGTGATAACCCCGGCCGCAGAGAACCTGGCACCGGAGAAATCAATTACAGAAACATTTTCAGACATCTCCGTAAAAAAGGATACCAGGGAATACTGGGCATGGAACACGGTATCGCCGGCCAGGGCAAAGAAGGTGAAGCGGCATTGATTAAAGCATACCGGGAAGCCGACCAATGATTTATATGATGAATGCTGATTTTCCTGATATGCGGAGATTAGCACGATGATTCAGGATATTTTTTTAAAACCCGTCTGGTAATAATCAGACGGGTTTTTTCTTTTATATTGTTAATCTCCCTACATCAGGAAAATCAGCATTCATCACATTAATCACAGTTTTTTTTGTTACCTTAACTATACCTTAAAACACTATACTATGGGTGGTTTTTTGCTTCGCATATTAGTGAGTGCGCTGGCAGCGATGTTAACAACTTATCTGCTGAAGCCTGCTGTGAAAATAGACAGTTTTGTTACGGCCCTGTTACTCGCGCTGGTACTGGCATTGTTAAATGCGCTGGTACGACCACTACTGGTACTATTCACCCTTCCGGTAACCCTGTTGACCCTGGGGTTATTCCTGTTTGTTATCAACGCTGTGATCATCCTGCTGGCAGCCAAAATTGTTCCTGGTTTTAAAGTGGATGGTTTCTGGTGGGCGATGTTGTTCAGTATTGTGATGACCATCATCAACAGTGTTCTGAGCAGCCTTGCCGGCGCCAATAATAATGATTAGCCCTTACCCTAAACATTGTAAAATAGCCTGTACATCATGTATTTCGACCGGTCTAACCTAAGCGACACGGAGCTGCTGTCTTTTTACAGAGCGCTGCTATACCCCCGACTGATAGAGGAAAAAATGCTGCTGCTATTGCGGCAGGGAAAAATAAGTAAATGGTTCTCCGGCATAGGCCAGGAAGCCATTTCAGTAGGCGCCACGCTGGCCCTCGAGCCGGATGAATGGATTATGCCGCTTCACCGCAACCTGGGCGTGTTTACGACCCGGAATATGCCCCTCAGCAAATTGTTTATGCAGTGGCAAGGCAGTGAAAACGGCTACAGCAAAGGCCGCGAAAGGTCTTTCCACTTTGGCAGCCGCCCATATCACATTTGCGGTATGATTTCCCACCTGGGCCCTCAACTCTCCATTGCCGACGGTATCGCACTCGCACATCAACTCAAAAAGGAACATAAAGCAGCACTTGCCTTCTCCGGAGAAGGCGGCACCAGCGAAGGTGAATTTCATGAAGCCCTCAACGTGGCAGCCGTATGGGGATTGCCCGTTATTTTCCTGGTAGAAAACAATGGTTATGGCCTCAGCACACCTGTCAGTGAACAATACCACTGCAACAGCCTTGTAGACAGGGCTGTGGGTTATGGTATGGAAGGTGTTCAGGTAGATGGTAACAACCTCCTGGAAGTTTACCAGACCATCCGCACAGCACGGGCTTATGCCATCAAAGAACAGAAACCCGTGTTGATAGAAGCGATGACTTTCCGCATGCGTGGCCACGAAGAAGCCAGCGGCGTAAAATACGTGCCCCCCGAGCTTTTTGAACAATGGAGCAAAAAAGACCCGGTGATGCAGTTTGAGACCTTTATGCAGGAGATTCACTTGTTGAATACGGAAAGCATTGAAAGTATCCGGCAGGAGCTGAAACACCGTATAGAAGAAGAAGTGGCCAAAGGGCAGGAAACAACGCCTTTTGTAGTCGATACTGATAACGAACTGGCCGACATCTATGCGCCAGCACCACCGGTAGTATCACCCTCCGGCAATACCACTGAGAAACGTTTTATCGATGCGATTACCGAAGGGTTGCAACAGTCCATGGAGCAATACCCTGAGCTGGTCCTTATGGGCCAGGACATAGCAGCTTATGGCGGAGCCTTTAAGATCACGGACGGTTTTCTATCCCGGTTCGGTAAAGAGAGAGTACGTAACACGCCGATCTGTGAAAGCGCCATTGTGGGCACAGCCCTGGGTCTGGCTATCGGCGGATTTAAAAGTATGGTGGAGATGCAGTTTGCAGACTTTGTCAGCTGTGGTTTTAACCAGATCGTCAACAACCTCGCTAAGATACACTACCGCTGGGGTCAGACGGCCGATGTGGTGATCAGAATGCCCACCGGTGGCGGAGTAGGCGCCGGCCCCTTCCACTCACAGAGTAATGAAGCCTGGTTCACCCATGTTCCCGGCCTGAAAGTAGTATACCCCTCAACACCGGAAGACGCCAAAGGACTGCTGACCGCCGCCCTCGCCGATCCCAACCCGGTGATGTATTTTGAGCATAAAGCCCTGTATCGCAGTATCAGCGGACCAGTACCGGAAGCGTATTATACCGTGGAGATAGGGAAGGCCAGGCTGGTTCAGTCGGGCGATGATATCAGCATCATCACCTATGGAAGCGGCGTACACTGGGCCATGGAATATGCAGCAGCACATCCGGAAATCTCTATCGCTATCCTGGACCTCCGCACCCTTCTGCCGCTGGACTATACCGCCATCAGCGAAGTAGTGGCTCTTACCGGCAAAGTGCTGGTACTCCATGAAGATACCCTGATTGGAGGTTTCGGTGGTGAAATAAGTGCCTGGATTGCAGAACACTGTTTCCACCTGCTGGATGCGCCCGTTATCCGATGTGCCTCCCTGGATACCCCTGTGCCTTTTGCCTCCCCCCTGGAAAAAAATTTCCTGTCCAAATCGCGTCTGGACAAGTGTATCCAACAATTAACCCACTGGTAATGGCCAGCATGATTGGGAATTTAACCCGAAAGTTTTAATTTGCACCCTGGAAATAAACAAAATCATTATACAATGTTGATGAATCTTTTAACAGTAGTACAGACCACCAACTTTTACAAAGTAGGCGACAGCATTGGTCATTTTCTGGCACCGGTTGCCATCGTTGTTTTTGCGCTGATGTTCATTTATGCATGGGCTAAATACGCAAAACTCTAATCCCCTGTTTTTTCACATCGCATTATAGAAGAAAAGGCTTCCATTGAGGAAGCCTTTTTCTTTGTTACTCATGTCTTTATACCTGATCAGCCATTGCTGAGGGTCTTTTCTATCAGTGCTTTCAGCTCCGGTGTAGACGGACGGGGTGCATCAATCGTTACGATATTACCTTTCTGGTCAAACACCATAAAACGGGGAATCCCTTTGATATCGTAAAACTTGGTGATGTCGCTCCAGCCTGCGCCGAAGAGTTGTACTCCTTTCATTTCCTGTTTTTTCACGAAAGCCGCCCATTTCTCTTTGTCCTTTTCTTCATCTACAGAGAACCCAACGAAAGTGACGTTTTTACCTGCCATTTCCTCTTCCAGTTGCTGCAGGTAAGGCAGCTCTGCTTTACAAGGTCCGCACCAGGTAGCCCATACATCTACTACCACTACTTTTCCTTTCAGATCGTTGAAAGCCACCTTTTTACCGCTCATATCTTCACCGGTGAAGTTAAAGCCAACCTCTCCGGTAGCAAATTTGCGTACAGCCTTTTCTGCCGCCAGATAACGCTGCATCTGGCCGTCAGTGACCAGGTATTTCTTAACCGGTGCTACCGCTTCTGTAAGGGTCTCAAAAGTTCTGTAGCCACCCAGGCTTTCTGTAATAAACAGCCCTTTGATGGTATCGTTACAGAAAAGACCGGACATTTGTTCCAGAGAAGGAAATGTTTTGGGCTTCTCTTTTGCCATCATATGAGTAAACATCGCGTATAAACGCAGAATGCCCGCAGCCTCACCATTTGCCAGCAGTTTGCTGTCACAGAACTTTTTGTTCTGCACTACCTGCTGATAGTAGGCCGGATACTGGCTGTGCTCAGGGTGTTTGGAACGCGGCGTCATCAGAAACAGAAGGGCTGCATATTCTACATCCACATCCATGGTGTATTGCAGTAGCTCATTGAATTTTTTGTTGGGTGTGTTCACCGTTTTTTTCAGACTGGCTACTTTAGGCACAAAAGCTTCGAGCTTCGGAAAAAAGGAGACATAGGAGGAAGTGTCGCCCAGGCCGGCGGGTTTGGAGATCACGCGCAGCTGGTCATTCCATTGTTGCAGTTGTTTGTTTTCTGCTGATCCGGATTCCACTATGTAAGCCCCGTTGTCCATCTTCAGTTTCAGCTGGTCGCCTGATTTCACATAGATACGGGTATCTCCGCCACGGTCTCCTGCGGAGAGGTAATAAAAACCCTCCTTAGGAGCAGGTACCGCAAAGGCAAAGGCATGTTGTGCATTCACTACTGCATTGGCGATCTCTGTTTTGCGGCCTTCATCTACTGCATACAGTGTTATTTTTTTTGCTTTTTCAGGGGCCTGGCCCTGAATAACGGCGAGAGAGGGAACAGGTGCCGGTCCTGCAACTGCACGGGCAGTCAATGCCACGCAGGCTACCAACGGCAGCAGTCTGCTTGCGTTAAATTGATTCATTTTAATGGTGGTTTGGTTTTGGTTTTCGATTATAATCGTTGTGCCCCAAATATAGAAAAGGCAATGAAGATGGGACAGACAATTTTTTCAGCGGCCCAAAACCGTTATGAATCATTCTTCAGGGCGTATGTACTGGTTGTAGTAATGCTGGGCTAACTGGTAATTTTCATCGTCAAAACATACAAGTACCACTTCTTCTATAACGTTATCCTCTTCAAGAAAGCGGACGATGGTCTCCATGGCAATGCTGGCAGCCAGGTCTTTCGGGAAGTGATAAATCCCGGTGCTGATATTCGGAAAAGCAATGGAGTTAACATGATGTCGGGACGCCAGCTGCAGCGAATGTAAGTAACAATTGGCCAGCAGCTGCTGTTCGTTACGGTTGCCCCCATTCCATACCGGACCTACTGTATGGATCACATATTTTGCCGGCAAGCGGCCACCGGTGGTAATAACGGCTTCTCCGGTTTTACAGCCACCCTGACGAGCTACAATTGCTCTGCAGTCTTCCAGGATAGCAGGACCACCGGCCCTGTGGATAGCACCATCCACGCCACCACCACCCATCAGAGAGGAGTTGGCAGCATTCACAATAGCCATCGTTTCCATCTTGGTAATATCTCCTTTGAAGATCCGGATTTTCCTATATGCCATAACGTTATACTGTTCTTACATATACCAGTTTACCGGTTTTTTTACCGCTTTCCCTGATATCAATTTCGAAATTAGGAAAACTTTTTATCAGCTGTACCAGCTTGTTAAAGCCGTAGTTACGGGCGTCGAAGTCTGGTTGTTTTTTCAGTAACAGGTTACCCAGTTCACCGAGGTAGGCCCATCCATCTTCATCAGCGATATCGTTGATACTGGTAGACAACAGGTCTATCAGTTCTTTGTCGGCCTTGCTGATTCCTTTCGGCTTTTCCTTGCTGGATTTGGGTTTGCCGGGTTCTGTTTTCTTTTCTCTTATCTGTAATATCTCCAGATAGATAAATTTATCGCAGGCAGCACGAAAGGCACTGGGGGTTTTCCGCTCGCCCATACCGATGACACGCATACCGGCTTCCCGTAGTCTGGTGGCCAGTCTGGTGAAATCACTGTCACTGGATACGAGGCAGAAACCATCTACCCTTCCTGTATACAGGATATCCATCGCATCGATAATCATGGCTGAGTCGGTGGCATTTTTTCCGGAAGTATAACTGTACTGTTGGATAGGGGTGATAGCATAGTCCAGTAAAACACCTTTCCAGCCTACAACGGTGGGCTTTGTCCAGTCTCCGTAAATCCTTTTGAAGGTGGGGTTACCGTATTTGGCTACTTCTTCCAGCATCCCCTTGATATTGTGGTAAGGTATATTGTCGGCATCTATCAGTACTGCGAGGCGGAGATCGTTTATATTGTCCATGTGGAATACTTTGGGTGTATTTAGGAATCTGGTTATTTGATGGATTGAATATAAGTAATCAGTTCATCAAATAGCCAGATTCATAAATATTACTATTTGAGATAGGAACGAATCATCCATGCCAGTTTGAGGTGTTTCTGCAGCAGTTGTGTTGCAAAGTCGCTGGCGCCTTTGTCTTTATATTTTTCATCGAATTCATCAATCAGTCTGCGCATGTTACGGATGATGGTTTCGTGATCGTCCAGTAATTCCTGTAACTGTTTTTTCTGATCGTTGGAATATTCAGATTCAAGCAGGTTGGTAAGTTTCAACACATCAGCATAACGGCCTTCCGCATAGTGGCCCACCTGACGGATATATTCTGCCACTTCATCCGCAATTTCTTCCAGTTCTTCATATTGATCTTCATAGAACTTGTGCATTTCCATGAAATTAGGTCCTTCAATATTCCAGTGGCAATTGCGTGTTTTTGCATAAACCAGTAATTCATCCGCTAACACTTTATTCAACTCTAATGCTATTTTCTTTGCATGATCTGCTGTAATACCAATTTCGATTTTCATATCTTGAATTTTTTTGGTTTAAATAAATGTACGATTTCTTCAGACGGGCTATGATGATGTTTATCATAAATTAACAACCGGTATAATAAACAGGTACATAGGCTCTTTTGTTCGGGTTTGATCATTAGGCCAACATATTTGCGAAAATTGTACCATAGTTGTTAATTTTGCGTGCATGGACCAGTCTCCCGGAAAAATCTACACCCTGCATTTCATTCTCTTATGCCTGAGTAATGCACTATTTTCTGCCAGCTTTAATATGATGATCCCTGAGCTACCCGCCTATCTGAGCAATATGGGGGGAGCAGATTACAAAGGATATATTATTGGTTTGTTTACACTGATGGCTGGCTTGTCACGTCCATTCAGCGGCAAGCTTACCGATACGATCGGGCGGGTGCCGGTGATGATTTTCGGTTCGCTGGTTTGCGTTGTTTGTAGCTTGCTTTACCCACTTGTCAGCTCTGTTGGGGCATTTCTGCTACTCCGTTTTTTCCATGGTTTTTCCACTGGTTTCAAACCTACGGGTACTTCTGCCTATGTTTCCGATATCATTCCCTACAACCGCCGTGGTGAAGCCATGGGCATGGTAGGACTGGCCAGCACTATTGGTATGGCGCTGGGTCCCGCCATTGGCGGATATATGGCAGTAAGGTGGAATATCAATGTGATGTTTCAGCTGTCAGCTGTATTTGCCCTTTTATCTGTAGTGATATTGATTGGTATGAAGGAAACACTGGCCAACAAACAATCTTTCCGGTTTTCTTTGTTGAAAATCAAGGGAGAAGAAATATTCGAGCCACTGGTATGGTCGCCAGTGATCATCTGTTTCCTGACATATTTCAGTTATGGAGCGATGTTAACTATCATCCCTGACTTCAGTGCATTCCTGGGTATTAACAACAAGGGCCTTTTCTTTACCTTTTTCACTGCCAGTTCTATCGGTATCCGTTTGCTGGCCGGTAAGGTATCCGACCGTTATGGCCGTGTGCCGGTGTTGAAGATTTCTGCTTTACTGATGGCCGCTTCCATGCTGATGATGGGCCTTGCCACCTCCTCTACCCTGCTGATGGCTGCCGCTGTTGTATATGGCATCTCAGTAGGGCTTAATGCTCCGGCTATTACCGCCTGGACTATCGATCTTGGTCAGCCGGAACACCGCGGCCGGGCGCTGGCCAGCATGTATATCGCTATGGAAGCCGGTATAGGACTGGGAGCCTATTTCTCTGCCTTTGTTTATAACAACAATGCATCTCATTTCCCGGCCACCTTCTATCTGTTTGCTGGTATTACGCTACTGGCCACCATTTACCTCTCCTTCTTTTATAAGAAGCCGGCCATGGTGACCAGAGAATATTGATCCATTTACAGTCACTACTTAATGTTCCGCTTTATTTCTTCATTCCGGAAACATCAGTTGGTGCAGCTTACATTAATCTCCCTGAGATCTTTCCTGTATAGCGCCATCGGGTGACTGTGCCGGATGCTGCACTGTGATTGCAGGTACAGGTATTTCATCCGTTACAGCAGGTGGTATGGACGCTTCTTCCGTTGTAGCCGAATCCACTTCCATCGTCATCTGGCGCGGCAGATTCTTTTTGTTATCCAGCCCCAGACGTCGCATGCGCTCAGCCCTTCCCACCAGATTTCCATGGCCGGTGCTCAGTTTGTTCATGGCATTTTCATACACGTTCTGACTACGTTTCAGGTGTTCACCGATCAATCCCATATCTTCTGCGAAGCCTACAAACTTGTCGTAGAGCGCACTGCCCTGGCGTACAATTTCTTCTGCGTTTTTATTCTGGTTATCCAGCCGCCACATGGCATCGATGATGCGCAGGGTTGCCAGCAGTGAAGGCACACTCACCAGAATAACCTTACGACGGAAGGCAAAGTCATACAAATCTTCCTCCTGCTGCATAATAGCCAGCGCATAGGCTGGTTCTATCGGAATAAACAACATCACAAAATCGGTGGTATTGTTATACAGTGTATGATAGGCTTTTCTGCTTAGTTCATTTATATGGTTCTTCACAGACTGCACATGCTGTTTCAGCGCCTGCTGCCGTTCTGCTTCTTCAGTTGCACTGCAATACTGCTCATATGCCTTGAGGGACACTTTGGAATCGATGACCAGCTGTCTGTTTTCAGGCAGTTGTAATACCAGGTCGGGCATTCTCAGTTGCCCTGTTTCATCCCGCTGCGCATCCTGGGTAACATAATGAATTCCTTTTTCCAGGCCGGAAGCTTCCAGCACTTTTTCGAGGATCATTTCTCCCCAGTTGCCTTGTTTTTTGGTGTCGGCTTTCAACGCTTTTGTCAGGTTGTTGGCCTCTTTTGAAAGGGTCTGATTCAGTTGCAGTAACCGCTGCAGTTCTGTTTTCAACTCTGCCCGCTGGCTGGTTTCCGCCACAAGTGATTGCTGTACGCTGCTTCTGAAATTATCGATTTTTTCAGCCAGCGGCTTCAGCAGATCGTCCATTTTTACCTGGTTCTGCTGCATAAATGTGCCGGATATACGCTGTAACAGCTGCTGAGCAGTGTTCTCAAACTGCAGTTTGAAATCCTGGTGCATCTGTTGTAACCGATCTTTTTCGCCCTGCAGCTGTTGCTGCAGATATTTATTCTGCTCCATCAGCCGTCCCTGTTCGGCCATCAGCGAAGCAAATTCTTCGTTTAGCCGTTCCAGTTGTTCCTGTTTTTCACGGACTGCCAACTGTTTGTCGTCCAGCATATTCTGCAGATAACCCTGCTTTGCTTCCAGCTGACTGTTGCGTTCCTGCTGCTGGGCCACTGCTGACTGCAGGGCCTGTTGCTGGTTCCGGGCCGTATAATACAAAAACCCTAGCACCGCTGATGCTATCCCTATGACAATCAATAATATCAACAAGATCACATTCATAATAAGCAATATCGTTTTTGACTACGCATTAGATCTGCGTTATAAAAAAGAGCTCAGGGAAGCTGGCACCAGTCCCCGAATAAAAAGGGACTGACCATTACCTGATCAGCCCCTTTTGTTATATTTTCATCCTGTAAAACCTTACAAACGCTCGTACAGTTTTCTCAGGCGCTCACGGGTCATGATTTCCTTCCAGTCTTTACCCAGTGCATTTTCCCACAGCGGGGCCATGCCTAAAGAAACATTGATCATAGTGTCAAACTGCTCATCTGTCAACCCTTTGGTGATACCCTGCGGGATGTCAATGTTGTGCTTTTTCACCATTTCCTTGAATTTCTTTACACCGTCAGGATAAAACTCTTCCAGTTTGTCAAACACAATACAGTTGCCGATACCGTGTTTGGTGCCCAACAGATAGGCCAGTCCGTAACTTACGGCGTGTGCCACCCCTACCTGGGAATAAGCAATACTCATACCGCCGGCGTAGGAAGCCATCATCAGTTTCTCATCACAGTCATCGTCCCAGGTATCTTTCTCCAGAAAAATTTCTTCGCACAGCTCCTGCGCTTTTTCACCATAAGACTGGCTGAAAGCATTGAGATAAGTGCCTGTCAGCGATTCCACGCAGTGGATAAAACAGTCCATCGCTGTATAAAACCGTTGATTAGGCTCTACAGTTTGGGTCAGTGAAGGATCCAGTACGATCTGGTCAAACGGCGTAAAGTCGGAGTTCATACCCAGTTTGCGGGTAGGACCGGTCAATACGCAGGTACGGCTAACTTCAGCACCGGTACCGGAGATCGTAGGTATACCTACTTTGTATACGCCCGGGAATTTCACCAGGTCCCAGCCCTGGTAATCTGCAGAAGAACCGGGGTTGGTCATCATCAGCGCTACTGCTTTGGCCATATCCATTACAGAGCCGCCACCAATACCGATAATACCGGATACTTCTCCAAATTCAGCTTTCAGTTCATCACGTATTTTATCAACTGTAACGGTTTTGGGTTCGTAGGTTACATCAATCACCACTACTTTATCTTTGCCCTGCAAAGGAATACGGGACAGAAACGCTTGTTTGTCCTGGAAATACTCATCCACGAAAAATATCATGGGAGCATCGCCTTTACGCCTGGGGGCCAGTATTTCGCCCAGCTGATCAAAACATCCGCTGCCGTAAACTACGTAGTCCACCATTTTAAAATTCCTGAATTTCATATATCCGTTTTAGTTAGATGTTTACAAAAATTTGGCTGCCTTCTCCAGGTCTTCGGGAGTATCTATTTCCACACCCATATAGGAAGTGGACACCATCTTCATGGGAATACCGTTTTCCAGGTAGCGCAGACATTCAACCTTTTCTGCCAGTTCCAGCGGTGTAGGCTCCAGCTTTGTAAAGTCAAGCAGGGTCTGCTTGCGGAAAGCATAAATGCCGATATGTTCGTAATAGGTAGTTTTAATGTCTTTGTTGCGCGGATACGGGATCACGGAACGGGAGAAGAACAATGCGTTGAATTGTTTGTCTACCGCCACTTTCACATAGTTCGGGTCTGCTATAGACGCTTCATCGTGCAATTCCTGCATCAGCGAAGCCACCTGTACTTTTTTGCCTTCTTCCCCTTCAAACACTTTCAGCAGTTTCTCCAGTGGTTCTTTCTGGGTGAAGGGTTCATCACCCTGCACATTCACCACAATATCAGCGTCCATGTCTTCTGCAGCTTCGGCTATACGATCGGTACCGCATTCGTGTTCCTTTTTGCTCATGACCGCCTTGCCACCATTGCTGACAATCTCATTGTATATCAGGTCACTGTCGGTCACCACCAGTACCTCGTCGAATACGCCGGTATTAACGGCAGATTCGTAGGTACGCAGGATGACTGTTTTACCGCCCAGTTCGGCCATCATTTTGCCCGGGAAACGGGTAGCGCCATAACGGGCAGGTATCAACGCTATTTTCTTCATGTTCGCGGTTTGGTCACGCAAAGGTGCAAAGAGCAGCAAAGGCGCTGTAATGCGCCTTTGCGTGAAATATTATAATGCGCTTTTTACAGCTTTTACCAGTTTTTCTGCCCTTTCCTGTACTTCGGCATCGCTCCAGGCCAGGTTGATAGGGGTAGAAATGTTCCTGCCGATTATTTCGTCTGATGCAGGGAACTGTTTGGTTTTATAGATCTCCATTGCCTGTTTCAGTCCTGGAGCAAACGGTGTCAGCACATCTCCGTTTTTGAAGTGGTCCCATTGACGGATATAGTGCCAGTTGTTGTCGTAATAGTAGAATGCAGGCAGTCCGGCGGCTTTCATAGCTGCAGCGGCGTTTCTGGCCTGCTCTTTCTCCGGCAGGAAGAAAGAAAGGAAAGTGGCACTGTCTCCGGCTTCGTCAGGCAGGCGACGGAAAGTCACGCCAGGAACGGTGGACAGCGCATCTTTGAAGATTTTCTTTGTTTTCCGCTGGATAGCCAGGAAGTGGTCCAGTTTGCGAACCTGGGCCAATCCTACTGCAGCATGCAGTTCGGAGATACGGTAGTTGTAGCCGATAAACGGATGCAGGTCGGCTCCGCGGTCAACACCCAGGTGGTCGTGGCCGTGGTCGGTGTATCCGTCACATTTGATATAAACGTCTTTGTTGTTGGTGATAATAGCACCACCTTCAGCGCAGGTAATTGTTTTTACGAAGTCGAAGGAGAAAGTACCGGCATCACCGATAGAGCCGAGCGCTTTGCCTTTATAGGTAGCACCGAAAGACTGGCAGGCATCTTCCAGCAGCAGCAGGTTGTGTTTTTTACAGATGGCCTGTAATGCGTCGAGGTCGGCCATCGCACCGCACATATGTACCGGCATCACTGCTTTGGTACGAGGGGTGATGGCTGCTTCTACCGCTTTAGGGTCCAGGGTAAGGGTATCATCAACATCTACCAGCACCGGGGTGGCACCAACGGAGAATACAGATTCAAAGCTGGCAACAAATGTAAAGGTAGGCATGATGATTTCGTCGCCGGCGCCCAATCCGAGGGCTGCCATCGCCGTAGTCAGTGCGGCTGTACCGCTGGAAGCAAGCTGTGTGTATTGTACGTTCAGTTTATCGCAAATAGCCTGTTCGAGCTCTTTTGCTTTCCAGATGCCTTTACGCGGACCATCAAATCCGTAACGCATCATGATCCCTGTTTCCAGTACATCGTTTACTTCTTTTCTTTCTTCGGCGCCAAATAGTTCGTATCCGGGCATAAGCTGTTGATTTTTAAAATATAAATTGAAAGTGATGTCAAAATAGTGCTGCAAAGTTACTATAATCAGTGTTGCGTTACATCGTAAAAACTATTTATCTTTTGCTAAAAATTCAACATGCGTTTTATACTGTTCCTGATCATGATAGGCAGTTTTGTTTTGCTGCCATCCCATTATGCTGCTGCCCAACAGAACGACCAGCAGAAGATTGAAGCCCTGATGGCGGACCAAACCAGCGCCTGGAACCGTGGCGATGTGACCGCTTTTATGCAACCCTACTGGCATTCCGACTCACTGCTTTTCATCGGCAAAAACGGCGTCACCTATGGCTGGCAGGCCACACTCGACCGATACAAAAAATCCTACCCGGATACTACTGCCATGGGTAAACTCGATTTTAAACTGCTGGAATTCAAACGTCTGGCACCAGACCTATACCTGGTGGTAGGTAAATGGCACCTCCAGCGGAGCATCGGCGATCTTCAGGGTCACTTCAGCCTTACCCTGCGCAAAATAAAAGGAGAATGGAAAATCATTGCAGACCATAGCAGCTGATCTTTCATCACAAAAAAAACCATCCTAAGAGTAGGATGGCCGCTATACACCACAACATTAAAGAAGAAACTAAATAATAAGCTGTTATCTTCTTACAATAAAAAACGTTCGGGTCTTCACCGGATATGGAAAATTATATTCATCACGTTAGGACTTTTTCTTATTTCTCTCCCAGGGCTGAAGCCCTGGGCTAAATTCGCTTTACTACTATCCCGGTACCCTGAAAAAGTGCCGGGATGAAGGTTTAGCATCGCCTTCACTATTAATCTGACAAACACTATTCCAGACAGAAAACCGCCTGTTTTGCCCCAATAGCGGACTGGATACGGGGCACAAGCTCCCCATATGCCGTATGTGAGTGGGAAAAGTTCCCTACAACCCGCCATGGATAAGAAGATGCCAGTCGTTAACATTCAGTTTACAAAAACAATCTCTTTTTTTCGGAGCAAGCCATTATCTTCGTGACCTCAAGATTTTTCTTGTACTGATTCTAACCCATAACCTCTGAACTACCGCTGTGTAGTTTTAATCACATCCCTGAAACCACTATAGTTTTAATCCTTGTCCTGTTTAGAGCCTGTATCTATTCATTTATTCATTTTTTTAATTTTTAACTGGTTATGACAGGGAAATTTATTTGTGCGACTTTTTGTGTATGTATGACTGTAGCGATTTTTATGGGTTGTTCAAAAGATTCAGGCCTTCTCAATCCACACGCGGCGGACTCTTCAACGACGCCAGCCAACAAACCGAACACTGGCACACCCGCTGCGGATACCTCCAAAGCAAATCCAAATCCAGGCACCGGAACTAATCCAGGCACGACCAACCCTGGCACCACTAACCCAGGTACCGGCGGCACCAGCTCAGGCGTAGCAGGCAACAATATTGACCGCGCCACATTGCTCAACCTGGTAAACGATGTACGTAGTAAAGGCTGTAACTGTGGCGGCGTACAGATGCCACCCGTAGGCCCGCTCGCATGGAACGACCAGCTCGAGAAAGCAGCCTACAACTTCAGTGTAGACATGAACACTAAAAACTATTTCAGCCATACCGGCGCCGACGGCTCTACACCAGGCACCCGTATTACCGCTACAGGATATCAGTGGAATACTTACGGGGAAAATATAGCCAATGGCTATATGAATGAACAGGCCGTTATCCAGGGCTGGATCAATAGCCCCGGTCACTGTAAAAACATTATGACTGCCGACTTTAAAGATATTGGTATTGGCCGCTCCGGTAATTACTGGACTATGGACCTCGCCAGAAAAAGGTAGTTAACGGGGAGCATCCATCTTCTTACGCCAGAAACGCCATATCATATAGAGGTATGCTAACAACGACACACCAAACCAGGTGTAGAAAAAAAACATTCTGCGCGGAGTGGATTCCTCCGGAACACCAAATCCCAGGTACAGACCCAGGAAAACATTGATAAACATCCAGAAAAGCCCGACAAATATGGTACGCATGATCTTTATGAGAAACCAGAAAAGGTCTCTGTCCAGTTTGTTCGGGTCCTCCTCTGGGGGTCTTTCCGATTCTTCTATTTCCGTTTCTTCGGTCATATAAGGGTTGTTCAACATTGCTAAGGTATGCACAGTTTTGCCAGATCGGTGCTATCTCCTTTAAATACGTTAAAATCAACGGTCGTTCTGATACCGTTCACCCTGCCGATATCGCTGTGCTGCCAGAAGAGCCAGGACCTTTGAGACGCCGGCCGCTCCTTCTGATAATAATGCGCTATCCATAGGGGATATTCATCAAACTCACTGCCAAGATACGTTTCGTAGAAGTGAATATTGGTGTAGATGATGGGCTTTACCTTGTAGGCTTTTTCCATCTCTTCCAGCCATATTTTAGCAGTACTGCGGATAACAGCAGCAGGCTGATTGTTGCTTGTTTCTATATCCAGCACCGGTGGCAGATCTCCTGACTGCAGGTCTACTACATTCTGAAAATTGATTGCCTGTTTGAGCGGGTCCCGGGTACTATAAAAAAAGTGATACGCTCCTCTGATCAATCCGGCCTTGCCTGCACGGTCCCAGTTTTGTTTGAATGAAGCGTCCTGTCGGGTGATGCCTTCTGTAGCTTTAATAAAGGTAAAGGATATACGAATTTTGTCCACCTGCATTTGCTTCACCGCATGCCAGTTGATGTCTTTCTGAAACTTCGACACATCGATCCCATGGATCTTATAATTGACTGGCATGTCAATGCCAAATTCCTCGTATCTTACAAATGATATCCTTTCTCTACGGCTGTGCAACCAAAAGTAGCCCGTCAGGGCCAGCACAATTACCAATAATGTCCATAATAAGCGGGTCCAGGTACTTTTCACGTTGTTTCAGTTAGTTGCAGGGAATCGGGAAAGGGATGCTGCTATCATGCTGCAGACCTTTTTTATAGCAAGTATAGGCTATAATTTGTTTAAAGAAGCTACTTTTACATAGGTCAAGAGATTTTTATATGCCCGATTTTAACCTGAATGACACCCTGAATCTCGCTTCCAAATTCACTTTCCGCCGGGCCTGGAACGCCGGGAAAGTGCTGGGTAGCTACTTTATAAGTAAGTGGACCAATAAACCGGTACAATGGGGATATCCTATATCCATCTCCTTTGAGCCCACCACTTCCTGTAACCTGAGATGCCCCGAATGTCCCAGTGGCCTCCGGGCTTTTACCCGTCCCACCGGTATGCTGGAACAGGACTTCTTCCGGAAAACCATCGATGAGATATCCAAAGAATTATTATACCTCATTTTTTATTTTCAGGGAGAACCCTACCTCAACACCGGCTTCCTGGACATGGTGAAGTATGCCTCGTCCAAAGGTATCTATACCGCCACTTCCACCAATGCCCACTACCTGACAGATGCCAACGCTAAAAAAACCGTTGAAAGTGGACTCGACAGGCTGATCATCTCCATCGACGGCACTACCCAGGACGTATACACGCAGTACCGGGTAGGCGGACAGCTAGACAAGGTAATACAGGGCGCCAAAAATATCGTGAAATGGAAAAAGGAACTTAAATCTACCAAACCCTTTGTGTTCTTCCAGTTCCTTGTGGTAAAACCCAACGAACATCAGATAGAAGAAATCAAAAAACTGGCAAAAGAAATCGGTGTGGACCAGGTAAGGTTTAAGACTGCCCAGGTATATGATTATGAAGAAGGCAACCGCCTTATTCCTACCATCGACAAATATTCACGATACCATCGCAACGAAGATGGCACCTATGCCATCAAAAATAAGCTGGGCAACCATTGCTGGCGTCTATGGCATTCTCCTGTTGTCACCTGGGATGGATTGGTAGTACCTTGTTGTTTCGATAAGGACGCCCAGCACCGACTCGGCGACCTTAAAAAAGAATCTTTTAAGGCCTTGTGGCATAATAAAGAGTATATCCATTTCCGTAGTCAGATCCTGCAAACAAGAAAAAACATTGACATCTGCGCCAATTGCAGCGAAGGCACCAAAGTTTGGGGCTAGCAGATGATATCATAAACTATACTGCCCGTTGGATTTATTTTCCAACGGGTTTTTATTTAATAGGCAGCTGCGCTGTTCAATATGAAAAAGCGGTCCGATGAAAGAAGAACGGATATAAGGATAATGTGTACGCCTACACTGTTTTTTCAGCTGGTATGTACAACTACTCCGCTGTCTTCTGCGCCCTTTTCCGTTTGTGGCGGTTGCTCACCTTATTGAAAAGGTTCATACCCAGCTGTACACCGATAAACTCCAATACCGTCATCAGGGCACCAGTAGCAAAATTTTTGAACTTACCACTGCTCCAGGCTACTTTGGCCACGTTGGCAGCAATATTCAATACTCCGCTATGTCTGCCGCTACCGGGGATAACTGCATTCAGCGCCATTTTTTTATAATTGTGCTTGAAATAGTCTGCCCGCCGGCCCAGGTCCTGTTCCAGCTTTTTGGTCCGCATCTGTAAACGGGCGATTTCCCGGTCAAGGTCTTCCTGCGTGGTGACTTTTACCTTCCGCATGTGTAAACATTTTTCATGTTATCCTCTTGAGGTGTTTTCAGTAGCTTCTTCATTAGGCACATGCCCATACATATCATCTTTGTGATCATATCCGGGCTGATTATGCAGATGACCGGACTGTTCATCACGATGCACTATTTCTTCTACCAATTCAGACAGCAGTAACCTGGTCAGGGGCTTCTGTATCAGCTGTTTACGGAACAACAGGATCGCTACAAACAAGAGTATAAACAATCCCGCTGCACAGGAAAAGCCAATGGTAAAGCTACCTGTCATTTCACCAATCCAGAAACCTACTACCATTCCGAGAAATACAATCACGAAAAAAAACAACAGGAAAGCCATCGTCACGGAGAAAAACAATCCCAGTGCTTTCGATAGCTTTCCTGCTGCCTGGAGCTTAAGCAGGTCCAGCCTGGTTTCCAGATACTCTTTGGCTACCTTGCCCGTTTGGTTAAAATAGTTGCCGAAATTATCTTCCATGCAATGTTTTTTATTCTTCCAAAGGGATTACGCTAACTCATTTTCCAACTCGTCCTGTAATTGGTCTTTCCTACTTCTCCATTTTGCTTTCAGTCTGTCGGTCTGGCCTTTCAGCTTTTCCACCAGCTCATCTTTTTTATCAGAATTGAGGAAATACCCTACGGCAACGCCTACGGCCGCACCTACGATGAAAGAAACAACAGCTTTGGAACTCTTACTCATAAAATAGGTTTTTTAAGATGAGAGAATAAAGTTTTCATTTTTTTGTACATAAAGGTTCACAAACACCATTCCATAAATGAATAATGTATAAAACTTTCCCCTAAAATTCCGGTTTAAGAACAAGCAGTACCTTGTTTTGTTTAGTCATCGCCAGCCAGCTGTACTGGTTCGCTTTTTGCCCGTACCGATTAATTATCCGATATTATGTACTATGAGCTACCTGGACAACGACCGACTCAAACAAATTGGTTTTCTCTTACTGATTCTTTTCCTGGCGATTCTCCTGTTCATGGAGCTGTATGGGTTATTCCCCGGATTCCTGGGCGCCATTACCCTTTATGTGATTTGTCGTAAGTGGATGTTCCGTTTGGTGGAAGTGCGTAAATGGAAAAAAAACCTGGCCGCTGCTCTTCTGATGACGGCCTCTTTCCTGATCATCCTGCTCCCGATAGGAGCGCTGGTCAATCTGCTCTCCTCTAAGGTGGCTTATGCTGCCAGCCACTCTGCAGAGCTGATCACCAAAGCGCGGGAGGTCAACGAAAAACTGCATCAGGAAATCGGGATAGACCTGCTTTCAACCGAACAACTGCAAAGGATACAGAAAGGGCTCACTGCTTTCCTGCCGGGGTTTCTGGGTGCTACGTTCAATACGCTCACGGCGATCGCCATTATGTACTTTATCCTGTACTTTATGCTGGTCAACGGACGGAAGATGGAAGAGAACCTATATGAATATATTCCATTGAAAGATGAAAATGTGGAAAGACTGGGGAAGGAATTTAATACGCTGGTATTTGCCAATGCGCTGGGTATACCGCTGATAGCGGTTGTTCAGGGAGTGGTGTCTTTGATCGGGTATCTGGTTTTTGGTGTTCCACAACCGCTATTCTGGTTTGTGGTCACCTGCTTTACCTCGATGCTGCCGGTGATTGGGGCTGCCGCCGTATATGTACCGATGGGCGTGTATTTGCTGGTGGCAGGCAGTACCTGGCAGGGAATTGCTGTGTTGGTATATGGTTTTGGTGTGGTGGGTACGTCTGATAATATAGCCCGTTTCCTGCTGGCCAAAAAGATTGCCAATGTGCATCCGCTGATCACCATTTTCGGCGCTATCATTGGCGTGAGCCTCTTCGGCTTCATCGGTCTGATATTCGGTCCCCTGCTTATTTCCATGTTTATCCTGCTGCTGGAAATATACTCCAACGAATACCTGGTAAAAAGAAGGGACCGTCACAAAAGAGGGCAGCCTCACCGCGAGGCTATGTAAATCAGCGGAAGTAGTTATTGTCCTGAATATAGTTGATCACATTGTCGGGCACCATGTACCGGACAGATTTCCCTTCCTTGATCCATTTGCGGATATCAGTAGCGGAGATGTCGAGCATGGGTGCTTCCAGTATTTCCACCTTTGCACCGTAAGTCTCTGTAATCTCATGCCCCGGACGACGATATACATAGATCGGGTAATTGTTGACGATCTGTGTATAGTTCTTCCACCGCGGCAGATTCTGAAAGCTGTCGCTGCCCATAATGATCGCAAATTCCTGCGTCGGAAATTTTTCTCCCATATAAGTCAGCGTGTCCACCGTAAAGGATGGCCGTGGCAGGGAGAACTCAATATTGCTGGCGCGCAGCCTTGGCTCATCTTTGATGGCCAGTTCCACCAGATGGAAACGGTCATGCTCATTCAGCAAAGCAGAGGAAGGTTTCAGTGGGTTCTGCGGGGAAACCACAAACCATACTTTATCCAGGTCAGTATTGTATGCTACATAATTGGCAATGATCAAATGCCCTGTGTGTATAGGATTAAAAGACCCGAAATACAAACCTATTCTCATGTTTCATCGTATAATTTGCCAATGGCCAGTAATAATACGTGTAAAAATAGGCATTTCCTGCGAGAGCCATTACTGTAACCTGTAAAGCGCGCTTACTCCAGTGGCTTGAATTGTTCAAACACCTGGCCACATGACTTACAATAATGGATAGCGCGACAAAGTGTAGAGCCGAAAGGAGAACGGAGATAGGTATGCTCACTACCGCAATGCGGGCAGGGTGTGTTAAGCATTATTTCCGGCTGCATCTCCCCTTCTACAGTCTGTGGTGGGGCTATGCCGAAGTTCTTCAGCTTTTCTTTGGCAGCAGCGGTCATGCGATTGCTTTCCCAGTGCACCTGTTTGTCTATTTCTACGGTAACGGCTATCCCAAGAGCGTTTTCCACTACCGTCCGTATATTGTCTTTGATATAGCTGATCGCAGGACAGGCTGCAAACGTAGGAACCATCTTGATATGTGCACTGTTGGGGCCTGTTACCTCCACGTCTGTGATCATACCAAGGTCTATCACGCTCAGCACGGGTATTTCAGGGTCCATCACCTGTTCCAGTGTGCGATATATATCTTCCTGAGAAATTACTGGTGACATCATCATATTACCAACTGGCCTCCGTGTCCAGATTAAACACTTCTCCCATTTCTTTCAGCAGCGGGCCCAGGTGGGTGGTATGAAAACCTTTTCTACCGCCGAATTCAGGTGTGATACTGTCCATATCAGGCAGATTGAGTGACGCTTTTACCAGGATCGGGTAAATGCGGTCCAGCCAACGATGGTACAGCTCTTTTTCACCGGGATATACTTTTTCATCTATGAGTAAGTCTTCATAAACGGCCGCTGGCTCGAAGATACCGGCTGCCAGCGCAATCGTTTCGTTGAGTGCAGTTTGCATCCGTGCATAACTTTCTTCATTGGCCCTGCTCAGCTGCATGATAAAAGCATTGGCGTGCAGCGTATGATATTTCAGTTCTCCCTTCAGTTTTTTGCTGAGTTGCTGAAACGGCTCAAAGCTGCTGTCCCGCAGGCTTTCATAACGTACGGTTTCTGCATGGTCGAATAAAAAATGTCTTATCAGGCTGAAGTCGTATGCGCCATTAGGCATCTCCACGAGGTGGGAACATTTAAATGCACTTTCGGGGCGCACAAAAGCGAAGCGATCGGGATCTTCACCTTCCAGATTTTCGTGGAGGATGCGGTATAATGCCCAGGCATGGCCAATCTTATCCTGTGCCATGGAGGAGAAGGCGATGTCTTCTTCCATCATGGGGCCCAGGCCGGTCCATTCAGAATTACGATGACCTTGTATCAGTTCATCGTCTGCCATCTTTACTATAAGGTCTGTTAATGCTGCGTTGTTGATCATTTGGACTGTTTGAATTTGTTGATCTTTTCCATCACTTTAAAACCACTGGCATCACGATAATTTTTTTCCAGGTTGTTGGCAAACATATCTTCATCTTCCACATCAAAAGCAAGAATATCGGCACTTCTAACTACCCAGAGGTTGACACATTTTTTTCGGCGGGCAAACTGTTCCTTGGCAAATACCAGCGCCAGCTGCGGATCGGGCGCATGTACACATCCTACATGCTCGTGATGGGCGCCTCTTTTTTCCTGATGAAACACTTCATATACATTCCAGTTCTCTCCTTCTTCCACCCTGATCACTGTTCCGGCGTCATCCAGTTTCAGCCTGTTTACGCGCGGATCTAAAGACTCGTTAGACATGAATTTACTGATTGGTTTTTATTAAATGGAATAACTTCCTGACGGCACATTATGCCAACAGGATATAACGTGCAGGTATATACGAATTTAAGCAACCGGCAGTGCGTGCCGTTCTGACGGGTTCATTAATGCCTTGCGTACCCAGCGGCCATGTTCTTCCGCCCATTTCCTTACCTGCAGGCGTTCTTCATTGCAGGGGCCACCACCGTTGATCACCCGGAAGAACTCATCCCAGTCGGGATCGGTATATTCCCAGCGGCTGGTGTCCGGATTTTTGCGCAGCAGTGGGTCCGGCAGGGTAAGTCCCAGTTCCAATATCTTAGGAACATAGGTATCAAGGAACTGGTTGCGCATTTCGTCATTGCTCGCCATTTTCACTTTCCACATCATCAGCTTTTCGCTATGCTGGGAGGTTTTGTCGGGAGGGCCGAAGAAATGCATGATGGGCTGCCACCAGCGGTTGAGTGCGTCCTGCAGCATTGTTTTCTGTGCCGGAGTGCCAGTAGCCAGTTCTATAAAGGCGTCGTGCCCTTGTTTGAGGTGAAAACTCTCTTCGTAGCAGATGCGTTCCAGTGCCCGGCAATAGGGCCCGTAGGAACCTTTGGCATTAGCCACCTGGTTAACGATCGCTGCAGCATCGATAAGAAAACCGATTACTGTAACATCCGCCCATGTTTTGGCGGGATAGTTAAATACATTGGAATATTTGGATTTGCCGCTGAGCAGGTCATTGATCATGGCTTCCCTGGATTTGCCGAGCGTTTCGGCTGCATTATAGAGCAGCTGCCCATGGCCGATCTCATCCTGTACTTTGGCAATGAGGGCCAGTTTGCGCTTGAATCCGGGCGCACGGGTGATCCAGGTGCCTTCCGGCAGAGCGCCAATCACTTCAGAATGAGCATGTTGTTCTATCAAACGGATGAGCTGTCTGCGATATTCAGCCGGCATCCAGTCACCGGGCTCTATCTTCTCACCTCTGCTGATCCTTTCTTCAAAAGCTTCCAGCTTTTCCGGGTCATCGTGCTGTTGTTCTTCCCGCAGCTGTTTTCCGTTTGGTTCATCGAAAATATATCCGCCGCCGTACATAGTGCGATTGTTTTGGTTGGAAGTAAATTACGGAAAAAAGCCCGTTTCCGGCAGAAAAATGATTGTTAAAACACAGGCCAAATGTTATAGTATTTACAAATTTTCCGTCTGTGCAACAGGCAGCCAGTCATTTTCCTAATTTTAGTCTCGTTGTAGTTAAAGTATGCCATCTTTTTTACATATATTATGTATGTTTTTTCTGCCCTTCGGGCAGATGAAAGTGCGCACCCTTCCCGCTCCTCCCACTAAAATAACAGCCATCCAGCTGACGATTGAAGACCGGGAAGAAACCGATAAAAAAACAACAGATACTCTTTTTTATTCCCCTGCACGTAAACTCCGCTGGGATGATTTCCTGGGCAAACCATCCCCTGCCGGTGCCAGCGCCGCGGTATCATACACCAGCTTTTCCTATGAAGGCAGCAGCAACCTCGTTCACGATACCCTGAGGATCAAGCTCATCATGCAGGTATTTTTTATAAAAAGCGCTTCCTGGGTAAGAGATGATGCCAGGGAAAACTATGCGCTGATGCATGAACAGCTGCATTTTGACATCACCCGTCTGGTGGTGGAAAGATTCAAACAAAAACTCCGTCAAACAGCATTGAACCGGGACGACTATGATAGCGTTATACAATATCAGTATCTTCAATCTTTCCAGGAAATGAACCGCATGCAGTACGCCTTTGACCGCGAAACTCACCATGGTACTGATATGGCCGCGCAAGTCCACTGGCGAGACAAAATTGTCCTGGGCCTCAAAAACAAAGGTGTAATGCCGGAAGAACTCGGGTTTGACCTCTTTGGTAACGCTGGTCCGCAATAGTTCAAGGTTGATACTCGTTTATTCTATGCAGTTATGCTAAATTTGTCATATGCAACCAAATCAACCGTTCAGGTGGCTGATCACCTGCTTTTTATTTGCCGCGATCCTATCCTCCTGCAAAAAAAATGACCGCACTGATACTCAGCGGGTCTGGCCCAATATCAACGATAGTATTTTCGCCGCCTTTAAAGACATCTACCTGTGGACGGATGTGATCCCCGATTCCGCTACTTTCAAACCAGAAAGTTATGCGAAACCTCAGGATATGTTCAGCGCCCTCACCAAAATAAAGAAAAACAATACCTCCGGAAAAGCACTGGATAAATACAGCTTTCTGGATGATGGCACCACTTCGCGGGCCCTTCAGGAAGGCCAGGTTGGTAACGTAGGCTTTGAAGTAGGCTATCAGACTGATTCCACACTGTTTGTTATATATGTGTATCCTGGTTCACCGGCAGACAAAGCCGGAATCAAGCGCGGGTGGCAGCTTACCAGCGTAAATGGTATCTCCAGTTTTCAGGTAGGACAGGCCACCGATAACCTGCTCAATATTGCCTTCTCTACCAATTCCGCTTATACTTTTCTCAAGCCTGGCAACAACACCCAAAACCTTACGCTCGCTCCTGCCAACTATTCGCTGAATCCCATCCTGTACGCCAACACCTTCAACTTCAATGGGACAAAAGTCGGCTATATTGTTTTTAACAACTTCGTTGCACTCAACGATGTAAAACCAAAGTTCGATTCCCTGTTCAACGCCTTTTCACAGGCCGGCGTAACCCGCATGATCATGGACCTCCGCTACAACGGCGGCGGACTGCTGGAAACAGCTGAGTATCTCGCCAACAATCTGGCACCAGCCAACGCCAATAACACGGTGATGTATACACAGTCCTTCAACAACAATGTCAACACCAATCAATACAGCTATATCTTCCGGAACATGAAAGCGCTTCCCTACTACCCTACAAGGTATTGGTACGACATCTTCCGGCAGGAATCTACTACCTATAAAACGACTTCATTTAAGAAACAAGGTTCCCTTGCACTCACTAATCTGAGCTTCCTGGTCACCTATAGCACCGTTTCCGCCAGCGAGCTGTTGTACAATGTGCTGAAGCCGACGATGCAGCCGCGCCTGATTGGTACCACCACTTACGGCAAACCAGTAGGTTTTATCAACATCCCCTTCGGGCAGTATGATATGTATGCCGTTTGTTTCCAGACATTTAATGCTAACGGTGAAGGCAGTTATTTCGATGGTATTGCTCCGAATATCACCGTAACAGATGATTATACCAACAACTGGGGCAGCTTTAATGATCCGATGCTTCGTACAGCCCTTACCGATATGGGCATCCCGGTTAGCCAGCTGGGCAGGGTTGCCAACGTTACCACCACCCGGAAGGCTGTTATACATCAAGGTATAGACCGCTTCCAGGGCATGATACAGACAAACAGAAACTAGCATATTATAAATACGAAGCCCGCAAAGTGTAAAACTTTGCGGGCTTCGTATTTATATCTCCCGGAGATCAATTCATTCCGGTATCTATATCTTTTGTCACCTGGAGTATGGTTTTCACCGCCTGATAATAGAAATGATGATTAATACGTGTATACTCATCCGTTAGCTGGTGATAATCCGGATGATCTTCCACTCCGAAGTAGAGGAATGGTATCTTTTGATCATTAAAAGGGCCCTGGTCACTCTGGTTGGTCCAGTTATCCCCACCAGAGCCGGGAGTATCATGGCCTGCCAGCAGTTTGACCGTGCTATACGCCGCCACGGCATCGATGTATTTTTTCAGCTGGGGATAAGGATTGGTGCCACAGACGTACAATTCGTTTTTGTCGTTGTGCGCCACCATATCCATGTTGATGTCGAGGATGATTTTATTCAACGGCACCGGAGGTTGCTGCACAAAGGCTTTGGCGCCCTGGAGTCCTTGTTCTTCCGCGTCGAAAGCAACAAACAGCAGTGTGTGTTTGGGCGGATTCTTTTTAAAATAGGCGGCCAGGGCCAGTATAGTACCAACGCCGGAAGCGTTGTCATCTGCGCCGTTATAGATACTGTCTTGTGCGGCATTGGGCCTCCCTATACCGAGATGGTCGTAGTGGGCGGAGATAACGATGACATTGTCAGTTTGTCCCTGGATATAACCGAAGAGGTTTGTACCCATTATTCTCTTAGGCCCCAGTTGGAAATAGAATGGATACTCATAGGTATTATGATAGGGGGTGATCCCTATCTGTTTGAACCTGTCAATGATATAAAACTGTGCCATGCGGTTGCCAGGGGTACCAGTTTTGCGGCCCTCATATTTATCGGCAGATAGGGTGCGTACGTCGTTCATTAACTGGGATGAATCGACGGTAGACTGCGCCAGCAATGGCCCGGCGAAAAGCAGACATAAGCTGTAACAAAACAATTTCATAGTAATGCGTTTTGGTGAGCATTACCTGCAATGTACAAAAGATATTATTTGAAGATATTAAAGATAATCAGGCTGCAGATATAGGCCAGTGAGGTCATGTAAGTGAGCTGCAGTACTGGTATTTTCCATGATTTAGTTTCCCTTTTTACGATGGCCATTGTACTCATACACTGCATGGCGAACGCATAAAACAGCATCAGAGACAAGCCAGCGGCGAGCGTGTATACGGGCCTTCCGTCGGGCCATTTGGCCGACGCCATTTTTTCACGCAGGGTAGCATTGTTGTCTTCCGGATTTTCGCCCACACTGTATAAAGTTGCCATGGTGCCCACAAATACTTCCCGGGCAGCAAAAGAGGTGATCAGCGCAATACCTATTTTCCAGTCAAAGCCCAGCGGACGGATCGCTGGTTCAATAGCATGTCCGAGGATACCGGCGTAGGAATGTGACAGTTTCTCGGAGCGGAATTCCCTGTCCAGTGCATCTGCCTCTGGAGAGCCGGCCGGCGCTGCGGCTATCAGTTTTTCATATTTGGCATGTAGTGGTTCCATTCTACTGGAAGGCCCATAAGACGCCAGGAACCAGAGACACACAGAGATGACCACAATCACCTTACCAGCATCGGTGACAAAGATGCGGGCTTTTTCCACCATGGTAGTGCCTACGTTTTTCCAGCGCGGAGCGCGGTATACCGGCAGTTCCATGATAAAATAGCTTTTCTCCTTGATGCGCACAAACAGCTTCATAACGGCAGCAATGATAACCGCCATAAAGAAGCCCAGCAGATAAAGTCCCATCATCACCAGTCCCCGCAGGCCCAGGATACCGAACACTCTGTTATCTGGGATTACCAGCGCGATCATCATGGTATAGATCGGCAGCCTGGCGGAACAGCTCATCAATGGGGTGACAAGTATGGTAATCAGTCTTTCTTTTTTGTTTTCGATGGTACGGGTGGCCATGATGGCAGGTACTGCGCAGGCTACGCCACTGATCAGTGGCATCACCGATTTACCATTCAGCCCTACCTGGCGCATGAGGCGGTCGGTCAGGAAGCTGATACGTGCCATATATCCGGTATCTTCCAGAACGGTGATCAGGCCAAACAGGATCATGATCTGCGGGATAAATACCGCAAATCCGCTGATACCAGCCAGGATACCATTCACAAATACATCTGTGATTTTGTTGCTGGGCAGTACTGACGTAAGCCAGCCGCTGAGTTTTCCGAAACTGCCCTCTATCAGGTCCATCGGATAGGAAGCCAGCCAGAAGATACTCTGGAACAACAGGAACATCACTACCAGCAGGATCACATATCCCCAGAAACGATGCAGCAGCAGGTCGTCGATTTTTTCCGAGCGCAGCTGTTTCTGCAGTGGGTCTGTTTCTACCACCGTCGCTTTCATGATATGCTTGATACGGTTGTATCGCTGCATGATCTCTTCAGCCTGTACTTTGGTTTTATTGAACTGGTTTGTTTGCAGGGATTGGCGGATGGCCTGTTTCTGCCCTGCATCCAGGAAGGTCAGTTCTTCGGCGTTAACGGCGATGTGCAGCGCACCATAGTCGCTACTGGCCGGCACCGCTTTTTTGACATCGTCGGTTACGGCTTTAGCCAGGGCTGCATTGGCAATAAAATCCCTGGGCGCTGCGCTGTAGTGGCCACGGGCGGCCAGTTCGATGATTTTTTTGAGCTCAGTCACCCCTTTGTTTTTACGGGGGTTGATGGCTACAATCGGCACACCCAGTTCTCTTTCCAGCCCATCGATGTCTATTTCCACGCCTTTTTTACGGGCGATGTCCATCATGGTGAGGGCGATGATCACCGGTTTTTTCAGGTCGATGATCTGAGAACAGAAGAGGAGATTGCGTTTCAGGTTGGAGGCATCGGCAACAATGACTACCAGGTCCGGTTTGTCTTCATTGCTTGGATTGATCAGCACATCGTAGGTTACGTACTCATCGGCACTTTTAGGGTACAGGCTGTAGGTACCCGGAAGGTCAATAATGTTGGTCGAAAGCCCGGGAACGATGGTTGCCGTTCCGGTTTTCTTATCTACCGTTACTCCGGGGAAGTTGCTTACTTTCTGATTTAACCCGGTCAGTGCGTTAAAAAGGGAGCTTTTTCCACTATTCGGATTTCCTACCAGCGCGATGTTTATAGGTGCCTGCATCCTTATCTTATCCTATTTTTTAATATTATATGCCGAATACACAAAGTTAAACATTAATCGGCCTGGGTAATGATCGGATCGGGAAAAAAGAAGCGGGGCTGACCTTAAAAGGTCAGCCCCGTTCTTATTTGATTAGCTGAGAATATATAACTACTTGCGAATGGTGTCATTACCTTTATAGTGGTAGACAGCTTCTGCAGAATCCCGGCTGATTTTTGTTTCTGAGGACTTTTCAGCTGATTCATCAGAAATTCCTGATGGCGTCATTTTCAGGGTGCTGGAACCGCTTCTGTCATCCCAATCGTCGGAATCGATACCGATAAACCAGTCATCACCACTATTATACCGGCGGCCGTATTTATCGAAAGAGAAATGGCGGTAGATCTCGTCTCCTATTTCGATGTTTTTACCTACCGGTACTTTTACCACCATCAGCAAACGCTGACCACGGAATTTAGAGTGCAGTGGCAGGGAGAAACCATCCGGAATGTACAGCACGGAATCATCCTGTTTAATGTTGAACTGGATATCCGTTGCATACTTATTTGCCTGCTGCAGGGTACGACCCTGGGAGAAGCGGTACAGCTGTACACTAAAGCTATCTGTCTGGCTTTTTTCGATCCTGAGTTTTACCAGGTTGATCATGATGGTATCGTCGGCTACCAGCAGGTTGTCATCGAACCAGGAAAAGTTATCATGGCTGAGACCACCCGGAGCTACGCGGAGAACCAGCTTGTTGTTGGAAGGCTGCTTGATGGCCACCACTTCTGCAGGTACGCTGCTGCGTCTTCTGAAGTCTTTTGCTACAGAGGTAACAACGATGGCACCCAAAGCCAGTCCCAGTAACCAGAGGAACATCAGGGTATATCCGGCATAACGGCTGCCTTGTTTGATACCGGTGAGCTTACGAACGATGAAGATCAGCAGTGCCACTACCGGTATTCCCAGTAACAACCCAATGGCCGGCCAGAAAAGGTAGCTCTGTGTGGGTGTGCTGAGTAACAGACCTTTTAAGGGAAACAGGGCCGCGGAAGAGATAGCGATCGCTACGCCCGTTACGATCAGGCAGATCAGGATCACTACTGCCAGAAAGTAAAAGAATCCTTTGGTAACAAACATCACGACATTTCCGAGCCCTTTTGCAAGGTTCATAAAAAAGCGTTCGAGGTCATTACCTACTTGTTTTCCGCGGCCCTGAGAAAAATTTCGGAAATCATTTCCTACGTTTTTCATTTGGCTCTTCATGTTATTCAGTTCTTCCTGAATGGTGGTTTTGATGTTGTTGAGGTCCACCTTTTCGCCTCTCATTTCCAGTTTTTCAGCAGTGGTGTCAGCAGAAGGTGTAGCTACCCAGAGGATAAAGTACACCAATACGCCGGAACCGAAGCCTCCGATGGCCAGGAGGGCGAAGATGATACGGAAGATCACCGGGTCTACGTTGAAATAGGCACCCAGACCGCTACAAACACCACTCAGCACTTTATTTTCCGGATCACGGTAGAGGCGTTTACGCGGACGGGGCATATACGCTTCAGCATTATCATTTGTCTGAGACTGTTTTTTGCTGCTATCGGGAGCATCATCAAACTGCTCAGGTGTGCCCATAGAGGCTTTTACAGCCACGATGTCCTCATCGGTAATGCAGTGAGCACCTTTTTTCAGTTTGTCCTGGAACAGCTCAGCGATACGGCTTTCAATGTCAGCCACAATTTCGTCGCCTCCATCTTCTTTTGAAAAATATGATTTCAGACTGTCCAGATACTGACGCAGCATCTCGTAAGCACTATCCTCAATGGGAATGAGCCGACTCGACAGGTTTATGTTAATAATCTTTTTCATTTGTTGGTTCTTTTAGATTTTAGGTTTAGGTATATCGCTACACAGCTGAGCTGTTCTGTGTGAGTTGATGGACCGCATTGGCCAGTTCGTTCCAGGTGCTTTCCAGTTCCTTATAAAACGTTTCGCCTTTTTCGGTCATGGAAAAATATTTCCGGGGCGGGCCGGAGCTGCTTTCAACCCATCTATAGGTGAGTAACTCCGCATTTTTAAGCCGTGTCAGCAAGGGATATAAAGTACCCTCCAGAATGTCGAGCTTTGCCTCTTTCATCTTTTCAATGATGTCTGATGGGTAAGCTTCTCCTTGCTTGATTACGGACAGAATGCAAAACTCAAGCACCCCCTTCCGCATTTGTGACTGTGTGTTATCAATGTTCATGGCAAGTGAGCTTTAATTGTTTTACTAATGGTGGTTTTTGATTTAGTAAGTCGTAAGTCTTGTACACCTACCTCCGACTTTCTGATACAAAAATAGGAATTATTTACTACTATGCAATACACAATACCATATAAAGCAAAATAACTTGTTTTGAATATTACCGTAAAATCGGTGGAAAGCGGCTACAGGTGTACATCTTCCTAAAAAACCAGAAAATACGCTGAACCAAACAAAGTGACAAGTGGTTAAAATACAGGATAAACGGAAATGTTCTTTATTTTGACATATTATTAAAGGGGAAACAAATCCATCCACTGATCACAAATCGCTTTAACATTTTTTTAATTATCGTAACTTAGTATATATCGGTTCCCTCAATTACTTTTGTATCAGTGCTTAACACAATGAAGAAAATTATCGGCATATTTCTTTTGGGCCTTATGGTTTCCCAGTTACTTCCTATTAAGGAAGTAGGAAAGCTGCTGTTTAATAATCAGATTGTGGAAGAGCATCCGATTGATGCGGGTGGCGACCATGTGAAAATGGCTAAAGAACTGAAGTTCTGTAAGGTATTTGATCCACTTGAGTTTAACCCGGTATTATTATTAGGCGTTTTGCAACCTCTTTTAATGGAGGATATCCCCAGCAATCCGGCCCAGGAAATCCACGCGCCTCCTCCCAACTACTATAGGGCGTAATCAGATCCAGCTGCTGTAATCTCAGCCAGCCTGTTATTTCTATTTTCTTATTGTTTTTTTTCAACATTCAGACACTTTAGGGACATCGTGTATCCATATAACGGGATACCGTTATATGTACCCAATGGGTGTGTCATCTGTAATAACTTCCGTGTTGCAGCGCTGGCTGCTGCCCGGAATGGCGATCCTTCAACGGAAAAACCATTTTTTATGAACAAGCAAACATCAATCTTCTCCAATATTAAGGGGGACTTCTCTTCGGGTCTCGTTGTTTTCCTCATTGCTGTGCCGCTGTGTCTGGGCATTGCCCTGGCCTCCGGCGCACCGCTTTTTGCCGGCATGATCGCTGGTATTGTTGGCGGTCTTGTTATTGGTTTTTTCAGCGGTTCACAGCTGAGTGTAAGTGGTCCGGCTGCAGGCCTTACCGCCATTGTGTTGTCGGCCATTACCAAACTGGGTGCATTCGACATCTTTTTGCTCGCCGTGGTAATCGGTGGCGCCCTGCAACTGGTGCTGGGGCTCATCAAGGCAGGAACAGTAGCCAACTACTTCCCTTCCAACGTCATCACGGGCATGTTGGCAGCCATTGGTATTATTATCATTTTAAAACAATTGCCTCATGCATTCGGCTATGATGCCGACAGCGAAGGCAGCATTGCCTTTTTCCAGGCAGATGGGGAAAACACCTTCAGCGCGTTGCTGTCTGCTGTCAACCACATCAATATAGGTGCAACAGTTATCACTCTCATATCCATTTTTATCATTCTGTATTGGAGCAAGGTCCCCAAATTAAATCTGGTACCAGCACCTCTCGTGGCTGTAATTGCAGGCATTCTGCTGAACCGTGTATTTGCAGGCAATGAAGTGCTGGCACTGGGGGCCAATCACCTGGTAAGTTTGCCGGTACCGGAAAGTTTTTCAGACTTCCTGGGCCAGTTTACTTTGCCGAGGTTCAGCGCCATTACTAATAAAGAAGTGTGGATAACCGGCCTTACCATTGCAATCATCGCCTCTGTGGAGACATTGCTCAACGTAGAAGCTACCGACAAGCTCGATCCGCTGAAACGTTATACCTCTCCTAACCGGGAACTGAAAGCGCAGGGTATCGGCAATATCGTCAGCGGGATGATTGGCGGACTTCCTATCACTTCCGTGATAGTACGTTCCAGCGCCAACATCAATGCCGGCGGACGCACCAAACTAGCCACTATGGTACACGGCTCCCTGCTCCTGATCTGTGCAGGTTTGATACCAATGGTACTCAACATGATACCGCTGGCCACTCTGGCTGCTGTACTGCTGGTTACCGGCTATAAACTGTGTAAACTGGAAGTCTTCAAGGAAATGTTCAAAAACGGTAAATACCAATGGGTACCTTTCGTAGCCACCGTAGCAGCAATCGTATTCACCGACCTACTGATCGGGATCGCTATTGGTATGGCCGTTAGTATCCTGGCCATCCTGCGTGGTAATATGAAGAGCTCCTACTATTTCCGCAAGGAAAAATACCAGACCGGCGACAGCATCCGGCTGGAACTGGCCCAGGAAGTGTCTTTCCTCAACAAAGCCAGTATCCTTCTGACGCTGGACCATCTGCCTTCCGACACTACCGTAGTGATAGACGCTGAAAAAACGGCCTATATCGACTTCGATGTATTGCAGACGATCCGGGAATTCAAGGACATCAAAGCACCACAAAAAAATATTACTGTTATCCTCACCGGGTTCAAGGATGTATACAAAATTCCTAACACCCCCGGGAGCCAAATAGAGGAGCACAACCGGCGTAGTAACGGGCACGTACACACCATAGCTGCCGGTAGTCATAAAGAATTGCTCAAACAATTGCAATTGAACTAGACGGATGGCTTAACACAAATCGAGGCAAGAGAAAGGAAACCATGCTTTCTTCCCTCCTTTTTTCACCCAACAAAATGATTTATCATGAAAACATTGAATAAAGTATCACAGAGTGAGATTACACCAAGACAAGCTTTGGAATTATTAAAAGCAGGTAACCTGCGTTTTGTAGATAACCTGCGTATCAACCGTAACCTGCTGCAGATGGTGAATGATACCTCCGACGGCCAGTGGCCGATGGCTGCCATCGTAAGCTGCATGGACTCCCGCACTTCCGCGGAACTGGTATTTGATCAGGGACTGGGAGATGTTTTCAGTATCCGTCTGGCAGGTGCCGTTATCTCCGACAACGTACTCGGAAGCCTGGAATATGCCTGCAAGGCTGCCGGGTCCAAATTTATTGTGGTATTGGGCCACACCAAATGCGGCGCTATCTGCGGTGCCTGCGACGCTGTGGAGATGGGCAACCTCACCGGTTTGCTCAACAAAATCACGCCAGCCGTATTTGCAGAAAAAACCATCACCGAAAACCGTACTTCCAAAAATCCGGAATTCGTGGGTGCGGTGACCAATATACACATAGAACGTTCCGTACAGGCGATCATGGAACAAAGCCATATCCTTCGTGACATGATCCTGAAAGGTGATGTGGGTATTATTGGCGCTATGTACGATGTGGAAACGGGGGTAGTAACTTTTATGGAACATACACTTATCCTGAACAACGATAAGGAAACGGCTCCAGCCATGGCCGTTTAATAAAATGTCTCCCTTACCGGAGATGTATGTTTGCTTGTGATATTAATGGGGCTGAGATAACAATGTTTAGCGGGTTTTTATAGGGGTACCAGTTAAACCGTTATCAAGGCCCCATTATATCTTGTTGATTGCTGAGGCAGTTCTTCGGAGCGTTATATCGCTCTTAACTTTGCTGCGGCCTGTTCCAGAGTGGTTTCCTTTTTGGCAAAACAGAAACGGACCACATGATCATCCTTTCCATCCTGATAAAATGCGGATACAGGAATGGCAGCCACGCCAAATTCTTTTGTCAGCCTCACAGCAAATTCCTTGTCTCCTTCCGAAGAAATCCGGTCATAGCGCATCAGCTGAAAATAACTTCCCTCGCTGTGCAGTGGCGTAAAACGTGAATCTTTCATCAGTTCCAGAAAATAGTCCCTTTTCTGCTGGTAAAATGCCGGCAGTTCGAGATAATGCGCCGGGGTTTCCAGAAACCGGGCCAGTCCGTACTGCATCGGAGTATTTACAGAAAAACAGAGATACTGGTGTACTTTCCGGTATTCCTTCATCAGGTGTTCCGGTGCTACACAATACCCCATTTTCCAGCCGGTGTTGTGGAAAACTTTCCCGAAGGAAAAGGTCACAAAGCTGTTACGGTAAATAGCCGGATAGCGTAATACACTCAGGTGGCGGGCGCCATCAAACACCAGGTGTTCATATACCTCATCAGACAGTACGAGGATATTAAATTCTGCTACCAGTTTTTCCAGTTCAGCCATGTCTTCTTCCTGCAGGATGCTGCCGGTAGGGTTGTGTGGTGTGTTGACCATTATCATTTTAGTGCGGGGCGTTATTTTGCTGCGCACAGTTTCCCAGTTGATCCGGTATTCCGGGAAAGAGAGGGGGATCAACACCGGTTTGCCACCGTTGACCAGTACATTGGGAATGTAGCTGTCGTAGGCGGGTTCAAAAATGATCACTTCATCACCCGGGTGGATGTAGGTAGCGATGGCCGTATAGATCGCGTAAGTGCCACCGGGGGTGATGGTAATGTCGGTGTCGGGATTGATGTTTTGCTGATAAAGGCTTTTGATTTTAGCGGCGATGGCAGAACGTAGCTGCATCAGGCCGGGCATGGGCGCATATTGGTTATGCCCTTGCTGCATGGCCAGAGAGACCATTTCCTTCAATTCATCGCTGCAATCATAATCCGGGAAGCCCTGTGAGAGATTAATAGCCTTATGTTCCGCTGCCAGGGCCGACATAACGGAAAAGATGGTGGTTCCTGTGTGAGGTAATTTGGACATAGACAGTTACAATTACGGACTACAAATTACGAATTACGAATGGTGTTATTTGTTATTCGTAATCCGTAATTTATAATTTTATAATCCGTGAATTGTTACAGGAATTTATCGCCTTTATTGCGTTTGATTTCTGCTACGTATTCCTTGATTTGCTGTTCATTATCTTTTTTGCAGATGAGCAGCACATCCTGGGTATCGATTACAATAAATTCATCGAGGCCCTGCAGGAGTACCAGTTTATCATTGGGGACTTTCACCATGCATTTGGTGGCGTCTATTACTACTACATTCTTGCCCTGTACAGCATTACCAAGGTAATCCTTTTCGAGGTTTTCGTAGGCGGAAGCCCAGGTACCAAGGTCGCTCCAGCCGAAGTTGGAAGGGATCACGTATACATTATCTGCTTTCTCCATGATACCGTAATCGATGGAGATGTTGGTGCATTGCGGGTATACTTTTTCGATCACATCTTTTTCTTCGGGGGTATTGAGCGCGTAAGAGCTTTGTGCGAAGAGCTCGTCTATTTCGGGCAGGTATTCCCGGAATGCAGAGAGGATGGTTTTAACGTTCCATACAAAGATGCCGGCATTCCAGAGGAAGTCGCCGCTTTGCAGGAATGTTTTGGCCAGTTCCATGTTAGGCTTTTCGGTAAAGGTTTTCACCTTGTACACGTTGTCGGCCACCTGTTGTGGTTCGTACTGGATATAACCATAGCCGGTGTCGGGACGGGTAGGTTTGATCCCCAGTGTTATGAGGGCACTGTGTTTCTGTACAAACAGGAGCGCGTTGAGACAGGCATTGGTAAAGGCTGGTCCGTCAACGATCAGGTGATCGGCGGGTGCACAGATGATGTTAGCCAGTGGGTCCTGCTTATGTATTTTATGGGAGATATAGGCAACACAGGGAGCTGTATTTTTACGGGATGGTTCACTGACGATATTGGCCTCAGCGAGCTCAGGGAGTTGTTCGGCAACCTTATTAGTATATTGCTGGTGGGTAACCACAAAGATATTCTCCTTGGGGATGAAGCTTAAAAATCGCTCATACGTCCATTGAAGCAATGTTTTCCCGGTATTCAGAATATCCAGGAACTGCTTGGGATTATCGGTGCGGCTGTGAGGCCAGAAGCGACTGCCGATTCCACCGGCCATAATTGCCACGTAAAAATGGCTGTTCAGTTGTGTCATTGCTATATAATTCCTTCTCTGATTAAATCATGTAAGTGTATGATACCACTATACCGCTCTCCGTCCATGGCCAGCAGCTGGGTGATATCATGCTGGCGCATCATTTCCAATGCATTGATGGCCAGTTCATTTTGCTGGATTGCTTTAGGGTTGACAGACATAATATCTTTTGCTGTCACCTCTCCAGTGGAAACATTTTTTTCCAGCATACGACGCAGATCACCATCGGTGATGATGCCCTGTAATCCACCTTTTTCATCCAGTACTGCTGTCACGCCCAGCATTTTGGAAGATATCTCTACGATCACTTCCCGTAAGGTACTGGTTAATAGTACACTGGGAGCCTGATGTAGTTTGCTCAGATCTGCTACTTTCAGGTATAGTTTTTTACCCAATGCGCCACCGGGATGGAACTTCGCAAAATCTGCCGCTGTAAATCCGTGCCATTCGATCAGGCAAACGGCGAGTGCATCTCCCATAGCCAGCTGAGCAGTAGTGCTGGTAGTGGGTGCGAGGTTGTTGGGACAAGCTTCCTGGCTTACGGTGGTGTTGAGGATATAGTCTGCTTCCTGTGCGAGGAAGGAGTTGGTATTTCCTACCATAGCCACCAGGGTGTTGCCAAAATTCTTTACCAGAGGGACCAGCACTTTAATTTCCGCGGAGGTGCCGCTTTTGGAGATACACAATACGATATCTTCCTGGCGTATCATGCCCAGGTCGCCATGGATGGCGTCTGCTGCGTGCATGAACAATGCCTGCGTGCCCGTGGAATTTAATGTGGCCACAATTTTCTGGGCGATAATAGCGCTTTTACCGATGCCTGTCACTACCAGACGTCCCTCACACTGGGCGACCAGTTCAACGACTCTTTCAAAATCTGCATCTATAAACTGCTGCAAATCATTAATAGCCGCTGCCTCCATGGCAATTGTCCGTTTGGCTACTGTTCCAATGTTAATAGTTCCATTCCTTTTCATGACGATTTACAAATTTATCATTTTTTAGTCAGCACCAGTACGATCATGGAATTTATATTGATACTACGCGCTTTTTTAAGTAACTTCGTGTCCCCTAAAAAACATATAGAACTATTTCATCATTTGTTGATTCTTTAGAGTTTAGAGTTTACCGTTTTTTTAAATTTGAATGCAATGGCTGTTGTAAAGGTAAGTTTGATGGATGCATTACGCGAACACTTCGGGTTCGATTCCTTCAAGGGAAATCAGGAAATAATCATACAAAGCATCCTGTCGGGTAAAGATACCTTCGTTATCATGCCAACAGGCGGAGGTAAATCCCTGTGCTACCAGTTGCCGGCACTGATGAGTTCGGGTTGTGCACTGATCGTATCTCCGTTGATAGCGCTGATGAAAAACCAGGTAGACCTGGTACGGGGTTACAGTAGTAAAGACAATGTGGCGCACTTTCTGAATTCTACCCTCTCCAAGGCACAGATCAAAAAAGTAAGGACTGACCTGCTGACAGGGAAAACAAAGCTGTTGTATGTAGCGCCCGAAACGCTGACCAAACAGGAAAACCTCGACTTCTTCCGTGAGCTTGAAATTTCCTTCATCGCTGTGGACGAAGCTCACTGTATCTCTGAATGGGGACACGATTTCCGCCCGGAATACCGTCGCCTGAAAGAGATGATCGAACAGATCAACGACAAACTGCCGATCATTGCTCTCACCGCAACAGCCACTCCCAAAGTACAGAGCGATATCGTAAAAAACCTGGGCTTAAATGATCCCAATATTTATATCTCTTCTTTCAACCGTTCCAACCTGTACTACGAAATCAGGCCTAAACGCAAGAAAGATCAGACTATCAAGGACATCGTCAAGTATATCCATCAGCATAAAGGAAAAAGCGGCATTATCTATACGCTCAACCGGAAAACTACGGAAGAGCTCGCTGATATGCTAACTGCCAACAATATCAAGGCGGTAGCTTATCATGCAGGTCTTGATCCTACTACCCGCGCACAACGTCAGGATATGTTCCTGCATGAAGATGTAGAAGTGATTGTGGCCACCATCGCCTTTGGTATGGGCATCGACAAACCGGATGTGCGTTTTGTGATCCACTACAACATTCCCAAAAGCCTGGAAAACTACTACCAGGAAACTGGTCGTGCCGGTCGTGACGGACTGGAAGGCAACTGTGTCTGCTACTACTCTCATAAAGACGTACAGAAACTGGAGCACCTGATGCGCGACAAACCCCTCAGTGAGAGGGAAATGGGCGCCCAGCTGATCAATGAAACGGTAGCTTATGCTGAAAGTGCAGTATGCCGTCGTAAAGTTATCCTGCACTACTTCGGAGAAAAATATGAAACAGAAGACTGTGGCCAGTGTGATAACTGCCGCAATCCGAAAGAAAAGATAGAAGTAAAAAACAGGGTGGTAATCGTACTGAAAGCCATCCGTGCCCTGGAAGAACGTTTTGGCAGTGAATATGTTGTCAACGTAATTACCGGCAAAACCAGCCCCCAGATCTCCACCTACCGCCACGATCAGCTGGAAGTATTTGGAGAAGGAAAGGAATTTGACGCTCACTTCTGGAATTCCCTCCTCCGCCAGATGATGCTGGAAGGCCTGATAGAAAAGGATATCGAAGAATACGGCCTTTTGAAAGTGACCGACAAAGGCAAAAAATTCCTCAAAAAGCCCTACTCCATCATGGTGGCCCTCAACCATCAGTTTGATGAAGAAGGTAGCGAAGAAGAGGAAGAAGCCAATGCCGAATCCCACGCCTCTGCCGACCCGGCATTATTCGAGATGCTGAAGGAGATGCGTAAAAAAGTGGCCAAGGAAAAGAACCTGCCTCCTTTCGTGATCTTCCTGGAAACATCCCTTGAAGACATGGCCACCCAATATCCAACCACCGTACAGGAACTGGAAAAAATACAGGGTGTCAGCAAAGGTAAGGCCATCCGCTATGGTAAACAGTTCGTTGATGTGATCGCCAAATTTGTGGAAGAGAACAACATTACCAAACCGGATGATTTTGTAATGAAGAGCGTGGTCAACAAAAGTGGTATGAAGGTGTTCATCATCCAGAACATCGACAAAAAAATCCCGCTGGAAACCATCGCCAAAAGCAAGGAACTCAGTATCTCCGAATTACTCGATGAAATGGAGACCATTGTAGCCAGCGGCACTAAACTAAACCTTGACTACTGCATCGATGAAGAGCTGGATGACTATGCGCAGGAAGAGATCATGGAGTACTTTAAAGGCTGTGAAACTTCCAGCCTTGCACTAGCCAGGGAGGAGCTGATCGAAAATGATTACACCCTGGAACAACTAAAGCTCGTAAGGATCAAGTTCCTTGTAGAATACGGCAACTAGTACGCACAAACTGTCATGTAGAATGAATATTGAGAAAATACAGGAGACCATCGCAAACACCCGGGAGACAGTCATTTCCCATCCTCTATACGCTTCCCTCGAAAGCCTTGACGACATCCGCCTTTTTATGGAATACCATGTGTATGCCGTATGGGATTTTATGTCTCTGCTGAAAGGTTTACAGCAGCACCTCACCTGTGTACAGGTTCCCTGGGTACCGGTTGGCAATGCTGCTACCCGTTACCTGATCAATGAAATCGTCACCGGTGAAGAAAGTGATGTGGACATGGATGGCAACCGTTGCAGTCATTTTGAGCTGTACGAACGGGCTATGAAACAGGCAGGTGCTGATACAAGCAAAATAAAGGCGCTTATTTCGGCTATTTCCGCCGGGACACCCATAAGCTCCATTTTGGAACAATCCTCGCTTCCTGAAGCTGTAAAGGGCTTTCTTGGCTTTACCTTCGAAGTGATTGCATCCGGCAAAGCACATATCATGGCAGCCGTGTTCACTTTTGGCCGTGAAGATCTTATTCCGGACATGTTCCATGCCCTGGTAAAAGACATGGACCAGAAATTCCCCGGCAAGCTCGGCACCTTCATCTATTACCTCGAAAGACACATCGAAGTGGATGGTGATCATCACAGTCAACTGGCTATGCAGATGGTACAGGAACTCTGTGGCAACGATTCTCAAAAATGGGAAGAAGCAGCGGAATATGCCCGTAAGTCGCTACAGTGGCGGACTCAGCTCTGGAGTGGCATCCTTCAGGAAAAAAATTCTTGAAAAATCTGAAGAAAAATTTTGCAGTTATAATTTTTGTCTTACCTTTGCAATCCCTTCACGAGAGGGACACACAAAAAAGAAAGACATGGTGCGGTAGCTCAGTCGGTAGAGCAAAGGACTGAAAATCCTTGTGTCGGCGGTTCGATCCCGCCCCACACCACTAAAAAAGCTTTGAGGATAACCTCAAAGCTTTTTTCTTTTTATCTCTTTACAAGAGATCTTAATAATCCCAGATCACTTCTTCCTTTAAATGTTTGATAGGATTACCAGCATACAGACTTTTCTCCTTTTCCAATTCCTTCGACAAAACAGAATTAGCACCAATCACACAGTTAGAAGGAATATTAGCTCCTTTTAAAATTAAACACCGGCATCCGATCCACACCTTATCTCCCACAATAATTGGTTTGGGTTCGTTTATCACATCTCCCGATTCATTTTTTATAGTGTGGAAGTCTGTATCCATTACAAGAATATCCCATGATAACAAATTGTTGTCTCCGAATTGGACTTTTGAAGTAGTAACGATTGTACTTTCTGCTGAAATGGTAAAATTATTACCCAAAATCAATGTAGCATTTTCACCAACTGAAATCTTTGAGCCATGGCCTATTACCGCCTTTCCCCTAAAGATAACCTCTCCTCTTACCTCCCAAATGCTCCTCGATTTTTTATGATCAAAAATGCCGACACCCGCATAACCCAATCGTACCATTCCAGGCTTAACCGGACATTCAAATTTAATTTTCCCCCTTAAGTCCCTTAAATAAACCCTTCTTGAAACCCAAACAGGCAATTTAACCGCTTGGGAAAATGGAAAATATTTAAAGTTAAAATAGATGGTTTTCAGGTTTAACTGAAAGAGAAGTTTAAGGTATTTATTCATCCGATATTATTTATGTAAAGTAACAAAATATTTATTTTTCAGTAGTAAACCGGTCTACTGACCGGTATCGCGACAATTACACCGGCAGCTGGGCATAACAGTTACGGTACTACTAACGGGAGTACTACAATATTGGCCCACCTGAACTGGTGGATAAATTTGTGGAAATCACCAAAGAGGGAGAAGTTCTTGGTGTTAAGCTGAAATAAACAAATAAGTGCTATTATCAGTTACGGTGTGCCCGGGAATTTCTCCACGATGTCGAAAGAATGAAGTATATCATACCCAAAATAACCCCTACTATAATCCACCACTACATAATCCGCTACTATCACCTTTGGGTATTTGGAAAAATCAAACACCAGCTCTTTATCCACACCCTGATGGTGAATAATCACTGAAGGTTTCTCCATGGAAGTAATCCTACCGGTGCTATCTACAGCAATATGTTTTTTTTGAATAGGCAATATCAGTCCCTGGTCCACGCTGTCTGCGGCGCTGTAGTTGATCAGCAGAAAAAGAAAACAAACAATCCCGCCATATGATAACAGACTGTTAGATAATGCATAAAAGATTCCCCGGATACCATACACCCGGTTGTAATGCTTATGGACCAGCAAAAAAGCGATACTCCCGGCAGCCACCAGTACCCCTAGCGGCATCAGCGGAGAAATAAACGTACGCCTGTAAAGCAGATAAGCCAGCACCAACAGGATAATGCCTATGACTAACAGGAAGATATATACGTTCTGGTAGAAATTCGGGCTTTTGCGAAAGCGCTGTATCATGCGAGGAAAAGTTTTTCAGCGTGGATAGAAACACCCGTAAGTTACGATTCTTATCAACAAGGTAATTATTTTTGCCCGCTACTGCAAACCTGTTACAGTGGCCGTTTGATGCCGGTTCAATACGCATATCCACTACGCAGCCCCCTGCTACCTTTGAATTGTTAGCTATGAAATTTCTTTTTCACCATTGATCCCATTACTTATGAATGAAACAGATTTCTGGCAGATCATTGAAACTGCCTGGACAGCTTCCCCGGAATTAAATGCCGCCCGCAAACTGGCCTTAAGAACCAACGATCCTTTCCTGCTCGAAGCCCTCAGTTACGAGCTTTCTGATGTTATCGGCGAAAACCTGCGCCAGTTCCTGGAGCCGCTCGATAAAGAGGAATTGATTTCCTTTAATCACATTATGGAGCAGAAATTGTATCATATTGACCGACAGGAAGTTCACCGGTATACAGATGGTTCTGATGACAGTTTTCTTTACAGCCGCTGTTTTATAGTTGGCATGGGAGAAGCCTACTACAACGGTATTGACAGCAATCCGGCCCTTGCCACCATTGATGTGGAAGCAGAAAGTATTGGCTTTATCGGATATGAGGTATATCTTGAAAACTTCAACGAGTCTTTCCAGCGTAATAGCCTGTATTGCATTGAAACCTGTTCCAACAAAAAAGGCTGGTGAGGCATATTATTCCAGGTATACAATCCGGATGATATTGTTCTTCTTCATGTCAGTGCTGATATCAAACCGCCGGCTGATATTACCATAGTGAATGCGCAGTGCAGCTGTATTGGGCGGAATACTGCCCAGGTTGTCGGCCATGAACTGCAACTTGTTCTCTCCAGGTTTTAACGAGAGCGTTATCTCCTGTATTTGTTTCTTAACCGGAAAGCCGCTTACAACCCATTCATTATTAAGGCGCAGGGAAATACTGTCTCCGTCTTCCGTCTGGGCATCCCATAACTCAAGTGTTATCTCTTTTTGTTTGACGGTGAGGTTGGTAACCCACTGGTCTTTACGACTGGAAATAAGTCTGGTGCGCAAAGCGGTATCACTTTGAGTAGCGGGAGTAGGCACAACCACGGACGGTGGCAGTGGCACCGGTCTCCGGTAAAGCTGTGCCACCAGAAAAGTGGCGTAAGCATTAGTACGGTCGCTGAAATCAAACGAATATTTTTTACCATCTGCATTGATGCGCATATCACCGGTATTAGGTGGAATACGGCCATAGTTATCAGCGAAAAAAGCTAACAGATTCATGCCGGTATCCAGTTTTATCTGCTGTGATTTGGTTTGTTCATTGATTTCACTCCTATTCATCAGCATTCTGCTATTGTGTATCAGTGTCACCGTATCTTTGTCCAGTTGATCTTCATCAATAATGGTCAACTGCACCATACTATCGTTAACGTCTATACGCCGGTATAGTCCCAGGTAAAACGAATCTCTTTGCAAACGAAGAAAGTGTTGTACTTCTGCGTTTGGCCAGGGTTTGTCGCTAACCTTTTTAAGCTGTAAATCAGTGCGGTACAACATGTCGCGTAAGGTTACCTTGATACTCTCAAATATCTCATCACCTTCATACAAGCCTTTCATAAAAAGGCCGAAGTCCTTTATCCACATGCGTTGTATAGACATCACAGGCGCTTCGTTTCCATTGCGGACGTAGTTCAGCGTACCATTGAGATACAAGAGCCAGGGCCCCAGTTTAAAAGGCGTTTCCTTTATCGCGTGTTTATACCTGCCTATGCCGAGTTGTCCATCATTTTTACGTGCCAGCAGTACATAATAACGACCGGAAAAGACAGAATAATCCAATGTCAGCACGGCGGGGTATAACATACCGCAAATCCCCTCTCCTATCTGCAGTTCCATATTTACTGCCGGGATATGCGGCCAGGGTTTGTATGCCATCTTCCAGGTACCGGGCCATTTATCTGTTACGGCGGGTAATGATACCTGGCGTGCAGAGGCTGATGCTGTGCGGCGGTTGGACTGGCTATATACAAAGGGAAGCCCCAGCGTGAAGGCAAGAAACAATATAAGGAGGTTCTTCATACATTGAGTATTCGTTAACAACAACTTACTGCAACATACATCATCTACTTCGAAATCCTGCCTATTTTTTTTAATTTTCCGGGTGATATTTCCACGTTTTTTGACACTACTATTAAAACGTGTTTAACAATGCTTATTCATCATAACGCACAGTTCGAAGCGATATATAAAGACAGCCTGCCGAGAGTGGCCCGGATGGTGCATCAGATGGGAGGCCATCCGGACATGGCGAAAGACATCTTTCACGATGCTGTGATCATCTGGATGGAAAAAAAGCAGGCATCTTCCCATACAATCACCTCTGATACCGCCTATATACAGGGTATCGCCCGCATACTCTGCATCCGCAGGCTAAAAGATGGCCATCATTACCTATCTATTGATGCGGATGATGATCACTATGCAGTTCCGGCTGATTTTTATGAAACGCCGGCAGTCCGCAAGCCAGTGATCGATTATCTGAAATCGGCCGGCAGAAAGTGTTTACAGCTACTGCAGGCCTTCTACTATGATAAACTGTCTATGGCTGAAATAGCCAGTAGCCTGCAATATAAAACGCAGCATGTGGCCACTGTGCAGAAATACAAATGCCTCGAAAAAATAAGAGAACAAGTAAAACAGGTAGACTATGAGGAAGCAGCTTTGTGAAATCAGAGACATAGAACAATACCTGGAGAATAACCAGGAAAGTTCTGACAGGCTTGTATTTGAAGCCAAGGCTGTTATTTCTTCCGAACTGAGCGCCAACATCGGCTATCAGCAAAAAATAATACAACTCGTCCGCTGGTTTTCCCGTAAGGAAAAACGTAAACAACTGGACGACCTTTATCTGCAGGTAATGAAGGATGAACAATACCGGCAAACTTTTATCTCCATCTTCCAATAAATACCTATCCATATGGCTTTTCTGATTCCTACCGTTATTGACGGCGATGGCCGCAATGCCTTTGATATATACAGTCTGCTGCTGAAAGAGCGGATTATCTTTCTCGGTACATCCATAGATGACCAGGTGGCCAATCTGATTGTTGCACAGCTATTGTATCTCGACAGTCAGAGCCACCTGCCGATCAGCATGTATATCAACAGTCCGGGTGGTGTGGTGTATGCCGGACTGGCTATCTATGACACCATGAAAATGCTCAAGTCGCCTGTTTCTACCATGTGTGTAGGCTTTACCGGGAGTATGGCCACAGTGATCCTCACCGCCGGAGCACAAGGCCAGCGATATGCCCTTCCGCACGCCACCGTACATATGCATCCTACCGGCGGCGGCGCCAAAGGTTACACCGAAGACGTTCGTATCGCCTACCGGGAGCAGGAACGACTGCAAAACCAGATCTTCTATCTTATTGCCCGGCATGCGGGCCGCCATACAGAAGAAATTGAAGCCGCATTCGAAAATGATCATTTCATGAATGCCCTGGAAGCCCGCTCCTTCGGCCTTATAGACCAGGTGTTAGGTAGTACGGAAGATATCATTACACTAGAACACGCTCCCTTCCGCGTGGCACTGATGCAGCAGCTCCTCACTCCCGAAAAAACCCTTATCGACAGCTCCCATCCAGCACTGCCCGGATGACTTGAGCCACAGCGATCGTTCTTTGTTGAAAACGAGGAGGAGAGCGCGTTACCAGCAGGTCAAAATAGTGTATGCGTCCCCGTTTGATGCCCGTTTTCAGAAATTCCAGATCCTGCTCACCGATAAAACGCTTATCTGACCAGCTGCCTGCCAGCACCAGATAATGTAGCCTGCATCCGGAATCCTCCAGGTATGGCAACACCTTCCTGATATCCCGTTCTCCCTGATCGAGAATAAAACTGAGCATTACCATACAGGCCGGAGCAGATAAGGTATGGCGATGCAATACCTGGCTGATATGCACACACAATGCGCTGGAAGTATGGCGGCGATTGGTCCTGTTGACCACTACAAACCTGTTGCTAAAAACAGCCGGTAAAAAGGGCTCCTTCATCGGAAAAAAATGTTTACGCTCGAAAAGCTCCTGTAACATCTTCTTCTTTCCTGAATTCGGGTAGCCAATAATAACAAACAATGGTTGTGGGTTAAAAAACATGTATCAAAAGAAAAAAAATTTTCTCAACAGAATGTTAATTACTTCTTAACACCATAATATTTCTTTTCGGGCAGGCAACAGCACAATGCCTCCCCGAAATAAGCACTATTCTGTTCTCAGGCTCTTCACAGGATTCATCACCGCCAATCGCCAGGTCATGATCCATACAATCATACATACCAGTCCTACCAGTGATGCCGCCAGAGAAAACTCCCGCGCAAAAAGCGCTGTAATCTGCAACGACTGCACAAAAGAACCGCTTTCGGGTAAATTATCATCAACTCCATTGATCAATATTTGTATTTTGTACGCTTAACCTCCCGCGTATAAAAACTGATATATGAAAAGACTATTAAGCATAGGTCTGTTACTGTTTTCACAATGGGTACAAGCCCAACAGATACAGATCAACACCCTCAACAGCAGCCTCGTTTACAGCGTTAATGGTCAGGGCCGGCTTGTACAGGAATATTTTGGCAAGACACTTCAACCGGCAAGCGGCAACAACAGTACCCAATCAGGACAGGAAGCCTATATCACCGCCGGCATGGAAAGCCTGCTGGACCCGGCCATCCGCATAGTGCACAACGATGGAAACCCTTCGCTGGAACTGAAATATGTATCATTCCAGACAGCCCAAAAAGATGATAACGTTACCGCTACCGATATCATCCTCAGGGATCCCGTATATCCGGTAACCGTTATTCTGCATTTTGAGGCCTATTTCCGGGAAGATGTGGTCAAAGCCTGGACAGAGATCAAACATACCGAAAAACAGCCCGTATTGCTGACCGCTTACGCATCCTCCATGCTGCACTTTAAAGCAGGACACTACTGGCTCTCTCAATTCCATGGTGACTGGGCACGGGAAGCGACAATGGTGGAAGAACAACTCAACAAAGGCACAAAAGTACTGGACAGTAAACTGGGCGTTCGGGCTAATATGTATCAATCGCCCATGTTTCTCCTCTCGATGGACCAGGCACCAGAAGAAAACAGCGGAGCCGTATTGGCAGGTACACTTGCATGGACGGGTAATTTCCGCTTCGGTTTTGAAGTAGATGAAAAAAACACCTTGCATGTAAGCGCGGGCATCAATCCATACGCCAGCGACTATACGCTGAAACCGAATGAAGTATTTACCACCCCGGCTTTTATCTTTACCTGGTCTGACAGTGGTAAAGGCCAAACCAGCCGCAACCTGCAGCACTGGGCGGTTAATTATGGCATCCTCGATGGTCATACACCCCGTCTCACCCTGCTCAACAACTGGGAAGCCACCGGTATGCATTTCGATGAACAAAAACTGACCAGCCTCTTTGGCGGAGCTGCCAAACTGGGAGTAGACCTCTTCCTGCTCGATGATGGCTGGTTTGCCAACAAATATCCCCGTAATGATGATAAAGCCGGCCTCGGAGATTGGGATAACAACAAGGAGAAACTACCACATGGCCTGGGTTTCCTCGTAAAAGAGGCACAAAAACAGGGCATTAAATTCGGTATCTGGCTGGAACCCGAAATGGTTAATCCAAAAAGTGAACTTTACACCCAACATCCCGACTGGATACTGCGTTTGCCCAACAGGGCCGAACACTACTACCGCAACCAGATGGTACTGGACCTGATAAACCCTGCTGTACAAGACTTCGTCTTTAATGTGGTAGACAAAACCATGTCAGAGAATCCCGGTATCGCCTATATTAAATGGGACTGCAATCGTATGCTCACCAATACCTACTCTCCTTATCTGAAAGAAAAACAATCTCATCTTTTTATAGAATATACCCGCAGTTTGTACAAGGTGCTCGAAAGGGTGCGTGCCAAATATCCACATCTTCCGATTATGCTGTGCTCCGGTGGTGGCGGTCGTACCGACTATGGCGCCATGAAGTATTTCACCGAATTCTGGCCGAGTGATAATACTGATGCACTCGACAGAATATATATACAATATGGTTATTCACATTTCTTCCCTGCCAACACCATGGCCGCACATATCACCAATATGGGCAAACAGTCGCTGAAATTCAGAACAGATGTAGCGATGATGGGCAAACTGGGTTATGATATTAAGGTGGATAACTTTACACCACAGGAGTTGCAGTTTAGTCATGATGCGATAACTACGTATAATCGTATACGTGATATTGTATGGTATGGTGATCTGTACCGGCTTGTGTCCCCTTACCAACAGCCCAGAGCTGTATTTCAGTATACCAGTGCTGACAAACAGAAAACGATTGTATTTCACTATCTGATGAATACACGCCGTGGAGATGTGTTTCCGCTGGTGAAGCTGCAGGGCCTTGACCCGAAGAAAAACTACCGGGTCAATGAAATCAACCTTTTTCCCGGAACGGTATCTGCCTTCAACAACAAAGTATATAGCGGGGATTTCCTGATGAATGCAGGCATCAGCCTTACACCCGGAAAGGTAAAACCACTGACCAGCAATGTACTGGAAGTAGTGGCGGAATAACAATAAGAGACATTACAGTTACACAAAAGGCTGACCTATATGGTCAGCCTTTTGTGCTTTATTATTTTGATATATTATTTCAGATTCACCGATAAGGTAGCTCCTTCCTTTATCGTATATTCTTTGCCGTTAGCAATGACTAACAATTTTCCCGTTCCTTTTCTTTTTACTTCCAGGTTGAATATTTTTCCAAAAGCGTGGATACTTCTCAGTGCCATGTGGTCCCATGTTGCGGGCAGGCGGGGTGTACATTCAAAACTGTTGAATCCTGTAGGACGCATGCCAAAGAGACCTTCCGTGTAAATACGGCAATAGAGCCCGCTTTCGGCGGAAAGGTGGCGCTGGTTACCTTCAGGATAGGCTTCTACCGGATAAGGCACATGTTCGCCCAGCAGGCGGCGTTGGGAATAATATCTGAGCTTATCCATTGCTTTGGCTGTTTCGCCGGCAGCCAATACCCCACGCAACGCGTAGAGGGTACTACGGTCCCAGAAGGTTTTGTCGCCCGCCTGGGAAGCAAGACCATCTTCTGTCCATAGTTTGGGAGAAAACAGTGCAGCGATGGTGCCTTCTTTCCTTTCAAACAGGCCAGTAGTCAACGGTGTAGCTATCCATGCGCGCAACACCTTATTTTCTTCATAGTAGCGGTAGGTGTCAAACCCTTCTACATTGGCACCAAAGAAATGATCAATATTTTTCCGTAGCAGGTCAGCCCGCTCTTTATAGTCACGGGCGGGGAGCTTTAATTGGCCTGCCAACAGCACAGCTGAACGCAGTGCATCATAATACAATGCGCTGGTGTTAAGATTGGCTTTTCCTGCAGGGAAGCGCCCTTCCAGCTCATCGCTGTCGGATTGTACAACACCGTTTTCATTGACGTTCTTATGCAGGTATTCCAGGCACCATTCTATCAATGGCCATAATACACGGGCAGAATCAGCATTACCCGCAGCCAGGGCATAGCGGCTGGCTCCGTAAGCGATCATGGCCATGTCTCCCCTATCTTTTGCCCCATGCCAGATACCATCGCCTTCCGCCACAATAGAGCTGGGGATAGGTTTATAATCCGGGTTCATAAACTTTGCAAACCAGCGGTAGGAATTCATGGCAGAATTTAAGGCAATGCTATCTCCCAGAAACGCAAAGAAAGGATTCACATACTCGGCCTGATCATTGGCCCAGATAGCAGCATAATAACGCAAACCGCCAGGACCATGCAGATAACCGCCTTTGGTGAGGTAGATACTTTCCGTGGCTCTTATTTTAGCAAAATTGAAAGCTGTATTCAACAAGGTATCCGGTGTTTCCAGCTGCAGCAGTGAGAGGATACCAGCAATACGAGATTTCCTGGCCAACAGTTCTGTGTCAGGGTTTATTGACAGCGGCGCCTCATTACCTCTCCGGGCACTGTAGGCAATTACAAAACGAACAGAATCACCTGGGGACACCTGTTGTTGGCCAGCTCCGACTGTATTCATCACAAAATGCAGCGGCCCGTTGGAGCTGCGACTTTCAGCTGGCGTACGTTCCTGCTGCATGTCTTCCATTTCTATAGTGGCCGGCTGAGATCCATGATTGATAAATACCAGCTGTTCCAATGCCAAAGGCTGATTGTCTGATGGGAAAAAAGACCGTTTCAGCTCGATCTGATGATCACTACCCAGAACACTGCTGATACTGGTTATCCCCATGTGTCGGACGCTACTTACCTTTTCAGGTAATGGCCTTACCGGTCCACCATTATAAACATCCTGTTTCCAGAGCTTATTATTAACAAAAAAGCGGGGCAGCATGTCATCCTTAACGGTGTACATCATAGCAGTCTCCGTCTTATTGGGGACCATCCTGAAGGTAGGAAAGATGATCGTCCGTGTGATTACGCTGGCACCGCTGCTATCTACGCCGTACTGGAGCCATAAGGCCACCTTTTTACCCGCCATTTCAATATGGTCGTAGTGAGGAGTATTACCGGCTATATTCCAGATAATACTACCATCCGGCTGAATTTTCCATCTATCTAACGTTTGCGCATATACGCAATTAGATAACAATAGCAAACCAGTCATTATTCGCTTCCTAAGTATCATTTTCATGTTGTTCGTGGATATTGCGGAAATGTCTTTCCAAACAAATTATGCAGCCGTATGCATAAATCATAGTTTTTTTAAAACATGGTTGGAATTGGGTAAAATAATATAAGGGGTTCATTATCTTCACGGTCAGAATACCCGGCAGGCCTCTCTTCCGCCCCGTGGTGGAAGGTCCCCGTCGTTCATAACTTTTTCAACAGGCAAACGTTAATACTACACAAACCTTTTAAACTATACAATCAGGGTGCATACACTCATCAATTATCTGACCGGCTCCAACTGGCATCTTTCCGTCAAAATCGGCAGTACCGTAATGCTGATATTAACATTTGCCGGTATCGTATTCACGATCCTGATGGAAAACCGGAATCCCATAAAAGCTATCGCCTATATCCTCCTGCTGATATTTATCCCCATTGTAGGGCTGGTGGTGTATTATTACCTGGGCCGCGATCTGCGTAAAAAAAGAAGGTTTACCCTGAAAGGCAGCAAAGATGAAGTGTTGTTTGCCAAATACTGGCAGTCACAGCGGACAGAAATAGAGCAAATGCAGCTGGAATTGCGGCATCTGGTAGGTAATAAACAGGAGCTGTCGGCTATGTTACTGAATACCCGGCAATCTGTGCTGACTAAAAATAACCACGTAAAACTGCTGATCAATGGTGAGGAAAAGTTTCCTGAGGTACTGGCAGCCTTAAAAGCCGCCAAACACCATATCCACATCGAATACTACATGATAGCCGCAGATGATATCGGTAACACCGTTATCGACATATTGGTAGAAAAACTTAATCAGGGTGTACAGGTTCGCTTTATCTATGATGATGTTGGAAGCAACAACATTAAAAAACTTCCCCGTATTCTGAAAGAAAACGGAGCCAGTGTATATCCCTTCTCCCCTTTGCTGGTAGATCTTTATCTCAATGCCAACTACCGCAATCACCGAAAGATTATTGTAGTAGATGGTAACGTTGGTTTTGTAGGTGGTATCAACCTCGACGACCGCTATGTCAACAATGGCAAACATGATCTTTACTGGAGAGATACCCACCTGAAAATAGAAGGAGATGCAGTAAACCTGCTACAGTTGCAATTCCTAATGAGTTACCGTTATTGCAGCAAGGAAATCTTTCCTTTTGAAGCTCCTTTTTTCGGAAGATCCGCACCGCTCATAGGCACCTGTTTTACGGATATTGTAGCCAGCGGTCCGGATTCAGAATGGCCGATGGCGATGGAATGTATTCTGATGGCTATTAACGTAGCCAAAAGAAGGATACGGATCACCAATCCCTACTTCATTCCTACCGAGCAACTGCTCACAGCGTTGCAAATGGCAGCGCTGGCCGGGAAAGATGTACAACTGCTGCTCCCATTCAAAAGCGACTCATTTATCGTACAGCATGCGGCCCTGTCTTATATGAAGCCATTGCTTGCTGCTGGTGTGAAGGTATTCTTTTACACAAGAGGGTTTATCCATGCCAAAACGATGGTCATAGATGATAATCTTGCCTGGGTTAGTTCTGTAAATTTCGACAACCGCAGCTTTTTCCTGAATTGTGAAATCGGCGCATTGGTATATGATAAGGAAACTGCTGCCAGGCTGGACCGTGCATTTGATGAAGATCTGCTGTATTCCTTACCTCTGCAGGAAACCCGCTGGAATAAACGGAACCTCGCCAAAAGATTTATGGATTCAGTATGCCGGTTGTTAACACCGCTGTTGTAGTGCATTAATATTTACCGTCCTCATCCTCTTCTTCCAGAAATTCTCCATTGTCTTCTTCCAGGTCCCGGTGTCTGTCGCCACCCAGGCTGTAGAGGTTGTTTTCCTCATCTTCTTCTCCAATATTTTCTGAAGCGTCGTCCAGCTCTGTGCCAGGCACATCAAGGTCTTCACCGGTTTTGTCCTGGCGCCAGGTTTCTTCCTGCTCATCGCTTTTACGCGGGCTTTTATTGTTGCCTGGTGATAGTTCGCTGTTATGCCGGAAAGAACGGGTTACATCGTCCATATCGAGGTCTACTTCGTTTATTCTGTTATCTCTGTTCATAATATCTTCGCTGGCCGGATATTCAGGGTATCCCGGATATTCGCTTTTACTTTCCTTACTGGCTTTTTTCTTGTCAACCGGCGGGTTCTTTTTATCACTTTTCTTTGCCATAAAGATGATTTTTAGGTGAATAAAAAAAGCAGAAAATGCCATGCCACCTAAAGATGATAACAAAGGAGAATAGTGATTGTTTTGAGGCTCGATAGCGGCCTATGGCGGTTATCGGGACATACTTTTTTTATCTGGTTAGTGTTAGCTGTAGTGTAATGCCGGCAGAGTATAGTTTCACCTGTCCATATCCCACCCCATTCAGCGGAATTTTGACATAGGGCTGTATTCCCAGTAATAGCTGATGTGATACCTCACGCTGATACAGTATGCCCGCATTCAAAACAGAGAGGTAATTTGGCCGCTGGTTCTGTATGGTTAGTTCTTTGGGATCAGTGTATTCATACTGATAACGGTATTTTTCCTTCAGCATAAAATAGTTGGATAATCCCAGTGTAGCGCTGGTTCTGTCTTTTTTTCCGGAAAGAAAAGTGTAATTGAGGTTCAGCGGTATATCCAGCATACTACAGCTGGCACTTATTTTTTCAAGTTTATCATAAGGTATGTTAACACTGCTATTCTGGTAATCTTCCGGAGCGGCGCCGTACATTTTTTTGTTGTATATCACCCCTGTGGCTACAAATATTTTAGGATCAAAATAGTAGTATAACAGGATACCTGCATCCACTCCTAAGTTGCCATATTTAAAGGATGGCGCTACAGTGAAATCTGGCCCCGCTACAACTCCTATATCCCATTTTTTCCTTCTGGGTAAAGGCCTTTTTATTGCGCTATCCTGGTTGTAAAACGCAATGGTGGCAATATGATTAGGAGATAGATTTATTTTCGTGTATTCGTTTAAGTTATATTTATTCGTGTAGTCGTTAGCGTTAAGTCCGCTAATTGGCATTAATACCTCTTTATGTTCTTCGGAGGCTTGTATTTGTGTGGCTTTATTGCTGATTGTTGCACAGATATGTTGTTGATGCCATATAACAGGGGGTTTTACTATGGGGACGGGGGTTTTAACGGCGGTTTCCGTTGTCCGCCAGGAGGTTTTATTTCTCTTGGAGTCTTCTTTTTTTTCAGGTTGATATGTTACCTCTGTAACATTGTCTGATGGGTTATACATCAGCCACCAGGCTACCAGCACCAGCAGGAGCATGGCAGCAGAGGTCCACCAGATGAAGATGGTTTTTCGGTCTTTATCTTCTTCATCCAGCATTCTTTCCATTTTCTCCCATGCTACCGGGTCAAATGGAAAATCAGCTTCGCTTAACCTGTCACGGATCTTATTTTCAAACTCTTCACTCATTTTTATGGATAGAAAGGTTTACCGATGTACTGTTGACAGTGCTACCGTAGGCACTGATGATTTTTCCCTGCAACACCTTTTTTGCTTTAAACAGATTTGATTTGGATGTTCCTATGGAAATGCCCAGCATTACAGCAATCTCATGATGTTGATAACCTTCTATGACGTACAGGTTAAATACGGTACGATACGCAGGAGAAAGGGATTGTACGTGCATTAGCAATTCATCATAGGAAAGTTTGTCTATCACTTTATCATCTTTCCACAGATCGTTCAACTGTTCTATACTATCAGTAAACACCAGTTTTTTCCGGCTGCGCAGGAAATCGATGGCCGTGTTGACCATTACTTTACTTAGCCATGCTTTAAAAGGTCGGCCGCTATCGAAGGTATTAATTCGCTGAAAGACTTTCAAAAAACCATCGTTCATTATCTCCAGCGCTTCATCTCTGTTGGGTACGTAGCGCATGCATATACTGAGTGCATACCCAAAAAACTTTCGGTATAACAACTCCTGGCTGCTGCGTTCCTTATTACAGCAACCCGTTATGAGGTCATTAATTTGATTCAGGTCTTCCACAGAGTATTGCTTGCCTGTCTTTGGCTAAATCCTGACTGTACCCGTTACGGATTTTTTCAGTGTATGCTCCATCAAACAGTTGGTTGAATACAATGCATACGAGAAGTGGTTGAAAACGGTTGTCCCGGGTAATAAAAAATGTTGATTCCTGATTTTGGTGCAATTAAATGAAAGTTCCTGCGGTAGAAATGCACGCACCCTTATTTTGGCTATTTTTAGCCCCATTTTCAGACACTTATCACTTTTGAATACTTTCTATCAACCAGAAAGCGTTTCTTAAAATTTACCCTATTTCTGAAGGTCGATTTTTAGGCTTTTTCGTTAAAAAATTTCTTTTTGGGGGCTTTTTTGAGATTTTTTTTTGGAGGCGTTAAAAAGAGAAGGACTAACTCAAATTGTTAGTCCTTCTCTTTAAAATATTTTATATGTCATCATTTTTATCTTCCCATGTAAACCATCAGGATTTGAACATCGCTGGGATTTACACCACTGATCCTGCTGGCTTGCCCTAAAGTATGTGGGCGGATTTTGGTGAACTTCTGTCTGGCTTCACTGGAGAGTGAAACGAGTTTGTTATAGTCGAAGTTTTCCGGGATGATAAGGTCTTCGAGCTGGCTCATTTTTTTCACCAGTTCATTTTCCTTTTCGATATACACATCGTATTTGATTTGGATCTCCGCCTGCTCCAATACTTCATTATCGAATCCGGCCAGTGCCTGTTCAATTTTAGGTACAGAAGATTTCATGGAAAAGATATCGAGTCCGGGGCGCAATAATATCTGATGGGCTCTTTGTTTTTGAGTGAGCGCAGCAGAAGATTTTGCTTCCAGGAGAGCACTTATTTCTTCCGGTTCTATAGACAGTTCTTTCAGGATGGTTTTGGTTTTTTCCACCTGTTCTTTTTTCTGTTGTACCCTTACCATACGTTCTTCTTTGGCGAGTCCCATTTGGTAGCTTTTTTCCGTGAGGCGGAGGTCAGCATTATCCTGGCGGAGCAGGGTACGGAACTCTGCTCTGGAAGTAAACATACGATAAGGTTCTTCGGTGCCTTTGTTGATAAGATCGTCTATCAGTACACCGATATAGGCTTCACTTCTTTTCAGGATGAACGGGTCCTGTTCAGTGGCTTTAAGGTGGGCGTTGATCCCTGCCATTAATCCCTGGCAGGCAGCTTCTTCATAGCCGGTGGTACCATTGATCTGTCCTGCAAAAAAGAGGTTCTGCACCTGTTTTGTTTCCAGGGAGAAGTTGAGCTGTGTTGGTGGGAAGAAGTCATACTCGATGGCATAGCCCGGGCGGAACATCCGGCAGTTTTCGAAACCGGGTACGAGGCGGAGGGCTTTCATCTGTACATCTTCCGGCAGGGAGGTAGAGAATCCGTTGACATAAATTTCCACGGTATCCCAGCCTTCTGGTTCTACGAACAGCTGGTGTCTTTCCCTTTCTGCAAAGCGGTTGATTTTGTCTTCAATGCTGGGGCAATAGCGGGGGCCGGTGCCCTGGATGCGTCCCTGGAACATAGGAGACCTGTCGAAGCCGGTACGGAGCATTTCGTGTACAGCATCGCTGGTATAGGTAATCCAGCAACTTCTTTGCTGGGCTGGTTTTATTTTTTCTATGTTGAGGTAAGAGAATCCTACGATTTCTTCATCCCCCAGTTGTTCTTCCATTTTGGAATAGTCCAGGCTTCTGCCGTCAATGCGGGGAGGTGTACCTGTTTTGAGACGGTCGCTTTCGAAGCCGAGGGAAATCAGTTGTTCGGTGATCCCGGTAGCTGCTTTTTCAGCGACGCGGCCGCCACCAAATTGTTTGTCACCTATATGGATTACACCATTGAGAAAGGTACCATTGGTCAGTACTACTGCTTTAGCTTTTATTTCATGCCCGAGTCCGGTGACTACACCATAACAACGGCCGTCTTTTACCAGGAGGCCTTTTACCATGTCCTGATAAAAATCCACATTGGGCGTTTTCTCCAGTGCTTCGCGCCATTTAGCCGCAAAAAGCATACGGTCACTTTGCGCACGGGGGCTCCACATAGCCGGACCCTTTGAGCGGTTCAGCATACGGAACTGGATCATAGACTGATCTGTAATAATACCGGAATATCCTCCCAGTGCATCTATTTCTCTTACAATCTGTCCTTTGGCAATGCCTCCCATGGCGGGGTTGCAACTCATCTGTGCGATGGTTTGCATGTTCATGGTCACCAATAAAACCTTAGAGCCCATATTGGCGGCGGCAGCAGCAGCTTCACAGCCTGCATGCCCGGCACCAACCACAATTATATCGTATGATGGAAACATAGTTAATAAAGAAAGTGCAAAATTACATAGAAGAAGGGATATTGTAGAGAGAATCTCAAATGTTCCACGTGGAACATTCGGTATGTGCTGATACCCAGACCGGAGGAAGGAGCTGATCCGTAAAATATTAGTTAAGGGAAAAATAATAACTGCCTCCCCCCTGAGCTAAGGCGTAAAGTAAGACCCCCGGTTAAGAAAATATGCCACTCTCCAGTAATTACTACAGGCTAAAGGTCCGGGTATAGATATAGTCGCGGCCAGCCCCATAGATAGAAGCATGTTTGCATACCAATGAAGAGATTTGTATATGTCTGTCAAATGTAGCGCTCGCCTTAACGACATTTGAATTTCAACAGTAACACCCTATCTCCAGACTTCAAAGACTCAATTTCATCATTTGGAGTTCCCCTTCTGTATATATCTGCGCTAAAGAGTGTCTTTGTCCGCTTAGTGCGACGTTCGCTTGAAGCACTATATGTCCAGAATCAGATTCCAGGACTCCTATCGCAGCAAATACAAATCATTGGAGATTGTTTCCTGTTTTAATACATCCATGCAGAGAGCTGTATACGGCCACTCAATGTAGCATTCTCCTTGAGGTATGGATGCTCAACATTATATCTAAAATGAGATTCCAGGACTCATTTACCCTCATTGAGGGTTATTTGTTGTTATAGACCCGGTGTTCAATTTACAGTGCTTGCCTTAAGACAGCCCAATCTTCTCTTCAGATATTTCCAAAACAAAATAAGATACCTATACCTGGTCTGATTAATTGTAACTCCTTAACAGAAAAGGGCGGGTTGCAACTTTCTATTAATTCTGCCCACACAAAGCCAATGTGATGTCTCCAAACGAAATCAATTCCCAGGTGTATCAACCAGGCCCTGAAAATTGGGGCATCACTTTATCTCTCAGTCTTTATGCTAAGGCAGAACCAAAGCACAGGGTCGTTCAGTTAAAAACGATCACACTCTTATCTGAAGACCTTTCAATTACTCCAATCTCCTGCTGATAATCCAAGACGCTATTCCATTTTCTACTTGCTCCCTTACGTACTTGACTCCCCTATACTGAGATCCTTTAAATGGATATTTTTGTACTCTCCCCTTTTGTGCGCTAATGGTTTATTCACTTGCTCAAGTCATAGCCATATCTACTACTTTCACAATCCTCTCTTTGTATCCCGGCTTTCTTTCATATTGCGTATGGGTATTTTATTCCGGGACAAAGCAGCTCAGAGAAATTGGGTAGAACAACACTATATAAGGCAAGACAAGGGGTACCCACAGTTAATTTATTAGGTTCGGAATAGGGAAGACAATCAAAAGCCAGGAGATGTCAGGTATCATTCCTGAGCTTCCATCCATATCATAAAAGAGAGCAGGTCCTCGCAGGCTCCTCATCCCCCTTCCTTAGGACTCGTGTAACTCGGATAAAGCATCTGGGTTCTGACAGAGGCTATAAAGGAAAGGGATGCTATCCCCTTCCCTATTATGAATTCTTGTTCTGAAGGAATATTAGGGAAGGGACTCATAGGCCGGAAGTTGCAGAAAAGGATGTGGACAATACATCAACCACAAAACATCATTTTCCTCGATGCTGAAGATCTATATGGGGTGTTTTAATATCACCAATTAGCACCATGTCCAATCCTCCTTTATAATTCCCTAAAGTGATAATTCCACGACAGGTAATGCTAGTGGCCGATGATGAAGATGCCTTACAATTCCCCCAAAGGGACAATTCTACTGTGAGAGTAAAAGGGTATCAAATGAGACATAATAGAAAGGGCCAGGAGCTGCTATGAGTATTTATTCACCTATGGAATGGATCTATCTTAAGGGGGATAATAAAGGGCATATCTCTGATTAAAACATAAAGGGTACAATGATCCAGGACAACTTAAACCTAGCTCTTGGAGGGTACATAAATGGCCTTTCAGTGGATGTCAGGCATGACCTGGATACGGATTCAACACTATTGAGGATAGTCCTGCCATTAGATAGCCATCAGAGACTCTGTAATTAAACATTGTAGACGATCCCTTCTCACTGAATGCTTCCGTGACGAATCCCAAACAGACCTCCAAGGATACTTCCTTCTTGCAGAAGTTGAATACATAATGTTCCACGTGGAACATTTCTCCTAAAACCAAATAGTGAATGTTCCACGTGAAACATGTTGCTTTAATTCAGCGAACCAAAATATTTAATAAGATATTCATCTTCCTTCTTCCGCATCAAAGCATCCTCCTCCTTACTTTTATCTTTAAAACCACATAAATGCAAAGCACCATGGAATATCACCCTATGCAGTTCCTGATTCACAGGAACATTGAACTTTTCAGCGTTCTCTACCACCCTATCAAAACTGATATAGATTTCCCCTTCCGTAACATCGGGATCTTCCCCCATCTCAAAAGTGACGATATCAGTGTAAGTATCGTGTTGTAAAAATTCTTTGTTGATTTCCAGTAAATAGGCATCTGAACAAAAAATATAGTGCAGTTCTTTAAGACCTTGCCCTTCACTGGCAAACAAATCCTTTAAAAAAGATTTCAACTTTCTCTTATCCTTCAGGTTCACCTTTATCTCGTGATCCGTAAACTGAATTGCCATCTAATTCTAAATTATTAAGGGTGTAAAAGTAAAGTGAAATTTTGGATTGACTGCCGGATTCTTTTTGCATATTCCGTGCTCAGGGGTACCTTTGCTCAGTCATTCATGGTAAAATTAACCCCCGTTGCCAAATAAAGTTTAAACAGATTAATACGTTGGTATGAAAAAAGGCATTATGAAATTATCTTCCCTGGCAACAGGTAAAAGCGCAGTAATCATAGAATTTGAGAAAGATGATCTTCATATTAAACTGATGGAAATGGGCTGCGTTCCAGGAGAAACCGTTAAAATTGAAAAAATCGCCCCACTTGGCGATCCTATTTCAATTATGGTGGCAGGATACAATCTGTCACTCAGAAAAACTGAAGCTGATCATATTTGGGTAGAGGAAATATAATTCCTCTACCTCCTATTTCCCAGATTGATTTTTGCTAATAGCCCTCATCTTACCACACCGCCCCACTTCAATTGATTTCCTCACATATTCAGCGTTACAATCCAAATTCCAAATCAAAAAAATTTTTCATTTTTCTGCATTGAGGCTTTATCTATCCCAAAAACAAAAAAAAATTTCATTTTTTCCACTTCAGACACCTAAAATCCTCCGCCCAATGAGAAACTTCATACTGTTTTTCCACATCTGGAAGCGCTTTTAGTATAAAAAAGAAAAAAACTTACGGTTTTCCACATAAAATGTTTTCTCTTTTCGTGAAAAACAAAAAAAATTTCGACTTTTTCACATTCTAAGCCCGCTTTTCATCGAAAAAGAGAAAAAATTTCAACTTTTCAACATCCTGGTTCCACTTTTCATGGAAAAAACAGAAATTTTCTTTCATTTTCCACATTCTGCCCCTCATTCTTTCTGAAAAACAGAAAAAAATTCCCATTTTCCACATACAAATCTTCACATGCACTGAAAAACAAAAAAATTTTCCCTGTTCTCCACATTCTAACCATTATTTTTTCTGAAAAACAAAAAATTTTCCCTGTTCTCCACATTCTGACCATTATTTCTCTGAAAAACAAAAAAAATTTCTTGATTCTCCACATTTTGGTCTCCATTTTCCCCGAAAAACAAAAAAAAATTGATTTTTCAACATATCATGAGAAAATCAAGCACCTCCATTCACTTTTCCACATTCCTACTTCATTAAAAACAAAAAATGAAAAAAACATTTAGAATTTGTTCCAAAAAAGAAAGCGGCTGACACTGCAATATTTCCCAACAGCCTTCCATTATCCCGAAAATTGAAAACTCAAGACATTCTCAGCGCCTTATTCACCGTCTCAGAATTATCCGCCCCATCATTACTCCAAATCATCCAAAACCATTCAATTCTCAGCTCATTAACAATGCACTGAGAATTAATTAAACTTAAAATTCCCATTCTCCCTCATATGCACTAAAAAATATTGCATTCTCAACGCCTTCCTTTCTCACTGACATTCACGTAAAATAATCCCCAAACATCTTCCCTCAAATGGAAAAAGAATATTGAATTCTCAGCGCCTTCATAGTCGCCTGACAATTCAATATTCTTTTTCCACCTAAACGAGTCCAATTACTTCTTTCAAATATTCGATTCTCAGCGCCTTGCAAAGGCGTTGAGAATTACGTGAAATATGGCTTTTTATCAAAGTCACAGGACTCAGAAAAATATTCGATTCTCAAGCCACTATGAAGCCGCTGAGAATTCAATACTTTTTTTGAGTCCGCCTATACCCCAATACGGACTTGATTCTCAACAGACAGAGAGTGCGCTGAGAATCATTCGAAAAACCAAATATTGGGGTACCCCTTGATTTGAGAAAAATATTTGATTCTCAGAGCACTCATAAAAATCCATGCAATAAAGGCCCATAACCCCAGTCTGCCAGGAAAAAATAAATTTCACACTACTGTATCACAGCGTAATACACCGCATTTAATGCCAGCTAATGCCTAAATAGCTTCTGGTCTTTAAAAAATGAATGGCTCGAGAATCAAATGAAAACTGATTACCCGTGGTAGGTACATTAATGGGAAAAGCATCGAATTCTCAGCGCCTTCAGAAAGAAGTCCTGTACAGCACAATAATCAAAAAAACAGGATGGGACTAAAGCTGTATGGCAAATACAGCAGTCTCACGAAGTTTATAGCGCTGTGAGAATCTCATAAAAAAAAATTTTCCGGGTAAACCCAAGGCACAAAAAAAATATTAAAATCTCAAGGCCTTCAATTTTATGAATTGACAGGTTATTCACATCCAAAAAGGAAAAGAAACTGCATATTGTTGAAATAGATGGGTAACAGATGGGAAAAACAGTGGATAATCAATTCTCAGCGCCTTCATAACACGCTGAGAATTAAATAATTCGGCTTAAAACGGAGAAGCCCCGAGGATATAAAATCCTCGGGGCTTCGATGATGTGGAAAAATTTCAATTATATAAAAAAAATATTCGAATACTATTGAAAATCAGAAAGTTAAATTATAATCCAGCTTGCGCACTAATCTCCAGCATTCTGTCTATCGGCCTTTTAGCGGCGATTCTCAGGTTTTCTTCCATAGTAATTTCCGGCTGTTCGTATTCCATGCACAAGTACAATTTTTCCAGTGTATTCAATTTCATGTGTGGACAATCGTTACAAGCACATGCATTATTCGGTGGTGCAGGGATGAAAGTCTTTCCGGGATTTTCTTTTTGCATCTGGTGGAGAATACCGGTTTCGGTTACCACGATATATTCCTGTGCATCATCTTTCTGACTAAATTTCAACAGGCCGGTGGTGGAACCGATGTAATCTGCAACGGCAAGTACTGCTGGTTCACATTCCGGGTGAGCAATAATTTTTGCTTTTGGATGACGGGCTTTCAGTTTGGTGATCTTCTCCAGGGAGAAAATTTCATGTACCATGCAGGCTCCGTTCCATAAAACCATGTCACGACCCGTTTTTTTGATCAAATAAGACCCAAGGTTGCGATCTGGGGCAAAAATGATTGGTTGGTCCGCCGGAACGCTTTCTATAATTTTTTCGGCGTTAGAAGAGGTACAAATGATATCGCTAAGCGCCTTGATACCCGCAGAGCAGTTGATATAGGAAATCACTATATGATCGGGATATTTGTCGCGGAACTTCTTAAACAGTTCAGGAGGAGCACTGTCGGCCAGGGAACATCCGGCTTTAAGATCTGGCAGCAGCACCTTTTTCTGCGGGCTCAGAATTTTTGCCGTTTCAGCCATAAAGTGCACTCCGGCAAAAACGATGATGTCGGCATCAGTTTTGGCAGCCTGCTGACTGAGGCCCAAACTGTCTCCGATGTAATCTGCCACATCCTGGATATCGGGCTCCTGATAATAGTGCGCCAGTACGATCGCATTTTTTTCCTTTTTCAAATTTTCGATCGCTGCAAATAAATCCAAAGCCGGATCAACCGGTATATCCAAAAATCCGTTATGCTGCAAATTTTTTTTCGCGACAGCGATTTCAGTAATCATAGCTATATACTTATTTATTTATTTAAAAAGAAAAGCCCACTACTATTAGGGCTGTGAATATGTGGAAATTAATTTTCCAGCTCCTGTACAAATGTAGTTGTTATTCCTTTTTTATACGCTTTCCACATCTAATTAACATGCCTTTTCCGCGTCATTACTGGATTTTGGGTATTTCATCCACATACGTGGATATCGTTGTTGGTGAAAATCTTTTTTGTGATGTGGGTATTGGAAAAATGTTGAAAGAACGCTTTTACTATCCACAATTCACACTCCGTATTTTTGAGGTAAACTTTTGGCAAAAAAACAAAATTACTTTTACCTGTGTGTAACGGTACCTTTTCCCACCTTATTTTCACTTTTACAGGTGGTTTTACACACCTATTGTGGAAAAAAAAGGGCCGGACGACTAAAACCGCCAAAAAGTACCTGTTGTGAAAATAGACCTATATTATTCACATTTCCCTGTGGATTAAGAAAAACAGCTTTTGCACAAATGTGCATAAACCCATTGCCCCCAAAAGCCGCTCATTTTCCGGAAATACCAGTCATAACGGGCATTCAAAAAAGCTAAATCATTGAAAAAAAATGAATTGCCAAATGGGGACATCTGTGGAAAACCTGTGAAAGAAAAGTGCTCCACAAAAGTGCTATAATGCCCTCAAATCCTTTGCTGTATTGGGTTTGAAGGCAAAAAATACTCTTTTGCAGTTACAGTTATTTTATTCTATTTTTGCTATCCTTAAAAATGTAGACTATATAATATATGTCAGTAATTCAGAAAATCAGGGACAAATATGCCGTCGTGATCGTAGTAGTGATTTGCCTGGCTATTGTTAGTTTCCTGTTGCAGGATGCCTTTTTTGGCAAAAGTTCTCTCGCCCGCCGTTCAACTACTGTGGGTAAAGTAAACGGTCAGGAGCTGGATGTCGCAGACTACCAGCGCCGTATTCAGGATGCCGAAGCAGGCGCACGCCAGCAGATGCCTAATGGTAATATTGACGAACAAACTCGTCAGTATATCCGCGAGCAGGTTTGGAACCAGTTTCTGAATGAACAGATTATGCAGACCCAATATAAAAAACTGGGTATCGCTGTAACTGAAGCAGAAATCGTAGACCAGATCAAAGGTAAAAACCCGAACCCGATCGTTGTTCAGCAATTTACCCGCGATGGCCAGTTTGACCGCGCAGCACTGCAGCAAACTATCGCACAGGCAGGCCAGAACCCTCAGATCCGTCAGGCTCTCGAGCAACTGGAAACCTACATCGCAAAATCCCAGGAACAGGCTAAATATATCACCCTGATCAAACAAGGTGTATATTATCCTAAATGGATGGCTACCCAACAGCAGGCAGATAACAGCAAAACTGCTACTATCTCCTATGTAAGCGTTCCTTATGCTTCTATCGCTGATTCTACTATTAAGGTAACAGATGACGAACTGAACCGCTTCATCCAGGACCATAAACAACTCTTTAAAGTGGAAGAGTCCCGTAAAGTGGAATATGTATCTTTTGATGCCGTTCCTTCTGCCCAGGATTCCACTGCTGCCATCCAGCAGATCCTCGCTCTTAAAGTTGAGCTGGACACCACTCACGATATTGCCGGTTTTATCAACCGTAACTCCGACATCAAATACTATGATGGCTACGTTTCCAAAAACGCAGCTCAGGTACCACAGAAAGATTCTATCGTAAACCTGCCTGTAGGTGCTGTATACGGTCCTTATTATGATAATAACCTGATCGTATTCGCTAAAATGGTTGACCGTAAAAGCATGCCTGACAGCGTGAAAGTACGTCACATCCTGATCGCTTCCGGCGGACCTCAGGGCGGATTACCTGATTCTGTAGCTAAAAAACGTGCTGACAGCATCGCCGTAGCGGTAAAAGGTGGAGCCGACTTTAAAGCGCTCGTTGCTCAGTTCTCCGATGATCCGGGTAGCAAACAAACCGGCGGTGAATACGATATCACTCCTTCTACTCCGTTTGTACCTGAATTCAAAGATTTTGCTTTCGAAGGTACCAAAGGCCAGATCAAAGTGGTGAAAACTCAGTTCGGTTACCACGTAATGGAAATCATGGATCAGAAAAATATCGGTCCTGCCATTAAAGTGGCTTACCTCGGTAAATCTGTTGAAGCCAGCAAAGAAACCAACAACACTGCTTACAACGCTGCAGGCGACTTCGCCAGCAAAAGCCGTAACGCTGCTGCCTTCGAAAAAAATATCCAGGATGGTAAACTCAACAAAAAAATCGCTGATAACGTACGTCCTATGGACTTCGTAATTCCTGGTGTAGGCCAGGCCCGCGAACTGGTTCGTTGGGTAAACGATGCGAAAAAAGGTGATGTAAGCCCGGTGTTTACCCTGGATGAAAAATATGTAGTAGCACTGCTCACTAGCATCCGCCAGGAAGGTACCGCTCCTCTGGATGACGTTAGACCTCAGGTAGAAGCTGAAGTGAAAAAACATAAAAAAGCTTTACAGATTATGGCTAAACTGCAAACTCCGGCTAGCCTGGACGCAGCTTCCAAATCTTCCAACCAGCCTATCTTAAAAGCTGAAGGTGTTAGCTTCGCTTCTCCGTTCATCGCTTCCCTGGGCTTCGAACCCCGCGTTGCCGGTGCTTCCTTCAACAAAGACTGGGGTACTGCTAAAGTATCTTCCCCTATTGAAGGTAATGCTGCTGTATACGTGATCAAAGCTGACAGCTATGAACCAGTAGCACAGCCAGCACAAAGCCTGACAGCTCAACAGGCTGCTTACGAACAGGGTGTTAAATCCCTGCTGGACCAGCAGCTGTTTGAAGTCCTGAAGAAAATGAGCACTGTTAAAGATAACCGTGGTAAATTCTTCTAGCAGACAGATACATTTTTAACTGACATAAAAAAAGGGAAGCAGTAATGCTTCCCTTTTTTCATGGCCATATTCCTTGACCATATCTTCGTAAATTTGTTGAAGTAAAAAACAGACCTATGGATGAAATAATCAATAAAGTAGCACAGAGTGGCCTGGAAACCATCGACCTGGAGAATTATTTTCCTAAGGGAGAAACTATCATTTTTGATATGAAGGATTATCTCTTTATGGGCATGATCCTGAAAGAAAAAGATTTCCGCGCTGCCATGCAATCGCTGGACTGGGAACAATTCCGTGGAAAAAATGTAGGCCTGGTATGTACAGCAGATGCAGTAATCCCCCTGTGGGCTTATATGCTGGTGATGACCAACCTGGAGCCTGTAGCTGCCTATGCTGCCTTCGGAGACGCAGATTTTATATATAAAACATTGTACCTGAAGAATTTATCCACTATTGATGTGACATCTTTCACAGATAAACGTATCGTGATCAAAGGATGCGGGGATAAAAGAGTGGGTGAAGTGGCCTATGCGGAAATAACCCGGCTCCTGCGCCCGGTAGCAAAAAGCATTATGTACGGAGAAGCCTGTTCTTCAGTGCCGGTATATAAGAAAAAGGTCTAGAACCAGCCTCGCTTCCGGAAAATAAAGATCATCAGGATCAACAGTAAACCCATACCTCCCAGGGTATAGAAATAGCCATTCCGCGATTCCAGCTCAGGCATATTGTGGAAGTTCATACCATAAATGCCTGCTATCAATGTAAGCGGCGTCAGCAGGGTGGTCACCACTGCCAGCACCTTCATGATCTCATTCATTTTGAGATTCAGCTGCGAATGATACAGGTCCTGTACGTTCAGAATCATATCGCGGTAGTTATCTGCCAGATCATTACACTGGATAATGTGATCATATACATCCTTATAGTATTTGGTCACATTATCTTCCAGTAAATCACATTCACTTTTGAGATAACCATTCACCAATTCCCTTACTGGTGCTATTCCCCGCTTGAACAGAAATACCTGCCGCCGCAGAAAATTAATACGAGCCAGCGTACGTGTATTGGGTTCGTGCTGTACCACATCTTCCATCAGCTCTATCCTTTCTCCCAGTTTATCCAGCACCTGGAAGTAGTTATCCACAATCACATCCAGTAGTGAATAACAGAGGAAGTCCATGGTACCATTACGAATGCGGGAACCTGGTATCCGCAGTTTATCCCGTACAGGGTCAAAAACATCCCTGGTAGGATCTTCCTGAAAAGAGATGACAAAGTTTTTCCCCATTACAATGCTCACCTGCTCCTGGTCTATGGTAGAAGTTTCCTTGTTGAAATACATCATGGGCAACAAACAGAAGAGACGCTCTCCTATTTCATCCATCTTGGCGCGCTGCCCTATACTGAGGATATCTTCTTCTATCAACGGGTGGATGATAAAATGTGCACAGATAGTATGCACATCTTCTTTACGGAGGCCATCAATATTGATCCAGGTAAACGTTGGTTTGTCGCGATAAACAAACGTTTCTTCCAGCGAAGACAACACTTTCTCCGTACACTCACTACCGTTATAATCAAAAACTGTGACTTTACTGCATTCAGAAGGCTTACGGGAAGATACTCCTGTAGCAGGATTAAAATTCATGATACGCTGCTTTTTAACCTTAAAAGGATTCAGCGCATCCAGCATACCCACACTCGGGATCGGCAATTTATTTTTTACAGATTTCAGCATATCTGCACTAGCTACGTTTTGAACCCAATTTAAAGGAAAATGGCACGCAAAGGAACAAAGAGGCCAGGAATGCAAAGGATTTAACAGAATGTCTTTAGTAACAGCATTCCTGGCCCCTGATGAAAGCTAGAACCTCGGCAACACTATCTCCGGTTGTTTGCCACCGGCAGGACGTTCGAAGATATCCCCGTATTGTGCATTGGCAGGCTTGAAGCCGCTGGTCCACAGGTAAAACCAGCCATTTTCGGAGCCGCCGCCGAAGTCAAGGCGGTCTTTGGCTTTGGCGGTGGCATCATTGGTGAATTTGGCTTTGGTGAGTTCTATCCACTCGCCGGTATTGGTCTTGATCCAATGGTTGCCATAATAACCTTTGCGGCCGAGATGTCCGTTTTCAAAGGAGAAGTTCTCCAGGAAAGAATAGAGATGTCCCATGTATTTGCCGTCTTTAGGTGCACGGAAGCTGGCGATCAGTTTCCACTCGTGATGCTCGGGAACGAAGAAATAAGCGGTGTAGGTAGTGGTGGAACCTACTGGTACGGCATGCATCAGGAAACGATAGGTTTCGCCGGCTTTCCAGTTGTATAGCCAATGACTATGGCCACCAGTACCTTCTCCGCCGAAGCCGCTGGCGTACACGCTATCTCCTTTTGCCAGCAGCACCACCTGGTCTTCGTATTTAACATTACTGCGCTTGTCCGGCTCGGTGCCTGCATCCCATACAGAGAAAATAATTCTCCTCTCAGCAGGACCGTTCACCTGCATACCGAAATATCCGCGATGGAAACCACATGACATAAAATAAGTACCCAGTTTATCTTCTCCTTCAGGTACTTTTATTTCACCATAGAACCATTCTACATTTTTTCCTTCCGGTACCGGATAGTTCAGATGTACAGATGCTGAACGGCGCCAGGATTTTGGGTTGAACTGGATATCCTTTGTAGCAGGGCCTTCCAGGCTGATTCCTTTTACATCTGCATATACTTTTCCGGATTTCTCTATGCCCTTCAGGGTAATGGTATAAAAGCCCGGTTTAGAAATTGTTGTTTGCAGAACGGAAATATCCGTATATTCATTGTTGTTAGGAATGCTTACTATTTTAGTCATTCCATTTAATGTGACAGATACTTTACTACCAGCATCAGATCTGGCTTGCAGGGTTACTTTTAATTTTCCGGAAGTAGCTGCATGAAAATAAAAATTGATGGTGTTGTTATTGCCGGTCCAGTCTATTACGCCATTACTGCTGTTGATCTCTACATCTTTTTCTTCCGGATCGGCGTAGGCAGTAAAACCTGGTAGTACAACCGGTGTCGTTTGGGCAAAGATTTGCTGCACAGACAGGCATATTACCAGTAGTGCACTGAAAAGGGAATATTTTTTCATTGTTCTGTAATTAGTGTTCAGCAAATAAAACAGCCACATCCTCGATTTGCAACGCTTCCGATAAAAAATTACACTGGAATGAGAATCCATTTTATCTACGGTGTGGGAAAAAATCTATACAGCCGTGATGCAGCCACTGGCACAGGGAAATGGCCGCCGGCAAGGATTTTTTTCGGGGAATTGTTTTTGTGTGATTTGTAAGAAGATGATAGACTGTGGTTTTTGTTGTGTTTGTCAAAACTGATGGTTGGCGAAGTCTTATTGGGATGTGGAAGAGAACGTGTTGCACAATTCAACAAGTAATCTGCTTGAGTTAAACGGACACCTGTTATGATTAATAAGAGAGGGGAAATGTCACCGCATTTCTCCTTCTCATTTTTTAGGCTTCTTGTATTTTATCTCCACGGTAGCCACGCCGGTTTTGAGCATACCTAGTTTGGCTGCTGCTTTCCGGGACAGATCTATTACTCTTCCGGGTGCGAAAGGTCCCCTGTCGTTAATGCGCACTTTTACCGTACGGCCGTTGGCGATGTTCATCACTTTTACTTTGGTACCAAAAGGGAGGGTCTTATGGGCCGCTGTAAGCCGGTATTGCCGGAATGTTTCTCCACTGGCAGTACGTTTCCCATCAAAGGAGTCTGCGTAAAAAGACGCTTTCCCACTCTGGGTAACCTTACGGCTACACGCAGTAGTGCTGATCATCAGCGAGATACCAGCCAGCAGCAGGTACTTGTTTTTTACGGAGAGCAATGACGGTGTCATAAAGATATGCGCAGTTTAGGTCCATAAATATAGAGATTATTTCTGATGGGATTGACTTAAACAAAGTGTTATCCCTGTTGTTTTTCTACAGAAAATCATCCGGAAAAAATAAAAATATATGGGAAAGTTAGTTGCCGACCAATTAGTGGAAATGCTGGCTGATGCCGGCATTAAACGTATTTATGCCGTAACGGGAGATAGCCTGAACCATCTGAATGATGCGGTACGCAGAGATGGACGTATTCAGTGGGTCCATGTGCGGCATGAAGAAGCCGGCGCCTTTGCTGCCGGCGCCGAAGCACAGCTCAACGGGCTGGCCTGTTGCGCAGGAAGCAGCGGACCTGGACATGTGCACCTGATCAACGGGTTATACGATGCACATCGTTCAGGCGCCTCCGTGATAGCGATTGCATCCACCTGTGCCACCAATGAGTTTGGCAGTGATTATTTTCAGGAAACGAATACCATCAAGTTGTTTGCAGACTGCAGCCATTACAACCAGGTGGCTTGTACACCTGAACAGGCCCCCCGCATGTTACAAGCTGCCCTGCAACATGCAGTACATAAAAAAGGCGTGGCTGTACTGGGCCTGCCCGGTGATGTAGCTGCCGCTGGGGCAGTATCTATCAGCACTTCCCTGAAGCTGTACCATACCTCGCCGGTATTGCGTCCTGCAGAGGCAGAACTGCAGCAGCTGGCCAACCTGTTACAGGAGGCCGATAAAGTGGTCATTTATTGTGGGCTGGGAGCTACCAGCGCTCATGATGACGTAGTAACCCTGTCCACTTTGCTGAAAGCACCTGTCAGCTACTCCTTCCGCGCTAAAATGGGCATCGCCTATGATAACCCCAACGAAGTAGGCATGACCGGGCTGCTCGGACTGGCATCTGCCTATAAAAGCATGCACGAAGCAGACGTAGTACTGCTGCTGGGCACCGACTTTCCCTATACCCCATTTATGCCTGAAAAAGCGAAGATCATACAGATAGACAAACAGCCGGAAAGACTCGGCCGTCGTGCTTCTCTGGAGATGGGTCTCTGTGGTGATATCGGCCCTACCCTGCAGGCTTTATTACCAATGATACAGGAGAAAAAAGACAGAACATTCCTGGATACCATGGCAGATTTCCATCAGCAAGTAGAACAAAAACTACAAACTTATGTAGAAGACCGCGGAAAAGAAAAAGCCATCAGTCCGGAATATCTTGCCAGTGTTATCAATAGGCTGGCTTCATCCGATGCTGTTTTCACAGTTGATACAGGTATGACTAATGTATGGACAGCCAGATATATAACGGCGACGGGTAAACGTACATTGCTGGGATCTTTTAATCACGGTTCCATGGCCAATGCCATGCCACAGGCCATCGGGGCCGCCTTCGGTCAGCCAGGCCGGGAAATATATGCCTTATGCGGCGATGGTGGCCTTACCATGCTGCTGGGCGATCTGATGACCATCAGTCAGTATAATCTGCCGATAAAAGTGATCGTTTTTAACAACCGCTCGTTAGGCATGGTAAAACTGGAAATGGAAGTAGCCGGTATTCCCGACTGGCAAACGGATATGCTCAACCCGGACTTTGCTGCTGTAGCCACTGCTATGGGTTTCACCACATTTACAGTTCATGATCCGGATGAAGTTGAGCAAGTGCTGGTAAAAGCCTGCAAAACATCCGGACCGGTACTCGTAAATGTTTTCACCAATCCCAGCTCATTGGCCATGCCACCGAAGATAGAATTTGAGCAGATGAAAGGATATGCGCTATGGATGGGTAAAATGATATTAGGCGGAAGATTTGACGATGTCCTGGATGCTGTGAAATCAAATTACAAGCACATCAAAGATGTATTATGAATTGCGGTTGGTGAGGGCCGGGAAATGGGGTCGCACTTCTTCAGCCAGTTCATCAATAATTTCAGCAATAGGACGAGTACTACACTGTATCCCGGTGACAGCGTGATTCACGCCATTACAAATTCGTAATGGCGTTGCAGTTAGAACGGATAACCGATAGCGATATTCAATATCAGGTTTTTCTTTCGCCAGTCGGGATCTCCGAAATTAATTTTATTAAACACCCATCGTTCATTGGGCGGCAGATAAGGAATACGGAAAGGCGTTGCCACGTCGAAACGCACAACCACAATAGAGGCATCTATTCTGAGACCTACGCCGCCACCCACTGCAATCTCTCTATAAAAAGAATCAAATTTGAACTGGCTGCCGGGCTTCTCCGGTACATTCTTTTGCAGCCATATGTTGCCCGCATCAATAAATGCAGCGAAATTAAATACGCTGGTCAGGTGAATACGTACTTCCGAGTTAAATTCCAGCTTGATATCCCCGGCTTCATTGGCCAGCAGGGAGCTGGTATCCTGGGCTTTATTGAAATAGGAACCTGGTCCCAGTGTACGGGCTCTGAAGGCACGGATACTGCTGCTACCACCGGTAAAGAACTGCTTAACAAAAGGCAGTGTCGTAGAGTTACCATAAGGCAGCCCATACCCGATAAACAGGCGGTTGACCCATTGTTTGCCTTTGCCTATACTCCAGTAGTGACGGCCTTCGAGCGTAAGCCGCTCATATTGGGCAAAAGGGTTTTTTAATATGTTTTTGGTAGAATCTCCTTTTTTGATGAGCAGCCCTGCGATATTTCCAGACACGTCGATATTGCCGCTCAGGAAGAAGCTGTGTATACGGTTGGCAGTCTGGTTGTTGAAGGTGATCGTGTAATTGCCGCCCATGATAAATTGTTTTTCGATAGAAGCGCGCTGGCTGGGATCATTAGCCAGGATACTGTCGTAAGCATTGGTTGTTTTGGTAGGCAATACATAGGTGACAGCAATAGGTGAAAAGGCATGATTGAGATAGGCTGTTTTCTGCCATAGGTACTGCAGCTGCAACGTATAGGCGTTGAGGTCATACAGGTTTACCCGGCTGTACAGCTCGTAAGACGCGCTTATACGGGTGCGCGGCACATAGGGTGTACGGATATTGAATGGGATGGGTGTCAGGAAACGAGGGAAAGTCACCGCTACTTCCGCTCCCAGATTGTAAGAGTTGGAGCCGCCGCCGCTATTATTACCCGTTTGCCATTCCAAACCACCCCGAAGCCCTATTTCCAGCGATGTGGCGGAATGCAGCCAGTTACGGTTCTTAGCTGTAATACGGGCCTCAGAACCAATGTAGCCATTGGATTTGGAAGTCCCTCTCAACTCCGTTTGTAAGGAACGGCTCTTATAGGGTGTCAGGTAAAACTTGGCATCGAGCCAGCCACTGTCGAGTGATACCCGGTTATTGACCATAGCGCGGTAAGTACCGGCGAGCGCAGTGTCGCGACGGTAGGTGCTGTCGGCGCCGCGTTGTACGAACCGTGGTCTGGAGGTATCTCTGATGGCAGGCGTATTAGGATTGCCGCCGGTAATGTTGTGGCGGGAAGTATCTCTTACAGGCCGGAAAGAGCCTTTCACAAATTTGAATACGCCCAGATTGATAAGACGTTGCAGGGTAATATTGTGAGAGCTCAGCCGGTAAAGGCTGTCCGGCCGTAGAAACACAGAGCGGTCAAATACAATAGGCTTAAAACGTTTGGCGGAATCAACGATATACATGCCGTGGTAATACAGCGGTGTACCCTGGGTAGACAAGGAATCGTTGTCCAGTGAATAGTCCGGAAACAGGCTGATATCATGCATCCGGTAAGGGCGGAGTGCCAGCAATGGCGTATTGTCTTTTATCTTCACAAACAGGTCTACCGTACCATTGTTGGTGGTATCGGCCTGCACCAGCAGATAATCCGGTGTAAAATAATAATAGCCCTGTTCTTTTAAACTGGCGTGTATGCGTTCCCGTTCGGCTTTGATAGAATCCAGTGAATAAGGTGCTCCTACTTTCAGTGAGCTTTGGTCGTAGGTTTTAGTGACAGTACGGCCAATAGCGCTGGTATCAGTAAGGTAGGTCACACTTTTGATGGTATAGCGATGATTAGGCACCGCTTCGTATTGGATAGCGGCTTTTTTACTGCCTTTGTTTTTTATGGAAGAAGAAACTTCGGCCTGAAAATAACCATTGTCAATGAGATAGTTTTCGAGCACCTTGCCTGTATAATCAGGTTTAGCCTGGCTGAGCAATACAGGTGGTTCTCCCCATTTTTTGCGTAAAAGGTAGTTCAATCCTTTTTTCTTAGGCTCATGGCCCATATTATACAACCACAGCTTGATGGGCATGCCCAGGAATTTGCGGTTGGGACGTGGACGTGTTCTTTTGTCCATCCCTTCGCCCAGGGAGCTGTAGTCTCTTGGTTTTTTACCTTTCCATCGGATTTCGCTGCCGGTAAAGAGACGGTCACCTTCCGGTACCGAACGGGTAGTGCTGCAGGAGCTGATAGCCAGGAAGCCCAGGCATAAAATGATACATATGATGATATAGCTATTTCCCTTCTGCATTACTTCTTCTGATTTGTTTCTGCCTGCTTCGCCTCTTTTATGGCTTTTTCATCGCGCAGGCGTTGTTGTTTGTTTTCTCTTTTGGAGCGCTGGAATATTTCCCTGAATTCATCATAATCCATTACCAGCATAAAGGCAACGCCGGTTTCGGTGTACTGACCCTGTATAACGGTTTGGTTATCATTACGCTGATATACCCTCAGCCGGTACCGGCCGTCGCGGCTCAGTTTATATTCTATGGAGATATCACCTACCAGTGAACTGGCGTTTTGCTGGTTGCCTGTAAGCATGATATTGGAACCAACGGAAACGGTTAAACGTTCATTGAATAATTTTTTGGATGCGCCGATATTGAGGTTGGTCGTTTCCTGTGCAGAACCGGTAGAATAGTCTTCTCTGCTTTGCAGGTCGAAGCTGAGGTCTACCCCTTTGATCAGATTACCGGCCAGGTTATTCAACTGTTGGGATAATATCTTACTTACGCTGTTGCGTGCAGCCTGCCCTACAGCGTTTCCGCCATTGTCCAGTGTGCTCATCGGATCATCAGGAATGAATGTGTTGAGCACCAGCAATCCCATTACCTGTTTATTCAGTTCAGATGGTACGAGGTTGATCTGTTTGATACGGTTATAAGGCATACCGTTGAACACATTGCGTTCCCTTTCAGGCATATCGAGCTGGAAGCTGATATCTGGTTTCAGCAGGCTGCCTTTGATCTTGAGGTATACATCGAAAGGAATACGTTGTTTATAAGTATTCCGCTGTTCCGTTGACATACCGCCAAGCTGGTCCTGTATGAGGTCTATGGCCGGGGCGTTGACACTGTATTTGGCGGTGATGTCCAGATCGGCGCTCATGGCATCTCCGTTGAAAGAGATGAAGCTGCCTTTCTGGATATCGAAGGAGCGTTTGATGAGCTGATTAAGCGACATTTCATACTTTCCTTCAGAGATTTCGTAACGGCCGGTAATGCTCATTTTGTTGCTGGGATCCAGTGTAGCGTTGAGGTTAGCGGTACCTTTGGCCTGTACGTAGTCTCCATTGTCTTTATCGATAATGATTTTCAGCATTGATTCCGGCGTGATTTCCAGATTGCCGGAGAAGAAGACACCTTTGAGTCTTGGGTTGCTGTATTTGGCGCTGTCCAGTCTGGCCAGCAGAGCGGTATCTATCGGGTGTTTTTTATCAATAAATTCCACGATGCCTTCCCTGTCGGCCAGTCCGGGCTCTTCCTGCGGCAGGATCATGGTGACGCTGGATTTGTCGCGGAGTTTTACATTGGCATCTACTCTGGGCAGATCAAGGGAACCACGAACAGTAACTTTACTGTCAATAAAGGCCGGACCATAGATCCACTGATCGTTGTTTTGTTGTTTGCCCAGCGCCATGAAGTTATCGGCTGTGATATTCAGATTAAATCCGTATTTGATAAAATCGGTGGTGTTGATACGCCCGTTCACAATGAGTTCATTGTTGAGGCTGTCGGCTACCACCAGGTTGTTGAACAGGATGCCTTTATCATCAATTACAATGTCTTCATCAGGCAGGTGCAGATTGCTGCCTATGTAGCTGATCACACCACCGGCATTATTGAAATGCAGGTCCCCTTTCACATTAGGCTCGCTGGCGGTACCGGAGATATTAAACTGGCCATTGGCGCTGCCATACATATGGGTGATGTTTCCCATGGTGAAAGGTTCCAGTGATGCCATCTGCAGATTGGCGACAGTCACCTGTGCGTTGATGGTGCTGTCGTAGGTGCCGGCGATATTCACATCGTTGCCATGTCCTTTGAGGGTAGCATTGAGTTTATACGTTTCCGGGTTTACATTATCTACGGTCGCGTCGAGTGTGCCTAACTCGGCTGCTTTTACGCTAAGGCTGTCCACTTTGAGTTTGGCATGAACGAGTGGCTGGGTGTTCCAGTTGCGGACCAGCGCTTCTGCATTGAGGAGGCCATTGGCCAGCAGGGTGTCGGTGGCGAGCATACCGGTGATAGTGCCCAGCTGGAAATTGCCGATACGGACCTGCAGGGCAGGCGTGGCGCTGGTGTCAGGCAGAGTGTTGATAGCGATGGACTGTTCACCTTGGAACAGTTTGATGTTGGCCGTATCCGGCGCGCCGTTTTTGATGCGCAGGATATTGTTTTCAGCTACATTCCAGGGCTGTTTATTCAACAGCAGATCGGGCTTAAGCGTCAGCTGCATCACATTGTCCGGCAGGAAGGATAATATGCCGCCGAGCCGGTATTTAGGTTGTCGTTTAATATCGTCGAGCAGCAGGCCGAAATTGACCACTCCGGTATTGGCATGTGCCAACAGAACGGTGTGCTGCAGCGGGAAAGAAGGATGTTTCATGTCCGCGACAGACAGACGGGTTTGCAGTGAGGTGTCTATTATGCGGGCATATAACTGCAGGCTGTCTATCTGGATAGAGTCGTACTTGAATTTGGGAAGATTGGCTTTTACAAACAGTAGACTGCTATCGCTGTTGAGACGACCGCTGATGTCCATTGGCATATCCATCTGGAGGCCGGATATCAGCGGAGCAAAGCTCCGGGGCACCTGCAGGGAGGCCGCGAATTCCAGGTGCTGACCTGGCGGAATGATCACCATACGGCCGGAATCGGCAGGCAACAGCGGTTTCATGATGATCCGGTTGAAGGCGTCGCCGATTTTAGTATAATCCATATAGCCGTTGGCCGTGATGGGGCCAAACGGACTTTTGATGTCGATGTATTGCCGGTCGAGATAGTGAGCCACTAATGAAACAGTGTCTAACGGCACTATCTGGTCTTTGGCGGTTATCTGCCAGTCGGTCAGCAGGGCGTTCCCTTCCAGCCGCTGTGGTGCCAGGCTGCTGAAGTCTGCTACCAGATTGCCTTTCAGACTCAATGGTTCTGTGTACCAATGAGTCGCATAGAGATCGGCATTGGTAATCTCCATATTGGCTTTCAGCGACTGCAAGGCAGTATCACTCAACTGGCCGCTGATGTCAAAAGTAGTATTGAGACTGGTATCCGCACTTTCTCCTTTTGCCTGGAAGGCTCCTTTATGGATACTGGCGTCTACATTGATATTGCGGTAAGTATAGCGGTTGTAGGTCGCATCATACAGCGTGACAGCGGCCTTGGCTGCCATTTGTTTCAGCGTATAACCCTGACCGGTAGCCGATAATTTACCGCTCATCCATCCATAGGCGGTGTCATAGAGCATGATACCCGGATGTATTCTGAAGGATGGGATATTGATATCGTAAGTACCGCGGATGCTGTCGGTGATATTAGACAGTCGTGCGTTCACACTGGCGTTGGCGTAGTCGCTTTTCAGCTGTAACTGCGTCAGCATATTTTTCATGCCGCCTTTGAAGAGGCCGGTGATGATCATATGTTCTGGCAGTCGGGGTGTATCCGGCAGCGTGCCGGCTGGCAGCCAGGATCGCAGCGGTTTATTACCTGACTGGATAAAAAGATCCGGCAGATTGGCATTTAAACGGTCTGCATCAGTCACATGCTCCACTTGTCCGTTGGTGGCTTTGATGAGGTTGCCGTCATGGTCGTTGAGGTACAGCTGTTTGATATTCAGCATTCCCAGATTACCTTTTAATATAGCCGATAGCGTTAGTTGTTTTTTCCACAGTGGATTGAAGTATTTGTTTTTGCGCGCATCGGGTACAAAGGGAAGCCATTCCGCGAGGGCTATCTGTACAGAATCCAGATTGGCGTCGAGGCCCAGCTGGTCCATATGATCAGCGATGCCATCCCAGGATGGAACGGTAACGGCTATATGTTTTCTAAGGATGCTTTTGTTGGTTTGTACCAGGAAATTTTTCAGCGTAAGGCTTTTGGGCGTAAAGGAGATGTCCATATTGGCCTTACGGATGGTGAAGCCTGACCAGTCGCGGGCGGAGAAGCTTTTTATGCTGGCCAGGGTGCTATCCGGGCTATACTGAATATTGGCAATCTTTGAATAGATGCCGGTCAGAAACAGGTGGTTGTAGTCCGGGTCGGGACCGGCAGCCTTTGGTGTGGGCGTACCGTTATCGTACCGCAAACCAAGGCGGTCGAGGTTGACCTGTGTGGCAAATACCTGCCATGTATTGGGTGTAGTGTCGGGAGTCGCCGGCGTATGATCCTTACCGGGCACCATGGCTAGCGAGCCCGTGGTATTGCGGATGGTCAGGTCTCCTACTTGTATCCGGGTAGAATCGGTATCGAGGTTGCTGTTACGCAATACTATATCTCCTATTTTCCAGAGGGTAGATATGCCGATACCATCGCTGCTGTACAGGAAAGAACTGTTTTTGATCTGCAGCTTTTTCATCAGCAGGTGAATGCCTGGACTGCTGGTATCTTCAGCCGGTGGCGGCGGAGCCGCATTGGTAGCTACTGAAGGGATATACTGCTGTTGGAAGAAACCTTTGAGGCCAACCAGCTCAATTCCTCTGAAGGCGTAGATGCCATCGTCAACAATCAGATCGTCGGGGTATATATGAAGGGTATCCCATGAGGCGATGGCGCCCATCCCACCGGGTTGATCTTCATAACGCAGCCTGGCATGCCGAAGGGATACGTCTTTGATCCTGAACTGAAGTGTGGTGCCTGAAGCAGGCGCGATAGTATCAGGAGTTGTTTTTTTTGTCGTGAATGCATCAATGGCAAACTGATAGTTGAATGCGGAATCACCTTTATTACGGTAAGCATTGATCAGCAGGGAGTCCCATTCCAGCTTGTCAATCTGAAGTTCATTGTTGATAAGGGCCAGCAGGTTATAGCGGACTTTAAGAGAGCTGGTATAAAACAGGGCTTGGTGTGCGGTGTCGGCCACATAAACGTTCCGCAGTTCCAGGTAATGCCATCCTCTTGCCCGAAGGTAGCCTATCTGTACTTTGGTCTTCAGTTTCCGCTGTAAATAGATTTCCCCTTGTTCTCTCAGGTAGTTCTGTACACCATTCAACTGTAATAATAAAACTGCCATTACGGGCAAAAGAAGCACCGCAACAATGATCCATAAAAGCCAACGCCACCAGGGGCGGCCGCGTTTTTCTCCGGTTTCTGCTGGTTCTGTCACTATGTTTGATTACTAAAAGTAATTTATGAAATAAAACGCACGAGCGTTCCAATGGTTTATTTTTCGGGTTTAACCCTGAGTTTCCGCCGATTAGCCCTGCACCAGTACAAAATCCATACCCGCAGGTATTGGGGGTGAATAATACTGCAAGGATACACTAAAATACGTGAACGGGCATACTGAAAATTGATGGCAGACGTGGGAAAGAGCGTCTGTTGCTGGTGGTTGGGTAGATTATTTCCCGCTTTGAGGGGAAGACAGGGAGGGTTTGTTGCGCTGGTTAAAACGGAAAATATAATATTCCAACTTATCTTTTTTGTCTTTGTCTGTGCTGAATTCTTCCAGTAGTTCGGGGTCTTGTGGCAGAATGTATTTCCGGAGATTATAAAGAGACAACTCCAGTATCTCGCCGGTAATGATGTTGATAACTTTTTTCAGATGTATGGGAGTGTTGAGTGTACTGACAGTCATATCCGCCTGATTGTAGATACTGCGGGATGGTTGAACACCATGGATTTCATAAATGCAATAATAACCTGCCTGGTGTATTTCATTCAGGCCATTATCTTTTATGTAAACATGCTGACCATCACAGAAGCCCCAGTAGCTTTTTATTTTATGCTCCTGCCCTGCCCGGTCGCGCATCACCAGTTCATTTCTGCTGGCCAGCAGGTAGATCTGGGCCGCGGTACTACGGCTTTTTATCACCAGATCTCCTTCTTCCGAAGGGCTGTTGAACTGAAATTCCCGGAACGACTTATAGAGTCCCTTTTTTAGTGTGCTGGCATACAGGATAAGATTCTCTTCTCCCTGATCCTGCGCAGCAGCAGAAAGGCAAATGAAAAAAAATCCCAAAAGGCAGCACCATTGTTTCATAGATAACAAATGTATCCGGAATCATGGCTGAGCGCCGGGAAAATAGCTGAACGGCGGATTTATTTCTGCTGATCTGTTAATTCTGTCTGTAAAACTATCAAGTTCAGGATGGCTTTTTCGGGATAAGACCAATTTCTTCCCAGCGGTCAAGCAGAGCGGCAGACAGACGTCTGAAAATTTTCTCCCCGGAGAGATCGGCGCGGCTTTCCAGGCGGGCCTCCCAGAGATTGAGCTGTCCGGAGGTATTATCGTACAAATTGATGTCAAAGGTTTGTTGTGTCCAATCTACCATCATTCTGCTGGAGTTGGAATTATCCTGAGCGATAACGTTTTGTATGGAGGTAGGAGTAACCACCATATACAAATCGGGATGATGTGTTTTAACAGCAGTGTTAATCTTTTCCTGCAAATTGTCGGACTCCAGACCTATATATTCGAGAGAACATGCCAGCCCTTTTTTCTCGAGTCTTTTTTTCATCTCATACTGGAGGTCCTGTATATATTTTCTGCTAGACATGGGACCGGAAGAGAGCAGCAATAGTGTTTTCCGGGGCCGCGCTTCAATGGAGGCTGCAGAGATTTCATACACCTGATAATAGACTTTCCCTTTGATATTTTTTTTCTGCGCCTGCAGCTGGAAAGAGAGCAGGCAGGTTGCGGCAACAGCAATGAATCGTTTCATGGTACAGGTTATAGGGGCCGTAAAAGTAAGCCAATTCCGGCAAAATAAAAGGCCGGGTAAAAACCCGGCCCGGCTGAAGGTTACAACAAAATCTAAACCTGCTTATGAGAAAAGCGTTAATAAATAGCTACTAGCTTTTAGCCGTTAGCTGTCATCATATTTTATGAACGTTGCCTTCAGCCTGTTAAGCAACAGGCTAAAAGTTTACCGCTATTATTATCAGAGTGCCATTGCCTGTAAGGAATGGTCTTTGCTTTCCAGTTGGGAGCTTCCCATCAGGAATTCATCTACTTTTCTCGCACACTCGCGACCTTCACTGATGGCCCATACCACCAGTGATTGTCCGCGGCGCATATCGCCAGCAGCAAATACTTTAGGAATGGATGTCAGGTAATCTTTTTCAGTCGCTTTGACATTGCCTCTTTCATCTTGTTCTACATCCAGCTGTTCCAGCATGCCGGTATGTTGCGGATGTACGAAGCCCATGGCCAGCAGCGCCAGTTCGCAGGGAATATCTCTTTCGGAGCCAGGTACTTCGGTGAATTTGGCCGGTCTGCCATCGGTACCCAGAGACCATTGGAGGTCCACCAGACGAAGGGCTTTCAGATGGCCGTTTTCGTCACCCACAAAGGCTTTGGTGGCAATCGCCCATTGGCGGTCAGCGCCTTCTTCATGGGAAGAGGATGTTTTTAATATCATCGGGTAGGTAGGCCATGGCATAAAGTCGGTACGCTCGCCCGGAGGTTTGGGCATGAGCTCCAGCTGTGTAATGCTGATGGCGCCATGACGGTTGCTGGTGCCTACGCAGTCGGAACCGGTATCACCACCTCCTATCACTACCACATTTTTGCCGGTGGCCAGAATATCCTGACCATCCACGGGAATATTACCTACTCTTTTGTTTTGCTGTTTGAGGAAGTCCATGGCATAATGAACCCCTTTCAGTTCGCGACCAGCAATACCAAGATCGCGTGGAATAGTGGAGCCACCGGCAAGTACGATGGCATTGTATTCCCTCAACAAATCGTTGGTACTAACGTTAACGCCTACGTTGGCATTACATTGGAAAGTCACGCCTTCTTCTTCCATCAGTTTGATCCTGCGGTCGATGGTCCACTTTTCCAGTTTGAAATCGGGAATACCATAGCGGAGTAGTCCTCCGGGTTTATCATCTCTTTCAAACACGGTAACAGTATGACCGGCATAGTTGAGCTGCGCAGCAGCAGCCAGCCCGGCTGGTCCGGAGCCAACAACGGCCACTTTTTTGCCGGTACGCATCCGGGGGATTTTAGCCTGTACCAGTCCTTTATCGAAAGCAATTTCAATGATATGCTTTTCGATTTCCTCGATGGCCACTGGCGGCTGGTTGATACCCAGCACACAGGCGCTTTCACAGGGAGCCGGACAGATACGGCCCGTAAATTCCGGGAAGTTATTGGTAGACGTCAGGATATCATAGGCTTCCTGCCAGTCCTGACGGTAAACAGCATGATTAAATTCAGGTATTACGTTGCCGAGCGGGCAGCCGCTGTGGCAGAAAGGAACGCCGCAGTTCATACAACGGGCAGCCTGCTGGTTCAATTTGTTGTCAGGAAAACGTTCTACAAACTCGTTGTAGTGACTGATCCTTTCCCGGGGATCAGATTTCCCGGGCTGCTCTCGTGTAAATTCCAGGAATCCTGTAGGTTTACCCATAGTCCTAATTTATTTTTTCCTTCTTCCAGTGAATACCAGGCCAGGCCTGATATCCGCTGGAAAAATCTTTTCATTATTAACGGTTTATCTTCTGTGCCTGAGCTACACCAGCTTTCAGTACAGCCTTGTATTCTTTAGGGAATACTTTCACGAAGTGGCGCAGCTGGTTTTCCCAGTCTTTTAATATGAATTTAGCCACGGTGCTGTTCGTGTAGGCGTGATGTTTAGTGATCAGGTCGTGCAGGGCGGCCACATCATCCTGGTCCAGCGGATCAAGATCAATCATGTCGCGGTTGCAGTGGTTGGCGAAGGAACCATTAACATCGTACACATAAGCGATACCGCCGCTCATACCTGCGCCGAAGTTGCGACCTGTTTCACCAAGGATCACGGCTTTCCCGCCGGTCATATATTCGCAACCGTGGTCGCCTACTCCTTCTGCCACGATGGTAGCTCCGGAGTTGCGTACGCAGAAGCGTTCGCCGGCTTTCCCGCGGATATAGGCTTCACCGGAGGTGGCGCCGTAGAAACATACGTTGCCCGCAATGATATTTTCTTCGGCTTTGAAACCAGCTTCTCCGTGAGGATAGAGAATCAGTTTGGAGCCAGACAGTCCTTTACCGAAATAGTCATTGGCTTCTCCTTCTAGTTCCATGGTGATGCCCTTGGTAGTGAAGGCGCCGAAGCTCTGCCCCGCGGAGCCTGTGAATTTGAAGTGCAGGGTATCTTCCGGCAGGCCTTCGCTTTTGTATCGCTTAGACACTTCGTTGGAAAGAATGGTCCCTACTGTGCGGTCTGTATTTTTAACGGTATACTGTTGATATACTCTTGTTTTTTTATCCAGGGCAGGCTGGGCTGCTTTGAGCAGCTGCCAGTCCAGCACTTCGCTGATACCATGATCCTGTTCTTCCTGTTTGTACAGGCCTGTTTCAGGAGCGGCTGGTTCTTTGTAGAGTATGGGCGAGAGGTCCAGTTTCTGTGTTTTCCAGTGGGTGATGCCCTCGCGCATTTGCAGGCAATCTACCTGGCCTACCATTTCGTTGATGGTACGGAAGCCCAGATCAGCCATGATTTCGCGCAGTTCTTCCACCAGGAAGTTGAAGAGGTTTACCACGTGCTGAGGATCGCCGGAGAAGCGTTTGCGCAGCTCTCCATCCTGTGTGGCTACACCTACAGGGCAGGTATTGAGATGGCATTTACGCATCATGATACAGCCTTCTACTACAAGAGCAGCAGTGGCTACGCCCCATTCTTCGGCGCCAAGCAGGGTGGCGATAGCGATATCGCGGCCTGTTTTCAGCTGACCGTCTGTTTGCAGCACTACCCTGCTCCGCAGTTTGTTTTTCACCAGCGTCTGGTGAGATTCTGCGAGGCCCAGTTCCCAAGGGAGGCCGGCATGTTTGATAGAGCTTTCCGGAGAGGCGCCGGTACCGCCATCATGACCGGATACCAGTACTACGTCGGCATGTGCTTTGGCCACGCCGGCAGCGATGGTGCCTACACCGGCTTTGGATACCAGTTTTACGCTGATACGGGCGGCACGGTTGGCATTTTTCAGGTCATAGATGAGCTGTGCCAGGTCCTCGATAGAATAAATATCGTGGTGTGGTGGTGGCGAGATAAGACCTACACCTGGTGTGGAGTGTCTCACTTTCGCAATCCAGTCGTCCACTTTATGGCCGGGCAGCTGTCCGCCCTCACCGGGTTTTGCGCCCTGGGCCATTTTAATCTGTAGTTCGTCGGCATTGGTCAGGTAGTAGCTGGTTACGCCAAAACGGGCGCTGGCTACCTGTTTGATAGCAGAACGCATAGAGTCGCCGTTGGGCAGTTGCTCGTAGCGTATTTCATCTTCTCCCCCTTCACCGGTATTGCTTTTGGCACCAATACGGTTCATGGCAATGGCCAGGGTGGAGTGGGCTTCGTGTGAGATAGAACCAAAGCTCATAGCTCCTGTAGCGAAACGTTTCAGGATGGTGCTGGCTGGTTCTACCTCCTCGATGGAGATGGAAGAACGGTTACGCCTGAACGAAAACAGACTACGAAGTGTGCAGGCTTTTTCGCTCTGGTCATTAACGGCCTTGGAGTATTTTTTAAAGATGCTGTAGTCGCCCATACGGGTAGAATACTGCAGCAGGTGTATGGTAGTAGGATTAAAGAGGTGAAACTCCCCTTTGCGTTTCCATTGGTATACGCCGCCTTCTGTAAGCCGTTGTACCGGTTTTTCCTTGCGGCCGTAGCCCATCCAGTGTTTAGCCAGTGTTTCACGGGCGATTTCGTCGAGGCCGAGGCCTTGTATACGGGATACCGCGCCGGTGAAGTATTTGTCTACCACCTGCTGGTTGATGCCCAGTATTTCGAAGATCTGTGCACCCTGATAAGATTGCAGGGTGGAGATGCCCATTTTGGAGAATACTTTCAGGAGGCCGTCGCAGATGGCTTTGATATAGTTTTTCTTCAGTTTGTCCACATCGCAGGAGGTGTCCAGTTTGTTGGACAGCTTCAGGTCGCGGATGGTGCTGAGGGCCAGATAAGGATTTACAGCGGTGGCGCCGAAACCGAGCAGGCAGGCGAAGTGGTGTACTTCCCATACATCGCCGGCTTCCACGATGAGACCTACCGAGCCACGGATACCTTTGCGGATCAGGTGGTGGTGTACAGCGGAAGCAGCCAGCAGAGAAGGAATGGCAGCGTGTTCAGAGTCGATTGCGCGGTCTGAGAGGATGATCACTTCAAAGCCATCTTCCACTGCATCTACAGCGTAGCGACAGAGACGTGCCAGGCCTTTTTCAAGGGAGCCGGGTTTGCCGTCGGCCTTGAAGTAGGTATGCAGTGTTTTAGCCTGAAACAGACCGGTGTCAATACTGCGAATCTTCTCCAGCTCGTAGTTGTTGAGGATAGGATGGCGCAGTGCCAGGCTATGACAGTGCAGCGGATCTTCATCAAGCAGGTTGCCATTGCCGCCTACGAAGGTGGCGAGTGACATCACCAGTCGTTCCCGGATGGGATCGATGGGTGGGTTGGTTACCTGGGCAAATAGCTGTTTGAAATAGTTGGCCAGATGTTGCGGCTGGTTGCTCAGTGCTGCCAGCGGTGTATCGGTGCCCATGGAGCCTATAGGCTCTTTGCCGTCGATGGCCATGGGTGAGATGATATGCTCCAGGTCTTCTGTGCTGTAGCCAAAAGCGCGCTGGTATTTGAATATCTGATCGTGTTCGAGGTGGCTGAAGGTAACCCTTGGCTCTGGCAGCTCTTCCAGGCGGATCTTGTATTTGTTGAGCCATTCGCCGTAAGGCTGCTGGGAACAGATCTGTTGTTTGAGCTCTTCGTCGCCGATAATGCGGCCCTGGTCCATGTCTACGATAAACATTTTACCGGGTTGCAGGCGGCCTTTCTGTTTAACATTCTTTGGATCGATAGGCAATACGCCGGCTTCTGAGGCCATGATCACGCGATCATCTTTGGTCACCACAAAGCGGCTGGGGCGTAAACCGTTACGGTCCAGGGTGGCACCGATGATTTTACCATCGGTGAAGGAGATGGATGCCGGTCCATCCCAGGGCTCCATGAGGGAGGCGTGGTATTCGTAAAATGCTTTCTTTTCTGCAGCCATGTCTTCGTTGCCATCCCATGCTTCCGGGATGAGCATCATCATTACATGAGGCAGGGAGCGGCCTGTCATGGTCAGCAGCTCTATAACGTTGTCGAGGCTGGCGGAGTCTGACTGTCCTTCTTCTACGATGGGCAGTAGCATGTCCATTTCCTCCGGCGTGAAATATTTGGATACAAAGTCACGCTCACCGGAACGGAGCCAGTTGAGGTTTCCTTTGAGTGTATTGATTTCCCCGTTGTGGGCGATATAGCGGTAAGGGTGGGCCAACCGCCAGCTGGGGAAGGTATTGGTCGCAAAACGGGAGTGGATGAGGGCAAAGGCGGATACCATCTTCTCATCGCTCAGGTCAGTATAATAATGGCGTACCTGATAGGTCGTCAGCTGACCTTTATATACGATTGTTTTATAGGAAAGGGAGGCGATGTAGAACAGCGCTTTTTCCTTTGGAATAGTATTACGTACGGTTTTGGAGACGTAGTTGCGGAGTACGAACAGCTTACGCTCGAATGCTTCCGGATCGCTGATATGATAAGGACAGGCAATAAATACCTGTTCTATTTCCGGCTCTACAGACAGGGCGGATTCACCGATGCCATCAGGGCGAACGGGTACTTTACGGTAGCCCAGTATCTCCAGGCCCAGCTTTTCAGCACTGCGTTGCAGTATTTCCCTGCATTCTTCGCGCCAGCGCGGTTCTTTCGGGAAAAAGATCATGCCTACGCCATACTTACCAAATTCGGGTAAGCTGATGCCTAATCGCAGGCATTCATCATACAAAAATTCATGAGGTACCTGGAACAGAATTCCTGCACCATCTCCTGTGTTTTGCTCACAACCGCAGGCTCCGCGGTGTTCCATGTTTTCCAGCATGGTGAGGGCATCACGTATAATATGGTGGGATTTACGCCCTTTGATGTGAGCCGTAAAACCTGTTCCGCAGGCGTCATGTTCAAATTCCGGACGGTATAAACCTTGCGTTTGCTTCACTTCATCCATTTGGTTTAGATTTTTTGCTTTGACACACCCCTCCCTTCTGACTTGCGTCGATGGGTGGTGTACGATATAATTCGGGAACGGTTTAAAGATACTAAAGGAAGGCGGGATTTTTTATACAAATTTTTGTTAGAAGCAAAAAATTTAGAAAAAAATAAAATGAAGGTGCTTATTGTTAGAATTTATAAAAAAATGACTGCGACGCAGGGCCGATTCCCGACCGTGAATGGTAAATACCTCTTTTTTGGAGGTTTTATCAATATAATAAGACCACTTTCATAGCCGGAAAGATGATTTTCCTAATTTTAAGGATCATTTACCATTCTATAACCCGTGCCTATATACGATGTCTATAAAATACTCCCTGATATTTGCCAGCCTGCTGACTGGTTTTGCACAGCAGGTCCGGGCCCAGTATCCGTCCGAGGATACGATTAAAACAATCAATACCAATAAGATAGAGCTGACTAAAAAACCGCAGTTGTCTGCAGACAAGCTTCCGTATAAAATCAGCGGTATCGAGGTGGTTTGTGTTGTATGGGATACTGCCCATATGGGCTATCTGCGGGTAGGCATGGAGTTCGCCTTCCAGTCTTATGTACCAGACAGGAATATGAGTTCCTACCTGGCAGATTATATTGATAAAGCCTATTCACATCTATATACACCTGATGGCGTCAAATTGCTATGGGTGGTGGAAGACCTGCGCGTTGCGGCAAGAGGGGCCGGGATAATGGAAAAATCTTATGTGCGCCTGAAAGCTACTGTTTATGGCTCACCTGACGGTATGCAATACAAACGGCTTAATACGGTGGATGATATTAAGATGAGCTCCGGAATGCTTGCCAACTTTAAGCATAAGACAGATATCGCTGAAGCCCTGAATAGGTTACTGCTGAAATCACCCGAAACCGGCGAATCGTTTTTGACTAAAGCAAGTATTGTTACACGACATATTAGGAAAAGAGAAATTCCTGCATTGATGGCTGCCAAACTAAATGATGGCGTCTATATGAGCTTTGAGGAGTTCAGGGAAAATAATCCTTCTATCAGGACTTTTGAGATGGAGAAACATAGGCGACAACTGGATGTTTTTAAGATCATGCCAGATGGAAAGAAAGAGTCCTTAATTAGTTGCTGGGCCATTGTAAAAGATGGAGAGGCATACAGGGTTGTAGAGGATATGTTTCTGCCTATAGAAAAGCAGGGCTATGGGTATATTTTTTCTGATTTTATAGAGAATCGCAAAAGAAGGAAAAGCTTCAGGAGACGGGGAGCTCCGGTGGATGGGATTGCCGGCAGCCTTATTTTGTCAACGGCTCCTTTTATTGTAGATACAGATAACTTCCGTTTTCTGGACCCTCGTCCGCCAGCCACGGCTATTGATATGGAAACGGGCGCATTTATTTTCTAATACGCCCGTTTCTGAATATTATGGTTCAAAGACAAATGCCGTCTTTCCGTTCTGGATCTGCATCCTGAGTGGTTCGCTGAGCGGACTTTCGTTCTGAAGCCTGTCGAGTGCTGTTACTACATAGGTGTAGAGTTTACCTTTTACATACGTCAGGTCTTTGTATTCCGGATCAGAAGACTGCGGCAGGATGGCCAGTATTTTCGTAGGGTCGCTGACGTTAATAGGTTCGTTTTGCTCAAAACGATACAGTACGTATTGTTTGGTGCGGCCGCTAGTATCGTCATCTGACCAGTGTATTTCCAGTCCCCCCGGCCGTTCAAAGGCATCTATAAAATAAGGAGGGTATGGTGTGGTGTTGGGCAGCCAGGGCATCAGCGGGCGCAGCGCCGGGTATTTATAGAAATGGTTGCGCAGGGAGTCTTCTATACCGAGGGGATTACCTCTGAAAGACTTGGCACTGTAGAAGATGCTACCCTGAATGGTGTTGAGGGTACGGACTTCTTCGATCTGTCTGGGCAGTTCGTCCGGATTTTTCCAGGCGGCACTGCTGCCTATCCGGTATACGCCATGACCGATAAATATATTCCGGCCGTATCCGTGCTGGCTCCACCAGTTGAGCAACACTTCATAATCGGCGAGGCGGTGACCACGTTCCCAGTACAATTGAGGGGCAGCATAGTCTATCCAGCCTTTTTTCAGCCATTTTAATATATCTGCATAAAGATCATCATAATTGGTCATGCCTCCATGTGTGTAGGAGCCTTCAGGGTCTTTGCTGCGATCACGCCATACGCCGAAGGGACTGATCCCGAATTTCACCCAGGGCTTTTCGGCCTTGATGGCTGCACTCAGCATCTCAATGATGGCGTCTACGTTGGCTCTGCGCCAGTCGTCTTTCATCACACCATTACCATACAGGCGGTAGGAAACATAATCGGGGAACTCCTTGCCCGGCACCCGGTATGGATAAAAGTAGTCATCAAAGTGGACGGCATCTATATCATAACGTTTTACCACATCACGCACGATCATGGTAACATAGGTCCTTACCTCTGGGATACCCGGATCGAAGTACTTTTTGTTATCGTAAGTCAGAAACCACTGTGGCTTCAGGCGGGTGATATGGTTGGCGGCCACACTGTTGCGGCTCACATTAAACACGGCCCTGTAGGGGTTGAACCAGGCATGAAACTCCATACCGCGTTTATGCGTTTCTTCAATCATAAACTGAAGAGGATCATAATATGGGTTGGGTGCCTGTCCCTGAGTGCCGGTGAGGTATTCAGACCAGGGCTCGTATGGGGATGCATAAAATGCGTCTGTTACCGGACGTATCTGTGCAACCACGGCATTCATGCCATTGCGCTGCATCTGATTTAGCAAATCAATGAATTCCTGTTTCTGCTGCTCTGTGGGTAGGCCCCGTCTGGAAGGCCAGTCAATATTCTCCACTGTGGCGATCCACACCCCTCTCATTTCCCTTTTGGGGGGTAACTGTGCCGATGCCTGTTGCGCCAAGCCTACACACAAGGCTACGCCGGCTAATAATTGCTTCAACATCTACCTTATTTAAACCGTAAGATGCGAAAATAGCAAAAAGGAAGTCTGTTTTTATCGCTAATTATATGATTCTTATGCTGGTATGATCAGCGTTTGTATTTAAACACCCTGTTTTATCATTTCCTGGCATGCACGAATCCGGATGGAGACTGGATAATATCAGCCACAGGATGTTGTGCGATGGTAAGGAGTGTTAATAAAATGGCAAAAAAGAATCTCACTCCCGGAAAGGTTCCGTGAGCAGGAGTGATTGCCAGTAACGAAGGAGAATTTATAAAGACGGAACAGTTTTAGATTTTCCGCTGCATGTACTGAGAATAATCCGGAAGGATTACTTCATAGTCCTGATGCATCAACGGAGATGTGAGAAGGAAGTCGGCAGATGCGCGGTTGCAGGCCACGGGGATATTCCATACTACGCCCAGGCGCAGCAGTGCCTTGATATCCGGATCGTGTGGCAGGGCTTCCATGGGGTCCCAGAAGAAGATGATCACATCGAGAGCTCCTTCCGCTACCAGCGCGCCTATCTGCTGGTCGCCGCCGAGAGGGCCGCTCAGCAGCTTCCTGACAGAAACGTCCAGCGCCTCTTCTATCAGCTTGCCGGTGGTGCCGGTAGCATATAGTTCATGGCGGCTTAATACTGTTTTGTTGTAGGTAGCCCACTCAATCAGTTCGGCCTTTTTATGGTCGTGTGCGATCAGTGCTATCCTTTTGCGTGCTTTCAGCGTCTTTGTTGTCTGCATAGGCTACAAAAGTAATAAGCCGCCAGTAAAAAATAAATGCAAAATTTTAATAATATTATCGGCCATCGACAGTATTAAAAATGGCCAGGTCCCGATCAAAGCTATAGAGGCCGCCTTTGTCTTCACCGATGATCTTCAGTTTGTCGAGGATATGACGGGCCATGCGCTCTTCTTCGATCTGTTCGGTCACATACCACTGCATAAAATTGTGGGTCGCGTAGTCTTTTTCATGCAGGGAGAGGTCTACCAGGTGGTTGATTTCTTTGGAAACTTTCAGTTCGTGGGTATATACCTGATCAAAAATATTATGTAAGTCTTTGAATTTCAGGCTGGGTTGTTTTAATGCGGGGACAATGCCGTGTCCGCCTCTTTCATTGATGAATTTTAACAGTTTCAGCATATGCACTCTTTCTTCATCAGAATGCCGGTAAAGAAACTGAGCAACGCCGTTATAGCCTTGTACTTCGGACCAGGAGGCCATAGCGAGGTAATACTGAGAGGAGGCGGCTTCCATTTCTACTTGCTGGTTCAGGGCAGCTTCAATTTTTGCGGAGAGTTCTTTCAATAACATGACCTTAAATTTTAATGTAAATAAGAGAAGGGGGCAGCGTGGATATAGTATTGTTGCTGCTTATAACGTTATTGTAAAATTCGATGAGGTTTTCCACATGACCGGGCAGAAATTCTGCCTGGAAAATGCTACCTTTGTCAGGAAAATTAGGATAAAATGATTAAAACAGGAAATCCGATCATCAGCATATATACAGAAATGACACCCAATCCGGAAACAATGAAGTTTGTGGCTAACAAACTGTTGTATCCGGGCAAAAGCATTGATTTTCCGGATGAAGCCAGCGCAAAACCATCACCCCTGGCGATGGAATTGTTCAGCTTCCCTTTCATCAGGGGAGTATTCATCATGGCTAACTTCATTACGCTTACTAAAACCAGTGAAACAGACTGGAACGATATAATCCCTACGGTAAAAGCCTTCCTGAAGGAGTACCTGGAGGATAACCGCCCTGTTATCAACGAAGACGAAGTGGTAGTGACCAAATCCACCGCCAGCAACGCCGTAAGTGCTGATGACAGCGACGTAGTAAAAAGAATTAAGGAACTGCTGGAAAACTATGTGAAACCTGCGGTAGAAATGGATGGCGGTGCCATTCAGTTCAAAGGCTATGATGCCGGTACGGTTACACTGATGTTGCAGGGTTCCTGCTCAGGCTGCCCGTCTTCCATGATTACGCTGAAATCCGGTATTGAAGGGATGATGAAACGTATGATCCCTGAAGTGAAGGAAGTAGTGGCAGAAGCAGAATAGCCATAGTTGAGTGAATGATAGTGTTAAATGAAAGCACAGTCTTTATTGGCTGTGCTTTTTTATTTTTACGTTTTAGAAATAGCGACAATGAAAGGATTACTGGTTTTGTTGACCGGACTGGCCATAGCTGCCCAGCCGGTACAGGCACAAAAAAAGAAGAACATCGACAGCAGCGCTGCCATTATCACCTACGGGATGCGCAGCAACGGAAAAGAATTCGGTAACGGACTGCAACTGATCATCGACCACAACAGGGCACATATCATTCCCGGAGGCCCCGCTCCCAAAGAACAACAATACCTCGACCTGACCGAAAAAAATACCTATCAGGTGCTTGGCACTCCTAACGGGAACATCTACACGCTAAAGAAACCTTTTGGAGAATATACACAGGCCGAACTGCTGCCCGGTACCGACACCATCCTGGGCCATGTATGCAAAAAAGCCCGCCTCTTTATCCGCTCCAACACCATCGAAGTTTGGTACACCGATAAACTGGCCCTCAAAGGAACACCCAATCTTACCATCGCACCCGGACTGGGCCTGGTTCTCAAAATAGTACGCAACGGCAACAGCGAAACCTTCGCCAAACAGATCACTTACCGCAAAATTACACCAGCAGAACTGGCCTGGCCTTCCCAATTCGGACAACAAGTAGACGATGCCGCCTATATGCGCGAAGTCATCGACAGCCGCTACACCACCCTGCCGGTGTTTGAACAGGAACAGATCAGCTGGGGCAATAACAACACTAATCCTGCTGATGACCAGACCGGCCTCACCTACCACTATGCCGGTGGTACCGTGATCCTCAAAAAGGTAAAACTGCCAGCCGCTAAAAAGGGAGAAACCATGTTTGCTGAACTGGTGCAATACTCTAACGGTGACGCCTATGACCGTACCGGCTCTGTATTCATGATCCCTACCGACAAAGCATCTTCCTTCCTGGACGGCCTCCGTAAAGGCGCTGCTGCATTGCCATTGTTTACCGCCAGAAACGGTAAACAATATCAGGGCATGGTGGCAACAGACAACTATCAGCCTGCGCTGGAAATACTCCGCTTTTTCACCCCATTTGGTGTACATCATTTCAACGATCAGGTGAAAATCAAAGGTTATCACTGGGCTGATTCCGTGATGTACAAACAGGATATCACCGAACTGCAACACAGATTACAAGGAGAAGTATGGCTGGGCGTATACATCGGTAACTACGACAAAGGCGGCCATAAAGTAAGCCTCCGCTTTAAATACTATCCCGGCGATGGGGAAGATGAAAACACATCCACACCCAACTGGAGCCTCCCCATCTTCAACACTACCAACCTGATGGAGATGGCCGGACAGGAATATCCTTCTCTCTTTGATAAGGATTCCCTGACCGTAACTGTTAATATCCCTGAAGGTATCCGTAATCTGCAACTGCGTTATATCACCACCGGCCACGGCGGCTGGGGCGGCGGCGATGAATTTAATCCCAAGCAGAATGAAATATTTGCGGACGGAAAAAGGGTGTATCATTTCATTCCATGGCGCACTGACTGTGGAACTTACCGCCTGTCTAATCCTGCATCCGGCAACTTTGGTAACGGACTGTCTTCTTCAGACCTGAGCCGTTCCAACTGGTGCCCTGGTACGCTGACATCACCAGTATTTATTTCACTGCCAGACATGACGCCGGGAGTGCACACCATCCGCGTGGCCATTCCGCAGGGCGCTCCAGCCGGCACCAGCCAGAGTTTCTGGGATGTGTCCGGAACACTGATCGGTACATTGAAAAAATAATTCATTCGCTGCAATACTTACATTTGTTTTATGAATGATATCATAGCGGGTTTGCAAAACAGCTTTCATGAAATGACATGGCTGGAAGCTATTGCAGTGTTATTTGCCGTATTGTCGGTCATCTTCCAGAAAAAAAACAATATTCTCGTATATCCTACCGGTATCATCAGTACCGGTATTTATACCTATCTCCTGTCCAGAGAACACTTTAAACTCTATGCAGACGCTACGCTCAATGCCTATTACCTGGTGATGAGTATTTATGGATGGGTATACTGGGCCCGGCAAGGCCCGGCCAAACCAGCGGTGAAGATCAGCCGGAGCACTCCACGGGAGATGACCATGGCGATCTTCATCGCCCTGACGGGATGGGCTGTTTTTTATATACTGTTGGCCAATTTCTCCGATTCCAATGTGCCGGTGATGGATGCCTTCATTTCTGCTACGGCCTGCGGTGGCATGTGGCTGCTGGCCAAAAGAAAACTGGAAAACTGGATACTACTCAACATATCCAACTTTGTAGCGGTACCGCTGTTGTTTTACAAGCATCTGTACCTCACCGCTTTCCTGACCATCTTTTTGTTTATCATCGCTATCTTCGGATATCTCAGCTGGCGTAAGGCAGTGCTGGAACAGGAAATAACGCAGTCATGAAAAAAGTAGTAGTCATAGGGCCTGAGTCTACAGGCAAAAGCACCCTCAGCGCAAAACTTGCGGAACATTTTCATACAGTATGGACACCGGAATACGCCCGTGAATACCTGGAGGAACTGTCACGCCCCTACGAACAGCAGGATCTGCTGACGATTGCCGAAGGGCAGCTCCGGCTGGAACATGAACGGGCCGCCAGAGCCAATCAGGTGCTGATCTGTGATACCGATCTGTATGTGATAAAAGTGTGGAGTGAACATAAATATCAGGAATGCGATCCCCGCATCCTGAAGGAAATAGCATCACAGCAATGCGATCATTATCTGCTTACCTATATAGACCTGCCTTGGGAAGAAGATCCCCAGCGCGAATATCCTGATCCGGAGATGAGGACCTATTTCTATCAGGTATACAGGGATATCGTGATGCAGTCCGGGGTAACCTGGACGGATATACGAGGTAGTTATCAGCAAAGGGAAACGCAGGCTATTGAAGCGGTAACGCGGTTGCTACAATCGTAGGGATTATTTGAGACCGGTAACGAGCTCCATGATATCCGGGTCCGGCGCGAGGTTACGCATCTGTATCAATATCTTCCGCTGTCTCCAGGCGGTGATCCGGGCCGGTGGATTAACAGTATACTTTACCGGATTGGGAAGACTGGCCGCAATCATGGCTGATTCTTCCCGGTTCAGACTGGCGGCATTCTTGTTATAGTAAGCCTGCGCTGCAGCTTCTATACCAAAGATGCCGTCGCCCGTTTGGGCCACATTGAGATACATTTCCAGTATACGCTGTTTACCCCAGATCTTTTCGATCATAAAAGTGAAATACACTTCCAACCCTTTTCGTACCCAACTACGACCTTGCCAAAGAAACACATTTTTAGCCACCTGCTGACTGATAGTGCTGGCGCCTCTTATCTTCTTGCTGGTTTGGTTGTGTTTCATCGCTTTTTCGATGGATTTGTAATCAAAGCCATCGTGATCAGGGAAGAGCTGGTCTTCGCTGGCGATGACAGCCAGTTTGGCGTGCTGGGATATTTCATCATAGCTGACCCAGGTTTTGTGAAGCGTTTTGTCTGTGCCCCACAAGCTGAACCAGCTGGATATCATAGTGAGCGTAATCGGTGGATTCACCCACCGTAGTATGATAATGTAGACTAATTGTGCGACAAATAGGACCAGCAATACCCGTTTCAATCTTCTCCACGTTCTGGGGACAATGCCTTTTAACTTCATTCAACGTAGGTTTAGAAAAATCGGGCTGAAAGGTAGGAAGTAATTGTGGAATTATGAATTACAAATTGCAGATTAAGTTATTGTGAGGATATAATTTGGTAAATTTACAGTAGCAGCAAACGAATACTGCACTGGTTGTCATTGAGCATTTTTCATTTCTAATTTTTATGTTATGCTGTTGAACGTACACCCTGAAAATCCGAATCCCCGTCATATTAAAACGATCATCGAATGCCTCAGAGACGGAGGTATCATCATCTATCCTACAGATACCGTATATGGCCTGGGCTGTGATATTACCCAGCACAAGGCGATTGAACGGATAGCCCGTATCAAACAGATAGATCCTAAAAAGGCGCATTTTTCCTTTATCTGCTATGACCTCAGTCATCTGTCTGACTACGCCAAAAGTGTAGACACACCGGTGTTCAGAATGTTGAAAAAAGCGTTGCCCGGCCCTTATACTTTTATCCTGCCAGCAAGCAAAATGGTACCCAAGTTGCTGAAAACCAAAAAGGACACTGTGGGTATCAGGGTGCCGGACAATAATATCTGCAGAACAATCGTAAAAGAACTGGATAATCCGCTGATGAGTACTACCCTGCCGATAGAACACTACGTGGAAGAATATACGGACCCGGAAATCATTTATGAGAAATTCGGGAAGGTGGTAGATATTGTGGTGGATGGAGGTCCTGGCGGGATGGCATTTTCAACGGTGGTGGATTGTACTGGTCCGGAACCGGAACTGATCAGGGAAGGCCTCGGTAGTTATGACGCGATTTCCTAAAAATTGCTTCAAAATAACAAGATGATAAAACGTTGGATAACAGTTTGTTTGATCATAGGGCCTGTTTTGACGCAGGCGCAAACATTGCTGCGGAAGCCGGTCCGGCTCCTGCCTGCAGGTAAGCCGGTGGGATCTGTTCTGGCTACTTGCCCCGCTCCCGTTTTTCCCCGGCCGGCTACTACGGTATATCCAATAAATCCCCTGGCACCTAATGCTTATTATGATCAGCATTTCGGCTTTTTTTGTAAACAGGAATGGACCTGGCAAAAACATACAGGCGTCCCTGTTAAATTAAGGTTGGGAAACTACGATTATACCCAGCGATATGAAGGAAAATAAATCCAACACATTAAAAAATAAACAGTTAAAAACAAATGCTTGACTCCGTCAAATAAATATATTTGACAAAAGCAATTAAATAAAAAGTCATCTTAAAAACAAAGCCCACATTGACGTAAAATCAATGTGGGCTTTGTTTTTTCTAAAAATATAATCATCCGCTTACATCTTCATTCATCAGGAGAATCAGCGGCATCAGTATTCATCACAGTTTCAGCTTCTTCGCGATATCAGCCGGCAGTGCTTTTTTGTTAACCATAAAGCAAGTGGTTTTGTAGGCGAAGTAAGGCATAGAAGCGTAGAAGTATCCCTGGCCGAAGTTGTCGGTGCCCCAGGAGTTTTTCACGCGGAAGTATTTGTTGCCGTTCTGATCTTTTACGATGCCTACGATGTGCATGCCGTGGTCGTCCTGTGTTTCGTAGTTATCGAAGGCCAGCTGGCGTACTTCGGGGGTGATAGTTTTTTCTGTTCCTGGCTGGAGGAACAGGTTTTTCTTTTCTTCAGCAGACATATCAGACCAGTCTTTCTCTGGAACGATGGCCAGTCCATCTTTGAAGTTGAAGCCTTTTTCGCTTACGTCAGCAGCCCAGGCGAGGGTATAACCGTTGGTAACGGCTGTTTCCGCGATACGGGTGAAATCGTCGAGGGTTACGTTGTAAACTTTTTCCCAGTTCCAGTTGTCTGGCACTTCCAGTACAAACTGTGAGTTGTACGGGTGGTGGGTGAAGGAAGAGATCAGGACATAATCATCAGCATTGAGGCCCAGTTCTTTAGCAAAGGACTGCGGCGTATAGGATTTACCGTTATAGGTGAATTTCTCAGGAGCTTCGCCCATGTAGCCGTTCAGCACGCCATCAAAAGCTTTTTTCCAGTCGGGGTTGATGGTGCCATTGGCATTGCCGATGGTTTTGGTCAGACCTTCCAGTAGACCTTCCATTTCGGCGTGGTTGTACATTTTACCTTTGTTGCCATCGTAAGCGCTTTGTGGTACGAGGCCGTATTCACGCAGGCAGAGCAGATCGTCGGGGAAACCACCGCCTTCACCGAAGTTGGCTTTACCATGCATCCTTACATAGTTGATGGCTTTCAGCGGGTACATTTTACGTACAACGAACATTTCGCTCAGGTTAAGGCCTTTGCCTTTACCATTACGGAGCAGTTCAGACTCAAAAAAGGACAGGCCGGAGAAAGACCAGCAGGTACCGGTGCGACCCTGGTTCTGTACATCTCCTGCATCCATATTTTTAATAACGGTAAACTGGTAGCGGCTACCCTCCACATTGGTGCTGGTTTGTGCAAATGCTGCGGTGCTGCAAAGCATAGCTGCACTAATCATCCATTTCTTCATGAGTTAAGACAGGTTTTTTAGACAAGGGCCAAAAATAAGGGAAAGGAGGTATTCATCCTGAGAAAAGATGGATGAACGGAAGCCTGCTACAGCATCACACCGTTTTTATTGTTCCTGATATTGTCCTCTGGTAATTTCCCATTCCCAGAGATCTTCATTTTCCTTGTTTTTAACAGTGCCAACAAATCGCATTCCTGCTTTTTGTAATATCTTAACGGAAGCATTGTATTCTTCTTCGGTATGGGCAATAACTTTTTGTACGTAAGAGTGGCCAAAAGCGAAGCGGACAAGTGCCTGGGCCATTTCGGAGCCCAGCCCCTGTTCACGGTAGTCCTGGGATATTTCATACCCCATCTCCACAATACCCTGATGGTTGGGCTTGCCCTTAAAGCCACCGGCGCCGATCAGGCGTTTATCTTCCCGGTGAATAACCAGGTAAAAAAACCATCCCAGCATGGATGGGTCATTGCGTAATTTGTCATATGCTACCAGCACCATTTCGGGATATTCGGTCCAACCTTCCGGAACGGTGATACCCAGAAGATCGGCGAGTGTATCATTGCCTTGTAATAGCGACTCAAAATGCTGCAATGTGCAAGGCAACAATTGTAGTCGGGGAGTTTGGATCATGCTCTGAAACTAGTAAACTGTTTTGGGAAATACAAGAGGTTATCAAAATTGCGCATCTGCAGAAATGAACAACGAATACAAGCAGAAAGCCTTAATAGTCAGCTATATAGACCGTCTGCTTGTACTTTACTGTTCATCGCAGGAATGCCGTTTTATTAGTGGGCCTGCAGCCAGTTTTGACCGGTTCCCATTTCTGCTTCAACAGGAACGGCCAATGGTAATGCATTTTTCATGCATTCCATTATCAGGGGTTTAATGATGTCGAGTTCGGAACGATGGGCGTCAAATACCAATTCGTCATGCACCTGCAGGATCATTTTTGATTGCAGCTTTCTCTCTTTAAACGCCTTGTGAATTGCGATCATGGCCAGTTTGATCATATCAGCGGCCGTACCTTGTATGGGCATGTTGATCGCATTCCTTTCTGCATAACCACGTACTACTGCATTGGAAGAGTTGATGTCTTTCAGCCATCTTTTTCTGCCCAACATCGTTTGTACGTAACCGTTAGTTTGTGCAAACTGTATCTGATCGTCCATATATTTTTTAATGGACGGATACTGTGCGAAATAGTTATCGATCAGTGTTTTGGCTTCACTTCTGGCAATGCCCAGATTTTCTGACAGCCCGAAAGCACTCACGCCGTAAATGATACCGAAGTTGACGCTTTTGGCGTTGCGACGCATTTCGGAAGTTACTTCTTCCAGGGGCACATTGTACACCCTGGCGGCGGTAGCTGCGTGAATGTCTATCCCTTTACGGAAAGCATCGATCATCTGTGTGTCTTCACTGATAGCCGCGATGATGCGCAGCTCTATCTGTGAATAGTCGGCAGACAGCAGCACATAATCTTCACTGCGGGGCACAAAAGCTTTCCTCACTTCCCGGCCGCGGTCGGTGCGGATAGGAATATTCTGCAGGTTCGGGTTGTTGGAACTGAGACGTCCGGTTACCGCTACAGCCTGATTATAGGAAGTATGTACACGGTTAGTCCGTTTGTTGATCATTAACGGTAACGCATCTACGTAAGTAGACTTCAGCTTGCTGAGCTCACGGAAGATCAGGATGTCTTCTACGATCTTATGTTTGCTGGAAAGCTTCTGCAGCACGTCTTCTCCGGTGGCATACTGTCCGGTTCTGGTTTTTTTGGCTTTCGGGTCCAGCTGTAATTTTTCAAACAGCACCTCACCCAATTGTTTGGGAGATGCCAGTTTGAATCTTACGCCGGCTTGTTCATACACGCTTTCTTCTGCACGTTTTATTTCTGTTTCCAGTTCGCGGGAATAGTCGGCCAGTGCTGCAGTATCGATGGCAATGCCTTCATACTCCATGTCTGTCAGTACTTTCACGAGTGGGTTTTCCACATCGTAAAAAACTTTTTCCACGCTTTTCTGTGGCAGCATTGGCGCGAAGGTATGTTTCAGCTGTAAGGTGATATCAGCATCTTCTGAAGCGTATTCCTTTATTTTTTCCACTTCCACGTCCCGCATGCTACCTTGTCCCTTCCCTTTTTTACCGATCAGGGATTCGATGGGAACAGGCTCGTATTGAAGGTATTGTGCACTCAGCGCGTCCATGCTCCTGCGGCCTTCCGGCTCAACGAGGTAATGGGCGAGCATGGTATCAAAAAGTGTGGTGGTAACATCCAGTCCGTACCATTTGAGTACCAGCATATCGTATTTGATATTCTGGCCTACCAGTGTGATGGACGGGTGCTGAAAGAGTGGCTGGAACTCGTGCAGGATAGCCTTGGCAGCCTCATGGCTGGCAGGCATGGGAATGTAGTAAGCGGCGCCTTTTTTGTAGGAAAAACTCATACCTACAATGTCGGCCTCGTTGGCGTCGGTACCGGTGGTTTCCGTATCAAAGGCCACTTCCTGCTGTTGCAGCAGGGAAGCCAGTAATTCGGCTCTTTTTTCCGGTGTGTCTATCAGCACATAGTCGTGGGGCGTATTGTGGATATTTTTGTCCGGAGCGAGGAAAGTGGTGGCTTCGATGGTTTCTTCGGCTTCAGCCACGGCTGTTTCCACTGGCTGACCGAAGAGGTCGGTTTGCACCACTTTAGCTTTGGCTTTGGGTTCGGGGGCGCTGCCGGCGAAGGCGAAGTTGTCACCCAGCACTCTTTTGCCGAGGCTTTTGAACTCCAGTTCTGTAAATATTTCCGACAGTTTTTCTTTGTCTATATCCGACAGGCTAAAATCTTCTTCATGAAATGTTACCGGTACATCGGTGATGATAGTGGCCAGTTCTTTGGACATCAGGGCGTTTTCACGGCCTGCCTTGATTTTTTCCGCCATTTTACCGCCGATGGCATCCGCATTGGCCAGCACATTCTCGAGTGTTTCGTACTGTGCCAGCAGCTTCATAGCTGTTTTTTCACCAACGCCGGCGATACCGGGGATATTATCCACCGCATCACCCATCAGGCCCAGGATATCAATTACCTGGTGTACATCTTTGATCTGCCACTTTTCGCACACTTCTTTAGGGCCCAGGATTTCTTCCTTACTACCCATGTACGGCGGTTTGTAGATGAAAACGTTGTCTTTTACCAGCTGCCCGTAGTCTTTATCGGGTGTCACCATATACACCGTGTAACCGGCGTCTGCGGCCTGCCAGGCAAGTGTTCCGATCACGTCATCGGCTTCATAGCCATCCAGTTCCACCACCGGAATATTGAACCCTTCGATGATTCGTTTGATATCAGGGAGGGCATCCAGCAGATCTTCAGGCGCATCTTCACGGTTGGCTTTATAATCGGTAAAAGTAGTATGGCGTTCTGTGGGCGCATGTGTATCAAAAGCAACAGCCAGATGGGTCGGTTTCTCCTTATTGATAAGATCCAGCAACGTAGTGGTGAATCCAAACTGCGCATTAGTATTACGTCCGGTGCTGGTGAGCCTTGGATTTCTGATCAGTGCATAATATGCCCTGTAAATCAGCGCCATGGCATCCAGTAAAAATAATTTCTTTTGCATTACTAAACCTACAAGAATTAATTTGATGCACAAAATTAAGATAGTACCACAATATACACGCAGCAATGTAATTTTAACCTGGAAATAAGTAGCATATGAGCAAGATATATCATTTGTCCACCTGCAGTACCTGTAAAAAGATCCTTGAAGAAATCAAGGCAAAAGAAAGAGGAATTGCACTACAGGACATCAAAAAAGAAAAAATTACACCGGAGCAGCTCGAAGAGATGCATGCTCTCGCAGGAAGCTATGAAGCCCTGTTCAGCCGCAGATCACAACAATACCGGCCGATGGGTCTTCATGAGAAGACACTCACCGAACATGATTACCGCGATCTGATTCTACAGGAATATTCTTTTCTGAAACGCCCCGTGGGCGTTACTGCAGGAAGGATTTATATAGGGTCTGAGGTTAAACAAATGTAACGGTGATTTATTTGATGAATGCTGATGCTGATGTTAGTTTTCGCTCATCAGGGGCATCAGCATTCATCAATTAATCAAAGTAGTGTTTTGATGAAATTCTTTACCACATTCTTGTACAGATACATGTCCTGATCGTGGTGGAATGATTTGAAAGGAAAGCGGGCTGCTTCGTCGAGCGCAGTTTTAAGATCAAATTGCTCCTGAGGAATGGAATAGAAATAACCTTTTTCCATCAGGTATTCGCCGAGGTATACCTGTTCTGACTGGCCGGGAGTGGGAACGAGGATGGCTCTTTTGTTGAGCTTTGCCAGGTCCATGAGCGTAGTATAGCCGGAACGGCTCAAAACCATATCGGAGGCCAGCATGGCTTCGTTTAACTCTTTGGCGTTCAGATGGTTTACGTGGGTAACACCGGGCGCTACCTCTTCATGGTAGGGTGTGCCTGGTTTTCCGCTGACGATCAGTGCTTTGAGGGAGTGTGTTTTCACCTGGTCGAGCACCAGTTTCTCCAGGTTGGAGCGTTGAGGCTCGGGGCCGGAGATGAGTACCAGCAGGTCGTATTTTTTTTCGATGTCTGTGCGAGGCTCAAAGCGGCTCAGACAGCCGATATAGGTAGTGTTGGAAGGGAGTTGCGCAGGATGGGCCAGTTCACCGGAAAGGTTATTGTTGCCGGCAAAATCAGGGATCCAGCAGGCGCTGTATTTACGGATAAAGCTATAGTTGAGTTTCTGCAGGGTCCTTTCTATCCAGCCGCCAAAAGGTGTTTTGATCAGCAACTGGTGTGTGATGAAAACGGTGGGAATTTCCTTGTGGTAGAGGCCGAAACGGTTGTCGGAAATAACGGCGCTGATCTGATATTCTTTTACCACTTTATTCAGCCAGCGTTGTTCATATTTTATTGCGCTAACGATCTTTGGAATTTGTTGTATGATCTTGATTCCGAAGAACTTGCCTTTCTGTGCATATTGAATGCGGTAGCCAGGGAGCGGTAAAATGGTGATTTCCGGAAATTCCTGTTTTAACAATGCGGCATGCTTGCCTTCGGCGGCAATAAAAATCTGCGCGCCTGCGTTAAGCATTTCATAGATGAGCGGAATATCGCGGGTGGCGTGTCCGAGGCCCCAGTCCAGCGGCACGATTAAAATTTTTACGGGAGGCAGGATTGTGGACAAATAAATTGGATTTTTTTTGCGAATTTAGCTTAAATTACAAAGGGTGATTGTTAAGAAAAGGTAAACTCTTAGAGGGAAGGATTTATATTTAACTGGAAGTATATTAATTAGCAATATGAAAAGGCTCAAATGGATGGTGATCTTTTTTCTGTGTGGAAGTTTAACGATGACAGGTTGCAAAGTGTTTAAGAAAAATGATTGCGGTTGTCCCACTATGAACAAAAAACGAATGCATTAAAGACTCACTGACACCAAACATTGAAAACGATTTTTACCTTATCTTTTTGGATTATCCCATGAAAACCTAGCCAAACAATATTTCGGGGAACAGTCAAAATTTTTTTCATGAAACCGGTAGATAGAGATTTATTAATCCTGCTACATGAAGATAGGTACACAGAGCAGCAGATCCAGTCTGCAGTAAGGCAGATCAGTGAGATGTTGTCTTTAATTGAAACAATGGATTATCTGTGCGCAGTAATGGAAGTAGTAGATTGCAACAAAAGCAGAATTACCAGCAAACGATCGGCGCTGGAAAAAGCAATTTCCCGCAAAGCACATAAACCTTTTGAGTTTATTATCCATCGTAACTAGCAGTAGCGCGTCACACATCACAATTCCCGCAAAGTAGCCAATGCCAGCTGCTCATCGCTCCATTGTGTATTTTATTAAATTCTTGTTGTACGTTTGCCATCAAACAAACCCAAATAAGTGATGGCAGATTTTTCGCACCTGCAGGATTTTTTGCAACCTGTTTCCAAAGCATTTCTGAATGATGATCTGGAATATGATGCATTCCAGATAGGAGGTGTTATTGATGCTTATGAAGAAGACCATCATCCGGACCTGGATGCTGCTGATGTCGTATTGCTGGGTGTAGGAGAAGAAAGAGGCAGCGCCACCGGCAAAACCGGTACCCAAGGCCCCGATGCCATACGCCGGGAATTTTTCCGCCTGTACAACTGGCACCGTGATATCAAACTGGCTGATGTCGGAAACCTCCGCTCCGGCGCTTTCCTCGCAGATGCCTATGCCGCCATGAAAACAGTGGTTAGTGAATTGGTACAGGCTAATAAAACCGTTATTATACTGGGTGGCTCACATGATCTTACCTATCCCCAATATAAGGCCTATGCGGCTCATCAGCTGATTATTGAAGCTACGGTAGCCGATGCACTTATCGATCTGCAGGAAGAGTCTTCTCTGCGCAGCGAACGGTTCCTGATGGACATTCTTACCGAACAGCCTAACTATCTCCGTCATTATAATCATCTTGGTTTCCAGAGTTATTTCGTACATCCGCGTATGTTAGAAACACTCGACAAACTGCGTTTCGACTGTTACCGCCTCGGCCGTATCCGGGAGAACATAGAAGAAGCAGAACCCGTGTTACGTCATTCCGATATGTTCAGCCTCGATATCAATATTATCAGGCATACAGATGCACCAGCCAACCACCTCTCTCCCAACGGCTTCAGTGGCGAAGAGGCTTGTTCTCTCACCCGTTATGCCGGTATGAGCAGCCGCCTGTCTTCCTTCGGTATCTATGGTTATCGCCCCGAGAAAGACAAAGAACAGCTGACTGCACGGCAGATTGCGCAGATGATGTGGTACTTTATGGACGGACGTTCTGTGAAAAATAAAGAAGCACTCCTCGAAGACCGGGACTCCTTCTGGGAATTTCATATAGCCTTCTCCGATATAGAAACCGTATTCCTGAAAAGCAAACGTACCGGCCGTTGGTGGATGCAACTACCCGATCAGGAGTTTGTTCCCTGTGCTTACAACGATTACCTGCTGGCCAGCAACAATGAAATGCCGGAACGCTGGTTGCGCCATCAGGAAAGAATGTAGTATGCCGGAATACAACTAAATCTGCATATCAAGAAGGGCCGTAACCCTGTCTTTTACATAGGCAGCTTTGTTGTCAGTGGAGATCATGTCATCATCAAGCCCGTTCATGGTGCTTTTATGCATCTTTTCTACCCGTTCATCTATCTTACGGAAATATTCTTCCCGCTTCTCTTCCCATGCTCCCTGCTCGGTTTGCAGGGCACGTAGCCTGCCCGGATCGATCTGGGTATAAAGACGCTGAAGGGTACTGTGCAAAAGGCTGTCGAGCTGCTTGTAATAAACAAGCGCACAGCTGTAACTATTACTGCCTTTAGACAGGCATTGCTGATAACGGATTTCCAGTGAGTCCAGGGCCGTTTGGCGCGACTGGGCATATGCATTACTACACAGAAATACCGCCAGTATAAGGATAAGGTTTCGCATAGGCGCTGTGTGAACGCCAAAGATAGCAAAATTATTATATAAATATATGATATAATTTGTAAGGATGACTTCCGTGTGATCTTACTGCGTTGCTCCCACAGACCCGGTGCAGGTTTCGCCGGGAGGAAGTCCGTTCAGCCACACCCGGAGGGCTTCGGTCCGCTGGTTGGTCAGCTCCGTCAGATAATTGGATTTACATGCCGGGAACATGCTACCATAACTTTTGGCAGATTCAGGATACATCGCTTTCAGTTGCGCATCGCGAAGCTGTACCCACAGTCTTTGTGCTTCTTTAAAATTGTTGATGAAGGTTTTGTTGGCCGTATATTTTTTCAGGATCTCCTGGTATATCGTATTCAGTTTTTTATCAGCGTCTTTGTATTCCTGTCCGGCCTGTTTGTTCATCTCTGCCTGTGTTTGCGCAACACCAGCAATGCTGCCGGCCATTAATAACAGCGCAATAAAGAGTGATTTCATATTGTGATAGTTTAAGGATGAATACGGATACTCTGGTTGATTTCAGACGGCCGGAAAAAACGTATCCTGCCTTGGAATATTGCAGGATACGTTCTCTCAGTATATTTTCTGATAGCATCAGATCACCACTAGTTCGTAGAAATCAGCGGGCGAAAAATATTGTTTTGCCAGTTGCTGCAATTCTTCAGCAGTGATGGTTTTGATGGTTTTAATGTTATTGTAGAAATAGTTTTCGTCCAGATCATTGAGGATCAGGTTTTTCCAGCGTTGTATCACCTGGAAGGTACCGTCCAGGTCACCGAGGATGGAACCAACCATATAGTTGCGCACGAGGTCCAGTTCTTCCTGGGGTATTATTTCGTTTTGCAGGGTTTGCAACTCCTTGTACACTTCTTCGATAGTGGCTTCACACACATCTCTTCCGGCTTCTGTCTGGATATTGATGGCACTTACCTGTCTGAAGTTATAGAGCTGGGAATAGATACCGTAAGTATACCCTTTTTCTTCCCGGATGTTGCTCATCAGTCTGGAGCCGAAGTATCCTCCCAGAATGGTGTTGAGTACCAGCATTTTAGGGAAGTCGGGATGATAGCGGTTAGGGAAAGGGCGTGCTACGCGAACGGCACCCTGTACCCCGTTTTCATCGTTGAAGATGCGGAATTTTTTTTCTTCTGCCGGTTGTATCGGCAGGTCCAGTTTGGTCAGACTGGATTGGCCGTTCCATTGGCTGCTGCCGAAGTATTTATTCAGCAATTCGATCATGTTGGCAGGCATATTACCGGCAACAAAGATGCGGCAGTTATTATACGTATAATGCTTCTGATAGAAGGCCCGCAATGTTTCAGATTGCAGGGCATCATAAGCCATCATGCTGCTGACACGGCCATAGGGATGGAATTCACCAAACAGGTATTTATCGATGAAACGATTGGCCACAAAATCGCATTTCTGCAGGTTGACAGCCAGCTTCTGTTTCTGATTCTGTTTATAGAGCTGTAGTTCTTCTTCCGGGAAGATAGGATCAAGGATGACCTCCTGCAGTACAGGCAGCAGTACCTCTGTATGTTTGGAGAGGCAGTGCAGCGTAAACGTAGCGTTTTCATGGTAGGCATTACGGTTCAGGTATGCGCCATGATAGTCGATGGTTTCGTTGATCTCCAGGGCAGTATGCTTACTGGTACCGTTTTTCATGAGAAAGTTGGTAGCCGTGGCTTCCAGGCTTTCACTTTCGTACCAGGAACCTGCTGGAAATACCAGTTCCAGCTGCAGTGTTTCCTGCTCTTCCGATCTGAGGGCATAGACGGGAATACCGTTGTCCAGCTTAAATAGTTCGTAAGGCTTCAGCGCTATATCAAACTCCACTGCATCTTTAATGGAAGGAGGAATTGTTCTGTTCATAATGTCTCATTTATGCCGTGCAAAGGCCGGGCTGGCCTAGTTTTCGGCGTAATAATAAATCGTGTTGGCATTCTTTTCATCAAAGAGCAGTTTGGCTTCTCTGTGAATATCGGCGGTTGTTACGACTTCGTAGTTTTCAAATTCTTTGTTCATCAGGCTGGCATCTCCCAAAAGCTCATAAAAGGCCAGGTTGTTGGCACGATTGAGCAGGCTCATATCTTCAAATGCTAGCAGGCTTTCCACACGGTTTTTCACTTTCTGTAATTCCCGGTCTGAAATAATTTCGTTCTGCAATTTCTCCAGTTCCACCTGAATGGCTTTCTCTGCATCTTTCATCTTAACGCCTTTCACCAGTTTACCTTCAATGGTCAGCAAACCGGCATCGAGGCTACCGAAATGATAGCAGTCAATATTACTGAATAACTTTTTCTCTTTCACCAGTACCTGATGCAGACGGGAAGAGCTGCCACCACCAAGGATATCTGTGATCAGGTCGGCCGCATAATAACGTTTGTCTGCCCGGGGATACATATGATAACATTTGTAGAGTGCATCCAATGGAACATTGGTTTTTACCTCCAGTTTGTGTGCTTCCGCCTGTGCTGGTTCTACCGGCAGGTTACGATTATATTTTTCTCCGGAAGGGATATCACCAAACCATTTCTCTGCCAGTGTTTTTACCTGTTCTACGGTCACATTGCCGGCTACGGAAAGGATCGCATTAACAGGACGGTAAAACCGGAAGAAGAAGGCTTTCACATCTTCCAGTTTGGCATTCTCGATATGGGAAAGTTCTTTGCCGATGGTCATCCAGCGATAAGGGTGCGTGGAAAATGCCAGTTCACGCATCTTATGCCATACGTCGCCATAGGGCTTGTTGATATAGTGTTCCTTAAACTCTTCTGACACTACTTTCCGCTGAACGTCCAGGCTTTTTTCGCTGAAGGCCAGTGATAACATACGGTCACTTTCCAGCCAGAAAGCAGTCTCAATGTTTTCAGCCGGCAGCTGGATATAGTAGTTGGTAAGATCGCTTGTAGTGTAGGCGTTGTTCTCCCCTCCTGCCATTTGCAGTGGCTCATCATATTCGGGAATATTAACAGATCCGCCAAACATCAGGTGTTCAAACAAATGGGCAAAACCGGTCTGTTCCGGGTTTTCGTCTCTGGCTCCTACGTCGTACAATACGTTTAATACGGCCATAGGTGTGGAGTGGTCTTCGTGAACAACGACCCGCAGCCCATTAGCCAACGTAAATTTATTATAATGAATCATAATGTAATATTAGTGTAAAAGTAAAAATAGGGGAAAAAACAAGGAGTTGTGCATTCCGGAGCAGGAATTGCGGAGGATTTACTGAATGGTTTTTCATTCGATGTACAACTCTTTTTTTGAATAGTTGATGACAACGGTAAACTGTTTCCAGATATCATAACCAATAGAGCCGGCTATTTCCGTGAATACACCAACATCGTTAATGTCTTTACTATAGCTGACAGGCACATTGGGAATGCTTTTGCCGCCCAGTTGCATGGAAGGTATGCTGCTGTTGATATAGTAAAGTACCCTGACCATATCCTGTACCCGGTCTGTGTTGATAGTAGGCAGACTGTTGATCCGGTTGGAGTCTACATAAGGCCAGTTAAACAGGATGCCGTAATCGCCGCCGGTAGTGATATGATAATGACCGGGAAGATTCCGCCCATCTGGTAGCTGGATGGCTGCATCTACTACAGGAGTGGTGTAGTTGAGCTGAAAATGCAGCAGGCGGCCGGTATTGCCTATGGGCGTTTTGCCGTTACGGTACAGTACCAGCTGTTGTTGCCGGTAATCAATTTTAACGATGTAGAGTTTAAGCAGATCTACTCCGATCACACCATCTATCTGTCCGATATCGTTGAGATTTTCGAGGTAAGCCTTCACATAGGGAATGCGCAACTCTTTCAGGTATAATGCATTGAGTGTTACCACCAGGGTTTTGATCATGGCGTTGTTGGTACCGCTCATGAAGGATTGATGTCCGCTGTTGATACGCATCTTCTGCGCCACATGCTCATGCAGGATGGTGACTTCCGCGCCGGTATCAAACACAAAATGAAGGGTGTCTGTACTACCGGACAGCATTACAGGAATAACTACATGTTTGTCTACCATGCGAAAAGGAATAACAGCCGCCGGTTTGGTATTATCTTCTGCCGGTGTTGTGTTTCTTCGTTGTGCAAAAGCAGGCATGAAGGTGTTAAAGGATATGATTACTACGGTTCCTAGAAAACGCCACATGCTGCAAATAACGCTAAAGAATGCTTTTTATTGGCAACTTTTTAATTAACAGTTCTTTATCCCTGGCAACAAGCATGGTGGCTCTGGTGCCGATATTTTTAAGCATTTCGCGGAAGAGCTGCAGGTTAGCACCCAGGTTGTTGTTGATAGCCAGGATGATATCCCCTTTGCGGAAACCGGCTTTTTCGGCAGGTGATCCTTTGATGATGTCGGTAACTTCCACCCTTCCATCGATAAGATAGATGATCAGCCCTGTATAGGAATAATCAAACATGTCTTTGAAGTGGGTGTTGGGCATCAGGTATATTTCCTTTTTGGCGTAGTTGAGTGTGATATTAAACCGGCGTAGCAAGTCGTTGCCGATCATGCCGCCGAGAAACGGATAGGCGGTGACGTTAGTTTTATCATCGAAGATATAAGTCGGCACATTGCGGAAGGAATAGCTGCCAACACGGAACTCCGGTATTGTGGTGAGCGACATCTGCATTTTGCCGCCGAGGCCCTGGGCTTCTGTCTGGATGATCTTCCTGCTTTTGCGGTGATTGCTGAGCAGGGCGCTGTCTTTCACAAACTGTGTGGAAATCAGGAGGCACATACCGGCACCGGTATCAAAATAATAGCGGTTGTTGACAGTTCTTTTGTTACTCCTCATGGGGGCTGTAATCAGCGGTATTTGTGTGAGGGAGGGTCTTAGCAGTTGCCCACCTTTGGGATAGTTATAACGCCCTTTGGAGTAAACGATGATTTCTTCTGTGTCATAATCTACGGTGACAATATACCGGCTCAGAAAACTGTATCCGATGATACCATCTACCTGTATCCCGTACACCTGGCTGATCAGCTCATAGTCGTTAACGTGAAAGTCAAGGCTGTCGATGGTAAGGCCGGGTAGTCTGAGGGTTCGGTTCATGGCAAAAGACACGATTTTGGCGGCTCCCAGTCCTTTCACTACCTTGTCGGTAGGCGTTAGCTGGATACCCAGTCGTATACAGGTGGCCGTGTCCAGCGATATGCCGGCGCTGCCGGTATCGAGGATAAACTGCAGGGTATCCGGCAGGTTATCAAGCAGACCTGAAATAACTACAACGCCACCATAATATTGCTTGAATTTAAAGCGGGCGACTGGCATAGAGGCGAGGGTACTATCATGCTCAGAGGTGGCATTTCCGGCAAGTACCGGCTGAGAGAAAGCAACGGTAGCTGCGATAGTGAGCAGCATGGCAAGTAACAGATTTGGTTTAGGCATACAGAAGATGCAAGGGGATCGTTTACCTAAATTTAATGTTAAATATGGTACATATAAAATATTTTTATTACCCGCTGTTATTGTGCGATATACTACCTTTGTCGGGTTATTTAGTGACTAGAAAAACAGCATATGGAACTTCAGGATTTATACCAAAAGGCACAGCAGTTTGAGTTTCTGACAGCAGAAGAAGGTGTATTCATGTTCGAAAATGCACCGCTGGCAGAATTGATGCACATTGCCAACGAGTTACGCAAGCAACAGGTGCCGCATGGAAAGGTGACCTGGCAGATAGACAGAAACGTGAACACTACCAACGTGTGCACAGCCAACTGTAAGTTTTGTAATTTTTACCGCATACCCGGCCACGCCGAAGCATATATTACCGATATAGAGGAGTATAAACGCAAGATCGATGAAACCCTGAAATTTGGCGGCGACCAGCTGCTGTTGCAAGGTGGTCACCATCCTGAGCTGGGGCTTAGCTTTTATACCAACCTGTTCAGTGAACTGAAAAAACTGTACCCTACCCTGCGTCTGCACACGCTGGGCCCCCCGGAAGTAGCACACATCACCAAACTGGAAAAAAGCACCCATATCGAAGTGCTGCGTGCCCTCCAGGAAGCCGGTATGGACAGCCTTCCCGGAGCAGGCGCCGAAATCCTGAACGACCGTGTGCGCAGGCTGATCTCCAAAGGCAAATGTGGCGCCCAGGAATGGCTCGACGTGATGCGTGCAGCCCATAAGCTGAATATCGCTTCCTCTGCCACCATGATGTTTGGCCACGTAGAAACAGTACTGGAGCGTTTTGAGCACCTGGTAGACATCCGTCAGGTACAAAGCGAAAAACCGGAAGGTCACTACGGTTTCACCGCCTTTATCCCCTGGACATTCCAGGATGTAGATACCCTGCTGGCAAGAATCCGCGGTGTACATAACATGACCACTTCAGAAGAATATATCCGCATGATCGCTATGAGCCGTATCATGCTGCCTAATATCAAAAATATCCAGGCCTCCTGGCTCACCGTAGGTAAACAGGTTGCACAACTTTGTTTGCATGCAGGCGCCAACGACTTCGGTTCCATCATGATCGAAGAAAACGTGGTAAGCGCTGCCGGTGCACCTCACCGCTTCACCTACCGCTCTATGCAGGAAGCTATCAAAGAAGCCGGTTTTGAACCACAGCTGCGCAACCAGTTGTATCAATTCAGAGAGATACCTGCCAATATTGAAGAGCAGATAATCAATTACTAAGCGAATTGTTTTTAATATCAAAAGCCCTGTCAGACGGAATGCTGACAGGGCTTTTGTTTTTCTGCCTGTCATCATCCTATAAAGAATTGTTAAAACTATCTAGTGGCTGTTACCATTTATTCTTTCCTACGTCTAACAGATGTAACTCATCAAAACAAAGGAGGGAACCATGAAAAAGCTGGGTTTAATATTATCAGGATTGGTGATTATGGCGATGGCTGCCTGTAGTACGAAGATCACGTCTTCCTGGAGGGCCAAGGATGCACCGCAACTGCAACGCGACAAAAAAATAATGGTGATGGCGCTGGTTCCTGAAAGGAGCCGGGCACTCAGAAGTCAGATGGAAAACTTCACCGTTTCCGAGTTCAGAAAAAGAGGGTATAATGCTGTTTCTGCATTACAGGAATTCGGTCCCGGACAGTTTATGCAAATGGGTGAAAAGCAGGCTATCAGAAAGCTGCAGGGTAGCGATGTTAGTCAGGTGCTGACTATTGTAATGGTGGATAAAGGCAGAGAAAGAAGTTACGTGCCTGGATATGCCTATTCTCCTTACGGTTATTATGGATTCTGGCCTTATTATTCCCGCTGGTACGGTACCTATTATTCTCCGGGTTATATCACCTATAATACAAAGTATCAATGGGAAGGTAACCTGTATGATCTGCAAAGCGGACAGTTGTTATACTCTGTACAATCACAATCTTTTGATCCCCCTTCCACCGAAAGAATGGCCGTTTTATACGCACAGCAGGTGGTAAAAGATATGGCGAAAAGGCAGTTACTGGCCAGGAACTAATCAATGCAGTAATGACAAATGAAGTGTGAAAGTGCTGAGCAGATCAATTATTGATCTGCTCAACTTTTTTATGGGTGATTCATTATCAATAACTTCGAAATTCGTAATTTTCTTCGTAGGTTTATCCCCCATTTATTATTTCCAGCTATGTTAGAGGTACCCGTTAATGAAGATATATACCTGCGGCAACTACAGTTGCAGGATGCGCCCCTGGTGTACAAGCAGCTGGATGCTTCCCGTAAAAATCTTCGCAAATTCCTGCCATGGGTGGATTATAACACCAATGAGGAGCATAGTATACGTTTCATTCAGATGATGCAGCGAAAGGCAGAAGAACAGGAAGCAGTAGCATTGGGTATCTGGTACAAGGAGCAGTTATGTGGTGTGATGGACCTGCACGGATGGGATCATCAGCTTCAGAAAGCGGAAATAGGCTACTGGGTGGCGGAGTCATTTCAGGGCAAAGGCATTGCTACTGCGGCCTGCAGGGCACTGATCACCTATGCTTTCAAAAAATTACGACTCAATAAAATAGAAATCCGTTTTGTGCTGCAGAACGAACGCAGCGGGCAAATCCCCATCAAGCTGGGATTTACCCGCGAAGGTATTCTCCGGCACAACGCCAAACTACATGGTCAGTTTGTAGACATGGTAGTGATGGGCGTATTGCGCAAAGACTGGAAGTTTTAATGACCGGCCTCTGTGGTTCGTCTCACCCGGCTATGTTTCCTGCCATAGCAGTAGTAGATGACCATTCCCACAGCCATCCAGATGATAAGCCTCAGCCAGGTATCCAACGGAAGGAATACCATCATTCCCAAACAGGTGAGTATACCCATAATCGGAACAAATGGTACCCAGGGCGTTTTAAAAGAACGGGGTGCATCCGGCATGGTATAACGCATGATCCACACACCAGCACATACAATCACAAAAGCCAGCAGTGTACCGATGCTGGTCATCTCTCCCACTACCTTAATAGGTACCAGTGCAGCAAACAAACTGATAAACACACAGAAGAGAATATTAGACTTCCATGGTGTACGGAAACGGGGATGTATCTCCGAAAATACTTTCGGCAGCAGACCGTCTTTAGACATCGCGTAAAACACGCGTGATTGTCCCCAGAGGTCTACCATGATTACAGAAGTATAACCAATGATGATAGCAAGTACCACCATCTGTCCGAGCCACTTGTAAGGTGTATGGGCAATAGCGACGGATACCGGCGCACCACTGTTTTTAAACTCAGTGTAAGGTGCGAGGCCCGTCATCACATGGGAGAAAACAATAAACAATACTGTACAGATGGCGAGAGAGCCTAGTATGCCGATGGGCATGTTGCGCTTCGGATTTTTGGTTTCCTGTGCAGCCGTACTCACAATGTCAAAGCCCAGAAATACGAAGAACACTACGCCTGCGCCCCGAAGTATGCCGGACCATCCGAAATGCCCGAACTCACCGGTGTTTTTAGGGATATAAGGTACCAGGTTGGCGGGCTGCACATATTTCCATCCCAGGGCAATGAATACCAATACCACGCCTACTTTCAGCGATACCACCACTGCATTCCAGATAGCAGAACCTTTAGTACCGCGCATCAGGATGTAGGACATTAGTATCACGACTAATGCCGCCGGAAGGTTAAACAGGCCATGTACAACTTCTCCACCCGGCAGCGTAATTGTTTCAAAAGGAGAATGTACCAGCCGTGGTGGCAGATAAATACCATATCCGGAAAGGAATTCAACGAGGTAATTAGACCAGCTGATAGATACTGTGGCTGCCCCTACGGAAAACTCCAGTACCAGGTCCCAGCCTATGATCCAGGCAAATATTTCTCCCATGGTGGTATAGGCATATGTATAGGCACTCCCTGCCACCGGGATCATGGAAGCAAATTCTGCATAACACAAACCGGCAAAGGCACAACCGATGGCTGCTACTATAAAGGACAAAGTAACAGCAGGACCTGCGTTGTTGCCCGCGGCCAGCCCTGTCAATGAAAACAGACCTGCACCAATGATTACGCCCAATCCCAGCATGACGAGCTGAAACCCGCTCAGGGAGCGTTTGAGACTATGACTCCCCTCCTCGCCTGATTCCTGTAGTAGCCAGGACAACGGTTTTTTGTAAAATTGTTTCATTTGAATACTCTACTTGTTTGGTGGACTAATTGGGCGCAAAAGTAGGAAAACATTTGGTTATTGGAACATTTGGTTACCCGGATATTTCTCCGAATAACCAAATGATTATATATCAGTATGTTATGAAATGTCGCAGATATGAATGGCGTTATTCAGAGAAGCCAGCTTGTCAGCATGTGAAGGAATAAACTCCTGTGCTACATAACCTTTAAAACCGGTTTCATAGATGGCTTTCATGATAGCCGGATAGTACAGTTCCTGGGTTTCGTCGATTTCGTTACGGCCAGGAACACCGCCGGTATGGTAGTGTGCGATATATTGATGATGGTCGCGGATATTGCGGATCACATCACCTTCCATGATTTGCATGTGGTAGATATCGTACAGCAGTTTAAAGTTTGCGGAGCCTACTGATTTGCACAGTGCCACACCCCAGGCGGTATGATCGCATTGATAGTCATGGTGATCTACCTTACTGTTAAGCAATTCCATCACGAGGGTCACTTTTTTCTTTTCTGCATAACCGATAATGCGTTGCAGTCCTTTGGTACAGTTTTCAATGCCTTGTTGATCGCTGAGACCATTACGGTTGCCGGAGAAGCAGATCAGGTTGGAAAAACCGGCCTTGGCTGTTTCGTCGATATAATGTTTGAAGTAGGCTTCCAGTTTATCATGGTGAGCCGGATTGTTGAAACCTCTGGTAATACCCCATTCCTTACCATTACTGGCCACCATGGCACAGGTCATGTCATGTTTTTTCAGGATAGCAAAGTCCTTGGGATCTACCAGGTCGATAGAAGGGATGCCGATTTTTTTGGCAGCCACACATAAGTCGTCCAGTGGAATGTCGTAACACCACGCACATACGGAGTGGTTGATTTTTCCTTTTAATGGCTCACCAACAGCTTTGTCGTGAGCGGATACCCTTTCGGTGAGGGATGATAACGCGGTGGATGCCAGTGCCATAGTCGCTACTTTTTTGATCATGTTACGGCGTGAGTTGTCCTCGTGCATATAAGGAGTGCTTTTAAGTGGGATGAATTTAATGGAAAATAAGCGTATTTTCAACACCAACTGTGATGAATGCTGATATTTGTGATGCTTCTGATGAGCGAATTCAACATTAACTGCAATAAGTGTTGATGTTAGTGATGTTTCTGAGGAAGGAAGATGGGTGAGACCGGCTCCTGTTGGGGATGTGCATGATGGGGAGCAGGGGCTTATTTTCCGGGGAAGATTGTCGCGGGAATATGCATTTTTTTCATTTTTCGTATTTCCCTGTCATGTGTACACGCCCTGAAAATGCTACCTTTACAACAGGAATTCTTTTTGGTAAGTAATTTGTTTATGCATAGAAAAGCGGAGGTTGAAAAAAATGGAAAAGAAGTATACCCCTAGTTTGTGGATCTGTATCCTGATGGACCTGATTGGTTGTGCCAGCTATACTGTACCAGTTTTGGGAGAAGTCAGTGATCTTATCTGGGCCCCGATTTCTGCCTTTATTTTTTACCGAATGTTTGGTGGCTCCATTGGTACTTTTGGTAGTGCCTTTAACTTCATTGAAGAGTTATTCCCGGGAACGGATTTTATTCCCACTTTCACCATCGCATGGGTTGTAAAACGGATATGGGCCAGCAGAAGAGCTGTGTCTATGGAGTAGTTTTACTAATGGATTGATTTAGTGATCTGAACGGTGGTTTGACTACTGTCAAATCACTAAATCAATCATCGGATTACGGTCTGATTTAATTAAAAATGGTTCATCCTGAAACCGCCTTGTCCGCCTCTGGGACCCATCATCCTCATACCTCTGTCGCTCCCTTTGGTATTACCACCAAATTTGTTCAGGAAATAAGTGAAGCTCACCATAAAATACTGCTGCAGTACATTGGACCGCACGTCTTCTATATAGTTGTCGCTTACATCGCGGGAAACGCTTACATACTGCCTCAGCAGGTCGAAAGCCTGCACCTTGATAAGTCCCTGTTTCTTTGGAAATACATATTTGGCCACATTGGCATTCCACATGGTAGAAGTGAGGTTATAGCCGGCTGTACGGCCTCTGTTGAGCGTACAGGTTACGTCTGTGCCTACCATAAAACCCAGCGGCAGGTTTACATTCATATCAGCATTGAAGTTGTAGTCAAAGTACTGCGTATTGGGCGTTGACGGCAACGTATAGGAGGTGGCGTTATAGTTTACACTGGCGCCCACTGCTGCGTCCAGTAACTCTTTGTACATATAGTTCACGTTGACAGACTGTGATAGCTGCAAGGTGTTTTTATAGTTCATCACTCCCTGCGTTATGTTTACATCACGGCTGTAACCGATCATGGTACCGGTATTCAGGTTTTGTCCGGGTGTGCGGGACAGCGGAATGGAGTTATGCAACATACCGGTAAGGCTGTAGTAGCCGTTTACGTTTACTGGTCTGCTGAAAGTCTTTCCAGTGGCGGTATCCAGCTTGGTAGAGTTGATGATTTTGTTGGTGCCGAAAGTGCCTCTCAGTGAAGCAAACATGCCTCTGAAAGTAGTGTTGTTAAACTGGTTATAGTTAATGCGCAGGGTATTGTTGAAAGATGGTTTCAGGTCTGGATTACCCTGTTGCACATACAACGCATTACTGTTATCCGGCACTGGCTGCAGCTGTTGTACGGTAGGCTGCTGTGTGGTACCATTATAGTTTATGCGTAACCGTTTGTTCTTCGCGAAGGTGTAGTTAAAAGTAGCGTTGGGAGCGAAGTTGACGGTATTCTGATGAATAACGCTATCTCTCTTTGTTTGGAAAGAATAGGTGTTATTATCGAGGTTATTGAACAATACATTCAACCCAAAAGAGTAGTCATATTTCAGCTTGTTGGTACGGAAGGTAAGACCAGCCTGCTGGTTAAGTGTATTGTTGGTAAAAGCGTTGCTCAGCGAATCATTGAGTTTATCATAGATCCCTTTGCTTTCGTCGAAGTCGTAGGTATATTTTGTGCTGTTGCTTTTGTATTTGGTGAAACCATAATTGGCTTCCAGATAACGATCACGGGCAATCGGCTCGGTGTAGGTGACATTTACGCCGGCATTCGCGCTGGTGCTGTTGATCTGGTTGTTTTGATTGAAGGTGGAAAGGCTATCGTTGGCAAAATAGTATACGCTGGACCTGTTGAAGTTTTGCTGGTCGTTGATGGTATTGTTATAGGTCAGGTTCATGCTGAACGAACGGCCAGGTGTTTTGAACCGTTTTCTGAACAGCAGTGATCCGCCTATGTTTTGATTGTTGCCTTGTCCATCGTTGGTTGTTGTTCCTTTGTTGACTGTATCCTTTTTGTTGTTCAGCGTCTGGTAGTCCCTGGAGCTGAAGGTGTTTCCATTGGTGAGGGAATAAGAAGGAGAAAATATGACGGAATGAAAAGAGTCTATCTGGTACTCCACCCTGGTATCAAAGCGGTTGTTGCTGTTATCCGTCAGGGACATGGAGTTTTCATTGTAATACGTGGTTCCGTTATCTGCAAAGGTTTGCCTGGAAGTTTGCTGACTCAGGTTGTTTTTGGTGTCGTTAAAGAAATAACTACCGCTGAAGACTACTTTTTTATTGAAGTCTTCGCTGAAGTTAAGGCCAGCGTTCCAGTTGCGGGTAATACCGGGATTGCTGTTACTGCTGCTGCCGGCGCTGATGAGGACACTACCTCCACCACCACCGCCACCGCGGCCACCTCTTCCACCACCACGTCCACCGCCTCCACCGCCGCCGGCGGGACTGAAGCTCATCTGGTCCTGGATGGTATAACCGGTATTGTTGACATTATTACCACCACCAACAATGCTCATCTGCTGATTGTCGCGGAACCTGTTCAGGTTGAGTGAGGTGCTGAAACGGTCGTCGGTACCATAACCTGCGGAGGCGCGTCCGAAGAGCCCTTTCTTTTTATCTTTTTTGATGGTGATATTGATGGCTTTTTCGGTTTGTCCGTCGTCTATCTTGGTAAACTCGGCCTGGTCGGATTTTTTATCGATCACCTGCACCTTGTCGATAATGTTGGCGGGGAGATTTTTGGTAGCCATCTTTGGATCGCTGCCGAAGAAGGGCTTCCCGTCTACATATACTTTGGTGACAGTTTCTCCCTGTGCAGTAATAGCGCCGTCTTTATCAACGGTTACGCCGGGAAGTTTTTTAAGCAGGTCTTCCACCACGGCGTTTTCGCGTGTTTTGAAGGCGTCTGCATTAAATTCAAGGGTATCTTTTTTTACAACGATGGGGGGCTTTTCATCCAGTATTTCTACGGCGTTGAGGTTTACTCCTTTGAGTTCCATACCCAGTGTACCGAGGGTAAGCAGTTTATTGTCATCGTTTATTTTAACGGGCCTGTTGATAGCTTTATAGCCCATGAAGCTGATGTACAGACGGTAGTCGCCGTTGGCAATGTTGCCGATCTCAAAATTTCCTTTGTTGTCGGTAATAGCGGTATTAGCCACAGTAGAGTCTTTGGCATACAGTAATACTACTGTCGCCGCAGGCATTGCTTCTTTAGTGCTCTGGTCGGTTAGCTGTCCTTTAATCTTTCCTTGCTGGGCCTGGGCCTGGGAGCACAATACTCCTAAACTCAGTACCAGCAAGAACTGTATAATTTTTTTCATAGTCGAGATTCCACGGAAAAGTAAGATAGGATGAATTTTTACATTTGAGGTTGCCGCTTACGTAATTTCTCCATCTCTTGTTGTCTGATTTCCCGCAGTTGTTCCTGGCTCACCTTTTCTGCACCGGCGGGGATGGTTAGGTCAGTATCAGTAACAGGTTGCAGGCTTACACTGGAAGCGTTGTAGGAACGTCTGCTACCTTCTGCCACCAGCACCACTGCATTGTTTTCCGGCAGTAAACCATTGATCGGCGAGAAGCTGAAAGGCAGGTCTGTAGTATACCATACAGTATAGGTATCGTCTTTAAGCTTGATGGTGGCCTTTTTGCAGGGATATCCGGCGATTTTTTTGGTCTTGTCGCCTGCTTTGTTATCAGCGGTAATAACAAAATCTTCTTCTGCGTAATATGTTTTCCGGTCATCCCCGAAGGTGGTAAACAACTGGATGATTTTTTTGTTGGCGAGATCAAAATACTGGGCGTTGTTACGGCCCATCATGCCCATACCCGTGCCCATTCTGCGTTGGCCCTGCCATTGCCCGCCTTGTCCCTGTTGCTGTGTATTGGCACTGTCTCTGCGGGCTCTGCCCCTGCCGGCGCCACCGCCAAAGTCGGGTCTTTCAGTGGTCAGTTTGGCGTGGCCATTGCTGAAGGTGAGTGTCTGTTTAAAAGTAATCACATCGGGAATTTGCGGCGCTTCATCACCATCACCACCACCCCGCTGAAAGCCGCGCATCCGCTCCGGATCTGTTTTAGCAGTCACTTCGTAAACAATAGTGCCGGATTGCTGCGCCAGTAGTGGTTGGGTAAAAGGCAGCACCAGGGCTGCACTCATGATGATTCGGGAAATACGGTTCATGACAGTATGTTTTATCGGCAAAAATCCCGCTTCCTGCCCTCTTTTTGCGTTAAAAAGCTTTATTTACTGTTATTTACTGTTAATAGTTATCTACCACCGTTAAAAAGGCTTATTTACTGTTAATTATTGTTAAGGATTTCGCCCCTTTAACGCGGGAATGGATAGTTTTGTAGGGATATTAAAATCTATTGATGCGACAAAGAATCCGAAACATCCTTATCCTGATGTGTAGCTGTATTCTGGGAATATTTCTTTTCCAGGGTTACTGGTTATACAATTCCTATCACATCCGGCAGGAACAGTTCAGTAAAGAGATCAACGAAGCCCTGCGCACGGCTGTTTTCAACAAGCAGTTTTCAGATGTACACCGGCAGTTCCCTGAACTTCGCGGCTACCGCTACTACACCCGGATAAAAGACAGTGCACGTGTGGTGATAGCAAAGGAAGGGAAATTTGAAAAGAAGCATCATTGGCATGGAGGCCCGCCAGGTCCTCCTCCCGACAGCCTGAGGAGCGATGTACCAGCCCGCATCTACGCTGATACACTCGCCCGCCGTATCTCCGAATTTCTGATCACCAACGACCACAATGACAGCGTCAATCTAAAAAAACTGGACTCCATCTTCCGCGCTGAACTACATAACCGCCAGATAGCCACCTCCTATAAACTGGATACCTTCCACATGAGCTACAGCGGCTTCGAACGGGAAAGCTTCCGTGACAGTATCCGCAAAAGAGAACCCCGGCAAACAGGCAAAATCCCTTTCAATCCGGCCAGTAACCTGTTTGTAAGGGCCAGCTTCGAATCACCCCTTCAGTTTATCCTTCAGAAAATGATATGGACATTGCTGAGCTCCCTGGCGCTGCTGGTGCTCACCGTCCTCTGTTTCGTATACATGCTCCGCACCATCCTGAAACAGAAAAAACTGTCTGAAGTAAAAAACGACTTTATCAACAACATGACGCATGAACTGAAAACGCCTATCGCCACCGTATCTGCTGCAGTGGAAGCGTTACAGAACTTCAATGCGTTAAATGATCAGCGTAAAACTCAGACCTATCTCGATATTTCCAAAAACGAACTGCAGCGTCTGTCGGACCTGGTTGAAAAAGTATTGCACATTGCCGCGGAAGAGAAAGAAGACTTCGACCTGTTCCGGGAAGAAACAGATCTTAATGAGGTGATCGACAACATTCTTACCAACCATCAGCTGAAGGCCACCAAAATGTTGCAGGTACGATACGACAACAAGCTGACCAGACCCACTGTCTACATAGACAAAACCCATCTGGGCAATGCAATCAATAACCTGGTAGACAACGCGATTAAATATTCAAGAGAACAGGTACAGCTGTATATCAGTTGCAGTGAAGAACGCGGCCAGCTGAAGCTGATCGTCAGAGACAACGGCATTGGTATTTCCCGCTCCTATCAGGAAAACATCTTTGATAAATTTTTCAGGGTTCCTACCGGAGACCTGCACAATGTAAAAGGTTTCGGCCTTGGCCTGAGTTATGTGAAGAAGATCGTGGAAATGCATGGCGGCACTATCCGTGTGCATAGCGAACCTGACAAAGGCACGGAATTCGTTATTTTTATTCCCCAGGGCTGAAGCCCTGGGCTATATTTATTTAGGCTTGTAATGATGAATTAAATGATCGAAGCGCTGATTTATATTAAAGTTAATATAAACGCATCGTCACTGCTCAACTAACCTAGCCCAGGGCTTTAGCCCTGGGAAAAAGATATTTCAATGGCAAAAGTATTATTGATAGAAGACGAGTGGCAACTGGGGCAGATTGTTAAAGACAGTCTGGAGACGCGTGGCTTTGAGATGCTGTATGCATCGGATGGCCGGGAAGGGTTACGTTTGTACCAGCAGGAACGTCCTGATGTGGTGGTGCTGGACATCATGATGCCGAATATGGATGGTTTTTCTGTAACGGCGGAGATCCGCAAGCAGGATAAATTCACGCCTATTATCTTTCTGACGGCCAAGTCACAGACGGCGGACGTGGTAAAAGGTTTTGAGCTGGGAGGTAATGATTACCTGAAGAAGCCTTTCAGTATGGATGAGCTGATTGTTCGTATTAAGGCGTTGCTGAAGCGTTTCAGCGATCATCCGGCAGTGAGGGAGATGGAAGAGGGTTCAGTGATGATCGGGCAATATATTTTCAACTATGCCAAACAAACCCTTAGCCGTAATAACACTACGGAGTTTCTCTCTCATCGGGAGGCGGAGATATTGCGCAGGCTTTACGACAATAAAAATGAAGTGATGGAGCGTAAAACTGTGCTGATGGACCTGTGGGGAGATGATAACTTTTTTAATGCCCGTAGTATGGATGTATTTATCACTAAATTGAGGCGTTATCTGAAGGAAGATACCCGGGTCCAGATCGTTAATATCCGTGGGGTTGGTTATAAGCTGATATTTTAGCATTATCACTTATCTTTGTTCTTTATGGAACAGTTAGTACAGCAAATAGCAGCCTATAAACAGGAAATAGCGGCTTTTACGCCTGCCAATGCGGCCGATCTGGAGCAGTACCGGATTAAGTTTCTGGGAACCAAAGGTATTGTGAAGGCCCTTTTCGGAGAAATGAAACAGGTGCCCAACGACCGCAAGAAAGAGTTTGGACAGATCCTGAATGAATTTAAGCAACTGGCAGAAGCCCGCTATGAAGAGTTTGAAGGGCTGAAAGAAGCTGCCGGCGCCAATCATCAGGAAATTGACTATACCATGCCCGAAGCCCCTCACCGGCTGGGTACCCGTCATCCTATCAGTGTGGTGCGCAACAAGATCATCCGCATTTTCGAGCGGCTGGGCTTTACCATTGCTGAAGGACCGGAAATTGAAGATGACTGGCATAACTTTACTGCATTAAACCTGCCGGAAAACCATCCTGCGAGGGATATGCAGGATACTTTCTTTATCAGCAAAAATCCTGACTGGCTGCTGCGTACGCAAACTTCTTCCGCCCAGGTAAGGGTGATGGAGCAAGGCAAACTGCCAATCCGTATCATCAGCCCGGGAAGAGTATATCGCAATGAAACTATTTCCGCCCGTGCACACTGCTTCTTCCACCAGGTAGAAGGTCTGTACATCGATGAAAATGTTTCTTTCGCCGATCTCAAACAAACCCTTTATCACTTCGTAAAAGAGTTGTTCGGTGAAAACACCGGCATCCGTTTCCGTCCATCTTATTTTCCTTTTACAGAGCCCAGTGCAGAGATGGACATCTCCTGCTTTATCTGCGGCGGTACTGGTTGTTCCGTATGTAAACATACCGGCTGGGTAGAGATCCTGGGTTGCGGTATGGTACATCCGAAAGTGCTGGCCAACTGTGGCATTGATCCTGAAAAATATACTGGCTTTGCTTTCGGTATGGGTATAGAACGTATTACCATGCTGAAATACCAGATCAAGGACTTGCGCCTGTTTTCTGAAAATGATACCCGCTTCCTTGAGCAATTTGAAGGGACGGTATAAATATTTATGAATTTTAGGATTTACGATCCTACTATTTAAAAAGACAGCGAAGACATTGAAAATAAATATGTTCTTCGCTGTCTTTTTAGGTAACAAAATCCCGAGGTCCTAAGATCCCAAAATCTTCTTCTGATGATACACTCTATTGCTGTATGCGGCGCTGGTACCATGGGTGCCGGCATAGCCCAGGTAGCAGCTTCCAGCGGTTTTAAGACGATCCTGTTTGATATCCGGCAGCCGGGGCTGGACAAGGCCCGGGCGCAGATTACCAAAAGTCTGGCTACTGCAGTGGAGAAAGGCCGGCTTGCTGCTGCAGAACAGGAACAGATACTTGAAAGGATTACTTTCTCCAGTGATATCTCCCTGTGTATGGCAGATGTTATCATAGAAGCCATTATAGAGCAACTGGAGTCTAAAACAGACCTCTTCACCCAGCTGGCAGCTATCAACAAACAAGACACCATTTTCGCCTCCAATACCTCTTCCCTGTCTGTTTCCGAGCTGGCGGCCACTATCCCTCATCCGGAAAGAGTAGCAGGTATGCACTTCTTCAACCCTGCCCACCTGATGAAGCTCGTGGAAGTAGTGAGCGGTACCCAGACATCACCGGAAACAGCCAACACTATTTATGAGCTGGCTCAGACCATGGGGAAGGTGCCGGTAAGGGTAAAGGATTCTCCGGGATTTATCGTAAACCGTGTGGCCCGGCATTATTACCTCGAAGCGATGCTGTTGGCAGAACAGAAGGTGGCAGATTTCAGTACAATTGATCAACTGCTGGAGAATGCAGGCTTCAGGATGGGACCTTTTGCCCTGATGGACCTCATCGGCAATGACATCAACCTGGCTGTAACACAGTCGCTGTATGATGCCTTTAAACAGGCGCCACGCTTCAAACCAAACGTGTTGCAGGAACAACGTGTGAAAGACGGAAAACTGGGCCGTAAAACAGGACTGGGCTTTTACAGATATGAGCAATAACAGTCCCGCAAAAAGTTTTAACAGTTATAAAATCCGTAGAATAGCTCAAATCACGGAAATCATTAGTTAATTTTGAGCCTCCATAAGTAAACGAATAAGTCTTTCATGATTTTAGTAACCGGCGGAACAGGATTTTTAGGCAGTTATTTGATAAGGGCATTGGTCGCCGAAGGGAAACCTGTAAGGGCCTTGTACCGCAAAGCACCTTCTCCCCGGTTGCAGGACCTCTCCGGAAAAATAGAATGGGTACAATGTGATATCCTGGACGTATGTGCACTGGAAGACGCTATGCAAGGCGTTACCCAGGTATATCACTGTGCAGCAGTCGTTTCTTTTCAACCGGGCGATGTGGCCAATCTGATGAAGATTAATGTGGAAGGTACGGCCAATGTAGTGAACATGGCGCTGGACGCCGGGGTGGAAAAGCTGCTGTATGTAAGCTCTGTAGCTGCCATCGGCAGAGCAAAGGAGCAGGCAGCCATCACGGAAGACTGCGAATGGGAAGAGTCTCGTAACAACTCCCGTTACAGTATCAGCAAGTTTCAGGGAGAGATGGAAGTATGGAGAGGTATCGCTGAGGGGCTGGATGCAGTGATTGTAAACCCTTCTATTATCCTGGGCGCTGGTTTCTGGGATGAAGGTTCCGGTACATTACTCAAAAATGCCTGGAAGGAATTCCCTTTCTATACCGATGGTGTGAACGGTTTTGTAGATGTTAAGGACGTGGTAAAAGCGATGATTATGCTGATGGACAGCAGTGTCAGCGGAGAACGGTTTATCCTTTCAGCTGACAACTGGAGCTACCGCCAGCTGTTTACCACTATGGCCGATGCACTGGGCAAAAAACCACCTCATATAGCCGTAAAACCCTGGATGGCTGAAATGGTATGGCGACTGGAAAAAATTAAAGGGCTCTTTACCGGCAAACATCCGCTGGTAACAAAAGAAACAGCACGTACAGCCCAGCTGAAAGTATATTACGACAGCAGTAAAATCCACAATACGCTGCCGGAATTTGTCTTCCGTCCTCTGGAAGAAACGATCCGGGAAATATCCGCGGCTTTCCTGGCCTCCCGGAACTGATGATTACTTCAATAACAATGCAGCAATAGCGGCGGCCACTGTTTTGGCTGTCTCAGTCGGGGTGTCTTTGCTTATCCATATCCTGGGCTTGTCGCCGGATATAACGGCTGCTACCGGCTGACCGCGATACTGGAACTCATAGCATACGTTCTCGTAGGAATTAACCTTTCCGAAACGGTTATGTGCCGTTACCCGGATGTCAGTGTCTGCACAGCGGAGTATACCGGCTTGTTTGTTACTGTTCAGCTCCAGGTAGGTAGGAGATTTTAAAATCAATTCCCAGCGTTTCAACGGCTCATTTTTGGTGCCGTTTATCAGCGCGTAATAGATGGGCGCACTGCCATCCAAACTGCTTAAAACAGCCGGTAAATCGCGATTGGAGAATGCAATCCGGGAGGTGTTCATCGTTTGTACCAGGATCTTTTCTTCATTACCGGAGATATAGAAGCTAAAGGGGTTTTTAGGGTCTTTGATAAAGCTGCCCATTGCATCGGTCACACCGTTTTTGCGGGAGGATGTATTGTAAAGTCCGAAGGTGATGGTTTTGGCAGACATCCAGCTGTCCTTCACTTTTACAGGGCATTCCTGATCATGGCTGTACAGGTTGTCTGCTGAGGTAGTCTGGGTAGGTTTGGTGGTGGTGCAGGATAACAGGAACAACAGCGGGAAGAGAAGCTTCTTCATGATGGCATATTTTTGAATAACGAATTACAAACTACGAATTACGAATGAAGGGGAAGCGGTATCTTTCTCGCAATCCTTCATTCGTAATTCGTAATTGAATTAAAGGGATTTTACTTTGTCCCAGATTTCCGGAATACGTTTTACCCAGCCCAGTTCTCTTCTTTTGTCGCTGGCTACTTCTGCTGGGTAACCGAAATACACTTTTCCTCCTTCGAGGCTGCTGGGTACACCACTTTGTGCGAGCACAACGGCGCCTTTGCCGATCGTGAGATCTTTGTTGACACCAACCTGTCCCCAGAGTATAACGTTATCTTCGATTTTGGCTTTACCGGCGATACCAACCTGGGCCGCAATGAGGCAGTTCCTGCCTATCACGGTACCATGACCGATGTGGATCATGTTGTCCAGTTTAGTACCACGGCCGATGATGGTATCTCCACTTACTCCTTTGTCGATAGTGCAGCCGGCACCTATCTCCACATCATCTTCGATGATAACCCGGCCACAGCTTACGAGCTTGTCGTACATCACTTCCCGCTCGGCTCTTTTCTTGAAGTAAAAAGCATCTGCTCCCAGTACGGTACCTGCATGAATAATCACATTGTCTCCAATGATAGCATGATCATAAATGGTTACGTTAGGGTGGATCAGACAGTTGCGTCCAATGCGCACATGATTGCCAATGAATACGTTAGGTTGAATGTGTGTACCCTCTCCTATCACCGCAGTGTCGCTGATTGCTTTGGTAGCAGGTTCAAATGGACGGAAGCGGTTCACCAGTTTTACGTATGCACTGAAAGGATCTTCCAGTATTAACAGCGCCTTGCCTTCAGGACATTCCACTTTCTTGTTGATGATGATGATGGTTGCCGCAGACTGGAGGCTGGCAGTATAATATTTTTCGAAGTCTACAAAGGATATATCCCCTGGTGTTACCTTATGTATTTCATTGAGGCCTGTAGCCATCAGCTGGCTGTTGCCAACCAGCTCTGCGCCTATGTATGCCGCGATTTCCGTTACTGCAACGGGTGCTTCAAACTTCATATTTTCTGTGTTGTTGAATAATGTTAAAGTGCAACAAAGGTAGTAAATCGATGAACGTAACAAGCAAAATATGAAGGGGGTAACAATCGATAATTGGCAAGTTTCAGACTGCTGTTATCCACAATTATTTTAGTAGTGTGAATAAAATTTTTTGTAAATTTTTTCTTTTGTCATGAAATTCTTTTTAATATTGTGTAGGGAATCTTGTTTCCCTGTACTTACTAACCCATTCACATAATAAGAAAGTCTGATTGTTCTAACGGTCAGACTTTTTTTATTGCCTCTGAAACCCTTTGCCATACAGCATTTCAGCCTGCAGTTATTTCCTTGTATTGGTTTTTCCCAAGGTCTTATAAAAGGAGAAAGGGAACAAAGTACGCAAAGTGTCGGTCTCTCTGTTTTATCCCGTTTTATCTTCTTTGCCCCTCTTTGCTCCCTTCGGAGTATTTTATTTCCCGTTTTTTTTCGGGATGTTTTTATGCATTTTTTTGCCGGCTTTCTTTTACTGATTTAAATAGCCTGGCTAAATAACTGACTTTGCGGCAATTTGCGCCACAGCCGGGCATCAAAAGCCATACAGATATTACGGATGAAAGGCCTGCCATTGGCTGTTACAACTACCTTTTCAGGCATTACTTCCACAAGACCATCTCTTTCCAGTTCCTGTAATCTTTGCAGTCCCTCTATCACTGCATCGCATTGTGTGTCTGCCTTACGCCAGCTTGTTTCAAAGGTGCACATCAGGTCGCGGATATGTCCTTTAAGCAGCTGATCTTCTTCGTTGAGGATATGCCCGCGAACGATCGGAAACTCACCCTTACTTACAAGCTCCTGATAGGCTGATACCTGCTTTTCATTTTGTACATAGGCATAGCCGTTATCTCCTATGGAAGACGCTCCCAGCCCTACCAGCAAAGCGGTATGAGTTACCGTATAACCCATGAAATTACGATGCAGTTCACCCTTCTCTGCTGCGATAAACAACTCATCGTCAGGCAATGCAAAATGGTCCATGCCGATCTCCGCATATCCGCTTTTGGCAAACAGTAATTTGCCCAGTTCGTAAAGCCGTCTTTTCTCTTCATCTTTAGGAAGATCTGCTTCGGAATAACGGCGCTGACCTACTCCCTTTATCCAGGGAACATGCGCATAACTATAAAAGGATATTCTGTCCGGGCGCAGCTGCATCACCTTATCAACAGTGTCCTGCATACCACAGGTCGTTTGTAATGGCAGCCCGTAGATCAGATCAAAATTAATAGCAGTAAAGCCAATCCTTCTTGCATGTTCCACTACTGTTGCCACCGTCTCAAAAGGTTGCACCCGGTTGATAATTTCCTGTACCCTGATATCGAAATCTTGTATACCTAAACTAACACGCCGGAAACCAAGATTGAATAATGTCTGCAGATGTTCAGGAGTAGTGTTGTTTGGATGTCCTTCGAAGCCAAGAGATGCATCCGGTAGTAATATAGCATCACGATAGATGCCTTCCAGCAACATCGTCAGATTGGCTGCACTGAAAAAAGTGGGGGTACCACCACCCAAATGTATCTCCCTGATTCTGGGGGTACCTTCGAAAGCGGCCACATACAGTTGCCACTCTTTTAACAGCGCCTGTATATAAGGTACTTCCACGCCATGGTTGATGGTGATATGTTTATTACAACCACAGTAAGTACACAGCTTTTCACAGAACGGGAGATGTATGTATATACTGATCCCATCTTTGTCGTTGGTAGCCTGGAAAGATTTTTTCAGCAGCGTTTTCCATTCCTGCAGACTGAAGGTGCTTTCATCCCAGTAAGGTACTGTTGGGTAACTGGTATATCGTGGTGCGGCAGTATTATATTTACGAATGAGATTCATGATGATTATGGTTTATGACAGCAACGTTCAACAACTTTTTCACTGTGGGAAGACATGACCGGACTGATATAAGGGATGCCCAGATTAAGCCCGCGCAGGATCAGCAGAATACCCATCACGCCTACTACTACCGGTATGAGGGAACGGATCCTGTTGCGTATACCGATGCTCACCAGGTGACTGAACCAGGCTACTGTAGTCATTGCCGGAAGCGTGCCTGCGCCGAAAGCTGCCATAAAGAGACTGCCTTTCCATACTTCACCTGTAGCCACAGCTCCTGCAATAGCGAGGTATACCAGACCGCAGGGTAACAACCCGTTCAATACGCCTATGCCATAAAGGGTGCTGAACTTTTGCTGACGTAATAATGCACCTAGTGCAGATTTGATTTTTGTGAGATAGATGCCAGGCAGATGACCGCTTTTTGTTCCGGATGCTCCGGTGTATTTTAACAGTACTGCGAACAGCAGGATAACACCAATACCTATAGACAGCCACTGCTGAAGGCCACCGAGGTACAGCTGCCGGCCCACCCAGCCAAAGATCATTCCCAGCAGGGCATAGGTGGTGATACGGCCGGCGTTGTACAGCAGGATACCTGCCATTTTTTTATACCCTTCCAGATGTTGAACCGGCAATGTCAATGCAATCGGACCACACATGCCGATGCAATGAAAACTGCCAACAAAGCCAAGAATAAGTGCGCCAATCATGGTCGGTAGTATTTGTAATCAATTAGTTAACATGAAAGGATGCTTCCTGGTAAAACGGTTTGCCCTGATTTTCCCATTGCACTTTCACGAGATAATTACCTTTGCTAAACAGTTGACGGTTAATCATCTGTCTGCCATCATTATTCAGTATCAATGGCATCTCCACATCCATGGCTGCATCTGATGGTCTGTAAAACTTTATTTTGCCGGAGAGATTACTGCCATGCAGTTCCTGTGGAAAGGTAACAGTAATCCCTTCAGACTGCTGGGAAATGCTGATGGGTGCAGACAGGTCGCGGGCATTCACTTTCCCGTCTATCACCTGCTGATATTTCAGCTCTTCCGCATAGTAGTCTTTGGTGACCATGTCTATTTTGGTGCGCATGCTTTTGGTAACCAGTGTGATAATACCGGCAGCAAAAACAACAAACACGATAATGATTTTATGTCCCCAGTTCATAGTAATGATGTTTTATGATATAATGTTTATTGTATCGGCCCAAGGAAAGTGGTGCGCATAACGGCAATCCTTTTATCTCCTTCATAGAGGCCGATGTAAAGGGTTGATTTCCTGTTGTGCAGCGCAGTCTTTGGTACTACGATAAAAAAGGTGCCTTCACCCTGTCCTTCAGCCTTAACGGTGATATGACTTTTACCTATTACTTCCACATGTCCGGGTTCTTCTTCCAGTTTTAGGACCAGTGGTATCTCTTGGGTGGTTTTATTGATCAGTTTAATACGGTAGAGGTTAGAGATACTATCTTGTCCTCTCTCCTGGTACAACATACCGGTGGTGCGGATGATAGTGCCACTTACCGGCTTGCGGCTGGTCAGCATAAATATGATGGAGCCCAGTAAGAGGATAAGGATACCGGTATAGATGCGCAGACGAGGTGTAAAACGTATCGGCGCATTTTGTGCAATACCGTTTTCGGAAGCATAGCGGATCAATCCGCGGGGGCGACCGGTTTTGTCCATCATGTGATCGCAGGCATCGATGCAAGCGGTACAGTTGACACATTCCAGCTGGGTACCGTTACGGATATCGATACCGGTAGGACATACTTTCACACATTGAGCACAGTCGATGCAGTCACCGATAGCTCTGGAATCGTCTTTACGGTATTTACCGCGGGGTTCTCCCCTTTTATAATCGTAGGCTACCAGTATGGAGTTTTTATCGAGTAATACCCCTTGTAAACGGCCATAAGGGCATACAATGGTGCATATCTGTTCGCGCATAAAGGCAAACACGCCGTAGAAAACACCTGAAAATATCAGGATGGCGATAAATCCGCCGGTATGTTCAGATAAGGGAGAAGCAATGATTTTGCCCAGGGATTTTGCGCTGATGATATAAGCGAGGAATATGTTGGCAATCAGGAAGGAAAGTGCGTAGAAAACAAGATGCTTACTTGTTTTACGGATAATTTTATTGGCGGTCCATGGTTGTTTGGCCAGCAGCTTTTGTGCGGCGGCATCTCCTTCGATCCAGTATTCAATACGGCGGAAGAGCATCTCCATAAAAATCGTCTGCGGGCACATCCATCCGCAGAAAAGGCGGCCAAACGCCATGGTAAATAACACTACAAACAGAATGAAGGCCAGCATGGCAAGCCCGAAGATGAAGAAGTCCTGAGGCCAGAAGATAGCTCCGAACAGGATAAACTTGCCTTCCACTACATTGAGCAGGAATAAAGGCCTGCCATTTATGGAAATAAACGGCAGGCTAAAAAAAACACTAAAATAAAAGATACTGAGAACGCTCCGGATATTGTACCAGCGGCCTTTCGGCTGCTGGGCAAATATCCAGTTACGTTTTCCTTGTTTATCAACTGTGGCTATACTATCTCTGAACGTATTGCTATCGGCCATGACTTTATTCTTTTACTCCTTGCGGATCTTTTGGATTGGCAGGGTTACTACCATGGATGGATTTGACAAAGCTTGCCAGCTGAGCCAGTTGTTTTGGGGAGAAGTCTTCCTGCCATGCTTTCATGCCTTTGTCTGCTACCCCGTATTTGATGGTTTTAAATACTTCGTTGATTTTACCACCATGCAGCCAGTAGTCGTCGGTGAGGTTGGGACCTACTACGCCCTGACCTTGAGGACCATGACAAGGTGCACAACTGGCAACGAATATTTTCTGTCCTGCTGCCAGGTCATCGGCGCCATCCAGCATTTTTACGTTGTTCTCATCAATGTTGTTAGCTGCATTTTTCAGGTACTCTGCTTTAGCGACGGCTGCTTTCTCTTCGGCCATGGCCAGTTCCTGTATCTGGTTAGGAGCGGAATGAGAGATCTCTGTGCGCCAGAAGTATACTACGCCGAAACAGATGCTGAATATAAAACCCCAGTTCCACCAAGGAGGGGTGGGGTTATTCAGCTCATGGATACCATCGAAGTCGTGACCCATGTCTTCTTCTGTTTCGGAAGTAGCATCCAGTGTCCTGGTTTTGTTGATTTTTTCGATCCAGGAAATGCGGGGCTTGGCGGGATCAGCAGCCTTGGCTGACTTACGTTTGCTTTTGATGCCGGCGAGAAAACGCAGCACATAAAGCAAAGAGATGATCACACCTATTTCCACCACAACAATGGAAACGAGTAGGTATAGGGACTGTTTGGATAAGGGCGTATAGTAGGCCGCCGCCGCAGCTGCTTCCGGTGCAGCGCTGGTGGCGCTGGCTGGCAGACTGGCTGCCATAGAGAGTGCTAACAGGGCGATGATGACCGGTAGTTTAGCGGCTTCCTTTTTCATTCTTTCGCGGTAGAGGTCCATAGCACCCACTACTGCGTTGCCGAGGATGGCGATCACCAGCACCAGACCGATGATAACGCTCAGCAGCACGAGGGCTACCGGATCTGCCAGTTCGGAAGGTGGCTTGGGACCGTTGGCCATTGCGGGCAGGCTGCAAAACAAACCGCCGCTGATTACATATAATAGCTTCCTGTTCATACCAAGTATTTTATAGGCTTTGGGTATCATCATTATCTAAGGGGATGCGGCTGATCTGGTCTACCATGTTGCGGTCTGCTCTGAAAGCCCAGAAGGCGGCAAAAACAAAGAATATGGAGAAGATCAGCAGGGAGGCCATCGGATAAATGCTGATGCCTGCAATTGATTCCAGATAATTAATGAACTTCATGATCCTGTTTTTTATGTTGACTAAAAATCATTTTTGGTGGTGGCTTCCGCATTGGTGTTAGCGGGTGCTGCAGCCGGAGCCATTTTGATGTCTTTACCCATGCGTTGCAGGTAAGCGATCAGCGCTACAATCTCACGATCAGCTTTGATAGGCAGCTTGTCTTTTTGCAGTGATGCAGCGATACTGTTGGCTTGTTTGTCCAGATCGGCGATGGCCTGTTTTTCATAACCATCAGGATAAGGTACCCCCAGTTTGCGCATTACATTGATCATAGCTGGTGTTTTGCTTTTGTCGATGTGGTCCTCAAACAGCCATGGGTATGGAGGCATAATAGATCCCGGAGACATGGATGTAGGGTCCAGCATGTGGTTATAGTGCCAGCTGTCGGGATATTTACCGCCTATTCTGGCCAGGTCCGGACCAGTACGTTTGGAGCCCCACTGGAACGGGTGATCGTAAACAAACTCGCCGGCTTTGGAGTATTCGCCATAACGGGCTACTTCATCACGGAAAGGACGGATCATCTGAGAGTGACAGGTATAACAACCTTCACGCAGATATATGTCGCGGCCATGCAGCTCCAGTGGTGTATAAGGTTTCACACTGCTGATGGTAGGAATGTTGCTGCGTACCAGGAAGGTAGGCATCATTTCCAGGGCACCACCTACAGCTACTACTAACAGACTGAATACTACCAGTTGTATCGGACGACGCTCAATCCAGTTGTGCCAGTGAGCTTTACCATGTGTTTGAATTACTTTAGGCAGTGGAGCGGCTTCTGCTGCTTCGTTGGCCACAAAGGAACCACCACGGATAGTCTTCCAGAGATTCACGATCATCAGTCCCAGGCCGCTCACATACAGGGCTCCACCGAAGGCGCGTAATGCGTACATAGGAACGATGGTGGTTACTGTTTCGAGGAACTGATATTTCAGCTGTCCTTCTTCAGTAAATTGTTTCCACATCATGCTCTGTGTAAAAGCTGCCCAGTACAGAGGAATTACATAGAAGATGATACCCAGCGTACCGATCCAGAAGTGAGTATTGGCCCATTTCCTGGAGTACAGTTGTGTAGAGAACATGCGTGGTATCAGCCAGTAGAGAATACCGAAGGTCAGGAATCCGTTCCATCCCAGTGCGCCAACGTGTACGTGGGCAATGGTCCAGTCGGTATAGTGGCTGATGGCGTTTACGTTTTTGAGAGAGAGCATAGGGCCTTCGAAAGTGGCCATACCATAACAGGTGAGCGCTACTACAAAGAATTTGAGGATAGCGTCTTCCCTTACTCTATCCCAGGCGCCACGGAGGGTAAGTAAACCGTTGAGCATACCACCCCAGGAAGGTGCAATCAGCATAAGGCTGAATACAGTACCCAGTGATTGTGCCCATTCAGGCAGGGCGGTGTACAGCAGGTGGTGAGGGCCTGCCCATATATAGATAAAGATAAGTGACCAGAAGTGGATGATAGACCAGCGATAAGAGTATACAGGTCTGTTGGCGGCTTTCGGTACAAAGTAATACATCAGGCCGAGGTATGGAGTGGTGAGGAAGAATGCTACCGCATTATGGCCGTACCACCATTGTACCAGCGCATCCTGTACCCCTGCATACCAGCTGTAACTTTTAAACAGTGATAAAGGATACTCGAAGGAGTTGATAATGTGTAACATAGCAATCGCCACCCAGGTGCCGATATAAAACCAGATTGCTACATACAGGTGTGCTTCACGACGACGCAGGATGGTACCGAGCATGTTGGCGCCAAATACTACCCATACCAAAGTGATGGCGATGTCGAAAGGCCATTCCAGTTCGGCGTATTCCTTACCGGTAGTGTATCCCAGGAAAAGGGTGAGCGCACCGCCTGCAATGATAGACTGCCATCCCCAGAAATGGATTTTACTCAGCAGGTCGCTGAACATACGGGCTTTACACAGGCGTTGCAGCGAGTAGTAAACACCCATAAAAATACCGTTGCCTACAAAGGCGAAGATCACGGCGTTGGTGTGAACGGGTCTGAGGCGCCCGAAGGTAATAGGGGCAAATCCCATGTTGAGGTCCGGGAATACCAGTGACAGGGCTGCCCACAAACCTGCAAGCATTCCTATCAATCCCCAGAACATACAAGCGTAGGCAAACCATTTTACCGTGCGGTTGTCGTAATAAAATTTTTCGAGAGACATAGTGCTGTTTATTGTTGCTTAATTGATGGTGTTTTTTCGTTTATTCGTGGTCGTTATCATCTTTTTTATCTTCAAAGAGAATACGATGTGCAGGAGAGAAATCATCTTCAAATTGCCCGTTCCTGACAGACCAGATGAAGGCGGCCAGAAAGCCTGCTGCTACGGTAAGGCTGGCGCCCAGCAAAAGAATAATTACGCTCATAATATTATTATTTTACCAGTAAGAACCTGGCTGTTTCCAGGGCTTGTAAGGCATGTATTTCTTTAGCCTGGAAGGTGAGCACATCACCGGTTTCCAGCACTGTAACTTCTTCGTTCAGCATGAAGGCTATTTTTCCTTCGAGTACCAGCACCATGGCGTCGACAGGCGAAGTATGCGGTGGTATCTGCTGGCCCTGCTGCATGATGATCAGCGTGGCTTCAAACCGTTTTGTTTTCAGCACTTCCCGGCTTTTTACCTTATCGGTACCTTCTTCCTGTATTACGTTCATGGTTTTCATCAGCATATAAATCGTGATGTAGGTGTGTTAAAACCGACAGACAAGGAGAGCCCGTTATGCACGAGCAGCCTTGCTTTCAGGCTGCCCGTACATCCATTTCAATCGGGCTTTAATACTGGCGCTTTTAAGATTTCACTGTGTGTGTTTGTATTGATAGCAAAGTTAGCAGCACCGGGCGGCGACTGCAATGATATTACTCAATCAGAAATATGATTTTTATCAGACATTTGGCTCAATGCGCTACTGGCAAGCTTTTTACCCTGCCATTCGCTGAGCAGAAAGGTCATCAGCACAATGCTGATAGAACTCGCAGGCATCAGAATCGCTGCTACCAACGGAGATAAAATACCCTGCACCGCAAAAAATAACCCTGTTATATTATATACCAGTGAAAGAATGAAACTGGCCAGGATAATACGTTTGTTGGCCTTGCACAGTTTTATGAATGACAACAGTACCGGCAGCTGTTTTGCTTCAAGAATACCATCGCTGGCCGGTGTAAAGTTGTTACTGTCTTCTGTAAGGGAAATACCGATATCACTCTGTTTAAGCGCTCCTGCATCATTCAACCCATCTCCTATCATCATTACTTTTTTACCCTGATTTTGCAGGGAGATGATATAAGCGAGTTTGTCAGCAGGCTTCTGTTCAAACAATAAAGTGGTATTGGGACCCATGAGTTTACGGAGGTTCACAGCTTCCTGGTCATTGTCTCCGGAAAGAACAGACATAGGATAATACTGTTGCAACTGTTTTAATAATGGCCGTATACCGCTGCGGTAATTATTGCGGATGGTAAAGAGGCCGGTCAGTTTTTCGTTGATAGACAAATACACGATACTGCCATCTACCTCTTCTTTCCGGTGTGCACCTGTAAATTCCGCATTACCAAGGCGGATAAAGTTGCCCTGTACCCAGCCACATACTCCTTTCCCGGCATAATCTATAAAATCAACTACGGGCATGGCTGTGCCGATATTGCAATAGCCGGCAATAGCCTTGCTGAGAGGGTGTGTGGATTGCAGTGCCAGGCTGGCAATCATGCTTTCCTGAAAAGGTGTGAGCGTGTTGCCAAAGTACATTACCTCGCTGCCGGTTTTGCCGGTGAGCGTGCCGGTTTTATCGAAAACAATATGCGTGGTGTTGGCGAGATTTTCGATGGCCTGAGCATTACGCAGGTACAGCTGGTGTCGGCTCAGGATACGCAGGATATGCCCGTTGGTAAAGGAAGATGCCAGCAGTAATGCACAAGGACAGGCAATGATCAGGATAGCTGTTACGGCTGGCCATATCCGGGAAGGATCATGCATAGCCCAGTAACCGGCGCTGATGGCGGCGATTACCAACACTACCCAGGTGAAGTTACGCCCCAGCAGATGCACGAAGGAGACATGTTTTTCTTCCTTGTTTTTCAGCTCATCACGATTCCAGAGGCTGGTAAGATAACTTTGTGCTACTTCCTTGATAGTCAATATCTCAATATTCCCTTCGAGCTGACGGCCACCGGCATATAAGATCTCTCCTACTGATTTATTGACAGGAGTGGCTTCTCCGGTAACAAAACTGTAGTCTATCAGTGCTTTCCCGCGGACAATAATACCGTCTGCAGGCACCAGTTCGTTGTTGTGTATCAATAAGGTATCACCTGTTTTGATATCAGGTAGTGTAGTCGGTATCTCCTTTTCTTCCTTTATAACGCTGACGGCTATAGGAAAATAAGCGGTATAATCACGGTCGAAGGAAAGGCCCTGGTATGTTTTATCCTGAAGGATACGGCCGATCAGCATAAAAAATACAATACCGGACATGGAATCGAAGTAGCCAGCCTGCCCTTGTGTTACATCTACGATACTGCGGATGAAAGTGACTACAATAGCTAGCACAATGGGCACATCGATATTGAGGAAGCCGTGTTTGAGCCCACTCCAGGCTGATTTAAAAAATACCTGCGCGCTATAGAAAAACACAGGCAGGGCCAGTACCAGGTTCATATAACGGAACATCCGGTTCATACTTTCATCAGTATGTCCGCTGCTGGTGAAATATTCAGGAAAACTGAGCAGCATAATGTTACCAAAACAGAATCCGGCAACACCCAGCTGGTAAATAAGGCTGCGTTTTACACCTGGCTTTTTATGCTGAAGGTCCTGCAGGCTGATGTAGGGCTCATATCCAATGGCGGTAAGTACTTCAGCCACATGCCGCAGTGAGGTCTGTGTTTCTGAAAAAATAATCAGTGCTTCCTTCTTACTAAAGTTGACGGTTACACGTTGTACGCCCTTATCCAGTTTATGGAGGTTTTCGAGCAGCCACAGGCAAGAGCTGCAGTGAATATGCGGAATATAGAAGCTGACATGTGTCTGGGTGTCATCCCTGAACTGTATGAGCTGCTGTTGTATTTTCTCATCATCGAGGAAGGCGAACTTATCCTTTCTAACCGTAATGCGTTGACTTACACCGGGATTCTCATTCAGATCATAATACTGGCAGAGATCATACTGGTGGAGTATTTCAAATACCAGTTTACATCCTTCGCAGCAAAAAACTTTTTCTTCCAGGGTGATGTTCCTGGTGTTGCAATCTTCCCCGCAGTGATAGCAGGCAACTTGTACGTTAGTATCAGAAGTGGTAGCCATTAGTCGATGCTTACAGTGTTAATAATTTCTTCCTGCCGGATAACGATCGTGTTGGCCGGTAATACGGCCGGGTACAGAATATTCTGCTCTACGTATATCCATTGTTGCAGGAGTTGTTCGAGGGAATACATATCGCTGATACATATTTTATAGGCAGCACTCCAGTGTCCCTGCAGGAGGTAGTTGCCGGTTACCTGGCGGAGTTTCTGGAGCAGTAGTATGATCTTCTGAAAGGATTGTTGTATGCTGTCATAGACGGCCGGTTGCAGGCTCTTCTGTCCTTTGTTGTGGATGGCGGCGTTGCGAATGACGGGGAAGATGATGGACGTTTCTTTTCGCAACAGCTGGGTAAATTCGGTCTGCATTTTAGCAAAGAGCAGTTGTTGCAGATCTGCTGTGGCGGGGGCGGATGGGTCGTCCTGCCTTTCCAGGTTAAACCAGGCCATTATTTCTTCCGCAGTATGTTCTATGGGTTGATGGAACTTACTGGTGATCACATCGCAGAGTGCTGCGGGTGTGAGTTCATGAAAGTTGATGATAGCATATGGATGCATGGATGGATGGTATTTTTGATATTGCAAAAGTACCAGTACCTCCACGCTGATGGAATGATATGTGTCAAGGCAGAATATGATATTTATCAGCCCTATGCGAAAGGCTGACTAGTCCTGCAGATTGGCTGTTTTAATGATCTGCGGGATATCGAGGAGGCGTATTTTTTTGCCGTCGAGTTCTATCATGCCGTCTTTCTTGAATTCAGAAAGCAGGCGGATGGCAGATTCGGTGGCGGTGCCTACGAGGTTGGCGATTTCTTCGCGGGAGAGGCGTACGTTGAGGGTGGCGCCATCTTCTTCCAGGCCGTAGGTTTCTTTGATAAAGAGGATTGTTTCAGCGAGACGTTCTCTAACAGGTTTCTGGGCGAGATGGGTGATTTTGAGTTCTGCTTTGCGCAGCTCGCTGGAGAGAATGCGCATCATTTCGAAAGACAGGGAGGCATCTTTCTGGAGGATGCTCATAAAGAGGTCTTTCGGGATGAAGCAGATGGAAGAATCTTCCAGGGCAGTAGCGGTGGCAGTATAACGTTCGCTGCTGAGCAACGCTTTATAGCCCATGATGTCGCCGGCTTTAACCAGGCGAATAATCTGTTCGCGGCCATCGTCGCCACTGTGGGACAGCTTTATTTTTCCGTCGTTGATGCAGTATACGCCAAAAGGGTAAGCGCCTTCATGAAAGATCACCTGACCTTTCTTGTATACAGAGCATACTTTGGCCGCGTCAATCTGTTCGAGATTGCACTGATCTGCCTTGCAGAAAACGGACGAAAAACGATCCTTACAGTTTTGACACGTAGGATTTTGAATTGTACTACCCATATCAATCTGCAAAATTACTAATTTACAGCTCCTTAACCAAAGTAAATGCTGTCGTGTCGTTAATTTATTATGTTATTTATAAGCCATATGAAGTTCTGACAAGGTTTACACCGGAAGGAAACAAGGCCTGCCTGGCGGATTACTTTAAAGTACCACGGGACGTGTATCCAGTAGGCCGTTTGGATTATGATAGTGAAGGTTTGTTATTGCTCACCAATGACAAGTCGTTGAATAACAAGCTACTGCTTCCCAGTCATGCACATGAAAGAGAATATTGGGTGCAGGTAGATGGAGCTATTACCAATGTGGCTGTCCGTCAGTTGCAGGAAGGGGTGGATATCACTGTAGATGGGAAAACCTATCATACAAAACCCTGTTTTGCCGAGATCTTCCAGGAAGAGCCGTTTCTGCCACCTCGCAACCCTCCTATCCGCTTTCGTAAGAGCATACCAGCGCCCTGGGTACGGATGGTGCTGCATGAAGGTAAAAACAGACAGGTCCGGAAAATGACTGCCGCTGCTGGTTTTCCTACGTTGAGGCTTGTCCGTTATAGGATGGAGGATATCACCATAGAAGGGATGCAGCCCGGTGATATGAAACAGCTGAGCCGGGATACCGTCTATAAAAAACTCCGGCTTAAATCGTCCTGATGTGAATGGTTTTGATTATTTTGATAGTTAATTGCTGGTTTTCAGATAAAAATCTGGTATTTAGCATCAAATAACCACTTGTCAACAATACCAAATACACAAATTTTAACTAGGTTTGTTGCCTACAAATATCTATTATGCTGAAATCAATGACTGGCTTCGGAAGGGCGGAAAGCACCAGAGGCGAAACAAGTATAGTGGTTGAAATCAAATCGCTGAATGGAAAGCAGTTTGAAGTGAACCTGAAATTCTCGCCATTGCTGAAACCCTACGAATTTGACATCCGCTCGCTGATGCAACAGGTGCTGATACGCGGGACCCTGGATGCCACCATCAACATTCGTCAGAATGGTGCTACCAAACCGGTGGTTATCAATACCGACCTGGCGAAGTACTACTACCAGTCTATTACCATGCTGGCCAATCAGCTGGAGCTCCCACAGGGCGATATGCTGAATGTGCTGATGAAGCTTCCTGAAGTGGTGAGTCCCGCTACTGAGCAGCTGACGGAAGAAGAATGGAAAGATGTGGAAGACACCCTGAAGGAAGCGCTCACCGATCTGGACATGCACCGTCAGGATGAAGGCCAGATGCTGGAAGCTGATCTGTTACAGCGTATCACCAATATTGAAAGTTATACTGAAAAGGTGCGTGCACTGGACCCGTTGCGCAAAGACCGTATACGTCAACGTCTGGAGTCCCTGCTGGCCGAATATGTAGGCAAGGAAAATGTGGATGCCAACAGGCTGGAGCAGGAACTTATCTTCTATCTGGAAAAACTGGATATCTCTGAAGAACTGGCGCGTCTGGAAAACCATCTCCGCTATTTCCGCGAAATCCTGAAAGATGAAGAAGTTGCCAAAGGTAAAAAACTGGGCTTCGTACTGCAGGAAATCGGCCGCGAAATCAATACTACCGGTTCCAAAGCCAATGATGCCGGTATCCAGCAATGGGTAGTGCTGATGAAGGATGAACTGGAGAAAGCCAAAGAACAAGTATTAAACGTTTTATAGCAAGGCGTATACCTTATGAAAAGACTATTTCAGGTAACAGCAGGCTTACTCTTACTGGCTGCGGCCTGCAAGCCGTTAAAAATGGATGTCTACGAGAAAAACCTGGAAATACCGGGTCATAACTGGACCTATGATTACCAACCCTCGTTTGAAGTAAATATCCTGCCGGAAGATACTGCCAACCTGTACGATATCTATGTGAATGTCAGGCATACCGATGCTTATCCTTACAGCAACATCTGGCTGTTGGTAGGTACCCGGTATCCAAACGATAGTATCTCTAAAGAACAAAGGGTAGAGCTGCCACTGGCAGATATCAATGGCAAATGGCATGGAAATGGGATCGATGATATTTATGAACACCGGGTTCTCATCCAGCAGAAAGCACTCTTCAATAAACCAGGCACCTATAAATTTACGTTCGAGCAAAACATGCGGCAAAACCCGCTCCCCCATGTGATGAATATAGGTCTGCGGATAGAGAAAGCCGGCAAACGGCCATGATGAGAAAGTTTTTCAATAAAATGCAGGAAGGAAAATCTGTTTCCTTCATTTATCTGTTGGTATTAGCATATACGATTATCGCCCTTATCTGGTGGGGCGTGCTTCTGTTCCGGCAAAGCGAGCAGATCAGTGCCTTCGAAAGACAAAACCTTACCCTGCGCATCGATAGCCTGGCACAGCCGGTTGAACACCAGCTCGAGGTACAGCGGATTGACAAGGACGCTCATATGCGTTCTTTTAAATATATCGGGGAAGGATCTATTTTTTTAGGAATTATACTGCTCGGCGCGCTCTTTGTATATAGAGCTGTTTGGAAATATATGAAGCTCAGCAGACAGCAGCAGAATTTTATGATGGCCGTAACACATGAGCTGAAATCGCCCATCGCTGCCGCCAAACTGAATCTGGAAACGATCCGCAGACACAAGCTGAACGAGGAAAAGCAGGCCAAGCTGATTGATAATACCATCCGGGAAACCAATCGCCTGGACCAGCTCTGTAACAACATCCTGCTGGCAGCCCAGCTGGAAACACATAATTACAAGCTGTTTAAAGAACCGCTCGACTTCTCCGCCTTGCTGGAAGCCAATATCAGGGAACTGCGCAATCGTATCGGAACACATGTCATAAATGCAGACATTCTGCCACATGTGCGGATGGAAGGTGATAAACTGATGTTGCAGATTATCCTCAGCAATCTTGTAGAGAATGCAGTGAAATACGCTCCCCGTAACTCTACCATCACCGTTCGCCTGTTTGAGTCCGAACACCACCACCTGAAACTGCAGGTGGCCGATGAAGGACCCGGCGTACCGGAAGAAGAAAGAGAACGCATCTTCCTGAAGTTCTACCGGCTGGGCAACGAAAACACCAGAAAAGCAAAAGGCTCCGGGCTGGGACTCTTCCTCACGGCTAAGATCGTGGAACAACACGACGGTACCATCCGGGTAAAAGACAATTTGCCTACCGGCGCCTGCTTCGAAATAACCTGGCCGGAATATTCCGTGCAAACAGCGTAAATTAGATGACGGATTCATGCTCATACATGTCCGCGGTTTATAGTAAAATCAAACGATTAACACATGAAGGAAGCGACTAAAGCATCCATACTGCTGGTGGAGGATGAAGAAAATCTCCAGGAAGCGCTGAAGCTCAACCTGGAACTGGAAGGATATGAAGTAACCGCCGTAGACAATGGTACCGCTGCCCTGAAAGCAGTAAAGAATGAATATTTTGACCTCATCATACTGGACATCATGTTGCCCGAAATGGATGGTATCGCTGTATGCGAAAACATCCGCATCCAGAACAATGAAGTACCTATCCTGTTCCTGAGCGCCAAAAACAGCAGCGCCGACCGCGTACTCGGCCTCAAAAAAGGTGGTGATGACTACATGACCAAACCTTTTAACCTGGAAGAGCTGCTGCTACGTGTGGAAAAGCTCATCGTCAAAAACAAAAAAATACAGGATAAAGACAGCGTCCCCAATGTATACCGGTTCGGTAACAATACCATCGACTTCGCCGCTCAGGAATGTGTTGGCAAAGACGGTAAACATTATGAGCTGAGCAAGAAAGAAGCTATGCTGCTGAAACTGCTCATCGAAAACAAAGGCGAAGTAGTCACCCGTGAAAAAATATTACAGGTAGTTTGGGGCTATAACGTATACCCCACTACGAGAACGATCGACAACTTCATCCTCAACTTCCGTAAATACTTCGAGGAAGATAGCCGCAACTCCAAATACTTCCACTCTGTAAGAGGAGTTGGCTACAAGTTTACAGAAGCCTGAACATTTTGGAATTTATGGATTTTGGGATTTATTGATGTGAAATGTAATCCCCAAATCCATAAATCCATGAATCAGATAATCCCCAAATCAAAACCACTTTTCCGCAAATTCTCCCCACTTGCCGGGTAAAATCTGCCTCCGGATAAATCCCACTTCCCATTCGCATCGATTTGACCGATATTTAATGAGCTTTCAGCAAGACGTTCAACTTTCCTGTAAACCTTAGATGTGGTACAACATTTCGATGAAATAGTTTTTGCTGCGGGATGGCTGTACTGGCTGTTTTTTTTGTTAAGTCTCCTTGTCCTGGTGGCATTTTTTATTCTTCGTGAAAAAAGAATTAAAAGAGCCTCTGCGAAAGAAATAACCATGCAACACTCCTTGATCAACCTGGAACTCCATGCCTTCCAGGCTCACATGGACCCGCATTTTATTTTTAACAGCCTCAACGCTATTCACCACTATATCCTTACTACCAGTACGGATATGGCCTCCCTTTACCTCACCCGGTTTGCCCGCCTCATGCGGCTGATGATCGGAAACTTCAACAAGGAATGGGTGTCTCTGCACGATGACCTGGAAGCCCTGGAACTCTACATACAACTGGAACAGCTCCGGTTTGATCAGCAGTTTTCTTATCAAGTGAGAATTATGGAAGATGTTAACCAGCAGGATACACTGATTCCTCCCCTAATTATTCAGCCTTATGTGCAATATGTGATCTGGCACCGGTTGCTGTTACGCCCCCAGAAAGCAGGCGGCCGCCTGATAATCCACATCGGCAAAGACGATAACCGGCTTTATATCCAGGTAGAAGACAATGGCATACTCGCCACAGAGCTGCTGGATGATACCGGAGAAAGACAGGCTTCCGGTATCGATATCGCTGCGGAGAGACTGTATATGATGAGTGAAAAATATCAAATGAGAGCCGGTATCCAGGCACAACAGCTGTTTGATGAAACCCGCAACCCCAATGGCAATCGTCTCACCATCAGTATGCGGCATATGATGACACACCAGTCTATGGCCGTATAGCCGGTATTTACAGGCGTTTGATCAGCCCGCAGCTAACCCATCCCGTTTTTCCGTCGGCCAGTGAAATTTTACAGAAGTCTTTTGTAGCGTCGGAGATATGCACTTTCATTCCTTCCTGTACTTCGAAGGCATCTTTACTATTATCGTCGGGAGCTGATTTTACTTTGGTATTGCCTTGTATGATAATGCCGGACTGATGGTCATTGGCCACAGCATAGGTGTCTATAGCCATGATCAGGTACAGGGCAAACAAGGTCCCCAGTGCATAATTACCCCAGCGGAGGAATTTGTTTTTCCAACCGGGCAGGAACCGGTTGAGCATAATACCTGCAATGACCAGCCAGAAAAGTACAATACAGCCGGCCGCCCAGCCGTTGGGCTTGTGCAGCAGCTGCAGCTGTTGCCACCATTGCTGAAAGAATACTAACGGTAACTCATCTACGTAGCCGCTTACTTTCTGATTGGCAAGTGCCAGGTTGTGTTTGATGGTCTCGTCGCCGGGGGCGAGCTGTAATGCTTTTTCGTAGTTATATACAGCTTCGCCGGTTTTGCCCGCTTTGTAATAAGCATTGCCAGCGTTGTAATAAAGTGGTTTCAGCTCAAATCCTTCATCGATCAGCTGTTGATAGGCAGCCGCAGCATCGGTGAACTTACTTTGCTGATAGAGGCTATTGGCAGCATCAAAACGCTGTTGCGGAATGGCCTGCTGTGCCTGCGCGATACTGCCCATCAGCACAACGGCCAACAGGAAGAAAACCGCTTTGATATTTTTATGAATAGACATGTTCCCTTTCCTTAAGTGATTAATTCTTCAGCGCATCTTCAAGGTTAGTGATGATGATCACTGCTTTGGAGTAGGTGCCCTGCATCCGGTCGTTGCCGCTGCCGGGAGCATACAGGGCCACTTCGCAGTTGTCGATCAGTTCAAACAGGTCGCTGGTATTGGTGCCGTTGATATGACGTGCGGCCAGCTTGTCTTGTATCAGTTGTTTGCTGAGGTCTGCGAATGGTATTTTCAGCTTGTGGCTGAGATAACCCCACACAGCACGGGATGTCTCCTCGTAGAAAGCTTTGTCTTTGCCTTCTTTCAGATACCGGGCTGCCAGCTCCAGCCTTTTGAGGGCTACCTTGTTGGCATAACGGTGTTTCAGCAATGCTGCATTGGTGGTATTGTAGTCTTTTCGGTGTTTGTAGTATATCAGTGCGGCAGCGATCAGCAGCGGCAACAACAGCAGCACGTAGAACCAGGGGCTGACGATCAGCCATTGACGGTTTTGGGTCCACTTGTATATGCCACCATCAATTTTCACCAGTTCATTTTTGCCCACACCGAAATCATGTTTGTCTTGTCGTATCCGTTTTCCTTGGGTGATATCGATCACGAAAGGCTCGGAGCGGAGTGTTTTGTAACTGTTGGCCACCGGATCGAAGTAGGAAAATTCTATCGCCGGGATGGTATGCTGACCTGCTTCCTGTGGCATCAGCACGTATTCAAACTGTCTGCTGCCGGTGAGCGGGTTGCTGTTTTTTTCAATATCATCAGTCACTTTGGGATCGTACTTCTCAAAGCCGCTGGGGATGTCCACTTTAGGGGAGTTGAGGAGGTTTACGTTGCCTTGCCCGCTGATGTTTATTTTCAGGGTGAGGGCATCATCAGTGCTGAGTGACTTTTTATCTACTGTGGCTGTCATTTTGAAATGACCAACGGCGCCGTTGAAACTGGAGGGGCGGCCATCTACCGGCAGTGATTTTACATTTATTTTGATTGGATTACTCTGGATTTTATAAGGTACATCCTGGTACTCTACCTCCGGACGGTTGAAAAAGTCGTCGAAGAAAGGATCTTTAAAGGCAGGGTCGTTGAAGAACTCTTCAAACGGATCTTTGCCGCCACGGGAGCGTTTGTTGCTCACCAGTTTCACCAGGCGTACCTGGTTGTCTACTTCTACAGGGTCCAGTTCCAGGGTACCTGACTGAAGAGGGAACAACAGCGTTTTACGGATGGTGAATACTTTAAAAGGCACGCCGTTGATTCTTTCTTCCGTAGCCTGGGGAGGGTTGGGAAGTTCGATATCTTTAGCGGAAAAGCCCTTGAATGCCGGCACTTTGGTGACACTGGAGTTGGTCGGGAGCCGGGTATAGAGTTTATAGGTAGCGGTCAGCTGATCGCCTTCGTACAGGTTGGTTTTGTCAACTTCTACTTTCAGGAAGATGTTTTTGCGCAGTTTCTCCTGGATGTCCTCTCCTTTTTTGAGCACCCCATCAGACACGTCCTCACTCAGGCCGTTACCACCTTGACTGCGATGCTGCGGGATTGCCTGTTGCTGGGATGGCTGCGGTGTCTGTGCCTGGGCATTGCCTTTCCGGACTTCAATGAGTACCGGGTTAGACTTGATCACGTTGCCGTTCACCCGGGCCTGGGCGCCGGGAATGGTAAAGCTGCCCACATGTTTGGGCTGCAGCACATAATTCAGTGCAAAGTATTCAGAGCGACGGCCATTAAAGATGGATTGACCCTGCATTTGTGAAGGGCCTTGCAGTACTTCGAAGTCTTTAAAGCTGGGTGGAGTAAAGCTGGCGATATTGGTTCCGTTTTCCAGCATAAACTGAATCTGAAATGGTTCATCAACCGTTACAGCGCTGCTGCTTACGCTGGTGGTAAAACGAAGCTCTTGCGCGCTGGCGCAGACGACCAGCCCCAGACAACATAAAATGGAGAAAATGTATTTTTTTATATTAAATCTGTCCTTCATAGTTATGTCAACAAATTTAACCAAACCCGCTCCGGAAGCGGTGTTAACTGCCGTTAAAACTTAGTTAAAAGAATTATATATGAAATAGCCAATTATCAATTACAAATGATCGATTACGCGTTACGAATGATGAATGGAGTGATTTTACTGAAATTCGTAATTTGTAATTGACAATCTGTAATCGGCTCAGATATCTCCTAACATGGGTCTGAGTTGTATTTCCTCAATAACGGTTTGTTTGGCGAGTGTAAAGGCATTCCAGATTACGCTGGCAATATCTTCAGGAGGCATCATTCTGTCGGGCGGGGCTTCGAAGCCATCCCAGGAGGCAGTGAGGGTTGGACCGGGGCTAACGGCGGTTACACGGATATTGTGAGACATGAGTTCCCGACGAAGGTTTTTGGAAAATCCCAGCAGGGCATATTTGGTGATGCTGTAGGAACCACCGTTGGGATAGGCATGGTGGCTGGCTGTAGAGCACATATTAAAAATATGCCCATTGCGTTGTGCGATCATCAGCGGGAGCAGTTCCCGGGTAAGGTGATACGCACTGTATACATTAACGGCCATCAACTTTTCGAGCAGGCCATCTGCTTCTTCATGTAACGCTCCGGGAATAAAGATACCGGCATTGTTAACCAGTATGTCCACAGTAGACCAGGTAGCTTTGATTTTTTGGGCAAACGCCATTACCTGGGCTTTATCTCCCATATCAACGGATTCAGCTATAACCGTTACAGCGGGGTTTTTTTGCTGTATCGCTGCCTGGGCAGCAGCCAGCGAATCAGCGTTCCGTGCACAGATAATCACATTAAACCCTTCTGCTGCCAGTCTTTCTGCAATAGCCTTTCCGATGCCCTTGCTGGCACCTGTAATAACTGCATTCATATCGTTCGTTGATTGAATCGGTAAAATACTGAATTTAGTTGAATGACGCTTCTCCGGAAACCCCATCTGTCAGGTATTTTGTACCTTTGCACCGTCATGAAATACAAACATCTTTTCTTTGACCTGGACCATACGCTCTGGGACTTTGAGACCAACGAACGGGAAACCTTGCTGGAACTGTACAACAATCACAACCTGGCCAACAGAGAGGTACCTACTTTTGAAGCATTTCACGCTTCTTATCAAGGACACAACGAAAGGTTATGGGAACGTTTCCGTAAAGGATTTATCAACAGAAATGAGCTGCGCGACAAACGTTTCCGGCTTACACTGCTGGATTTCAAGATAGGTGACGAAAAGCTGTGCCAAAGCCTTGCCTTGCAGTTCCTGGACATACTGCCCAACAAAAAGGTGCTGTTTCCTGAAACTATCGAAACGCTGGACTATCTGGTAGCCAAAAACTACCCGATGCACATGATCACTAACGGGTTTGAGGAAACCCAGCTGCGTAAGATGAAGAATTCGGGGATTGAACACTATTTTACGCATATCATCACTTCAGAAGTGGCGGGCAGCCTGAAACCTTATCCGGCCATCTTCGAATATGCCATTGCCCAGGCCGGTACTACTGCCGCGGAAAGCATTATGGTGGGAGATGCGATGGAGCTGGATATTAAAGGGGCACATGGTGTAGGTATGGACCAGGTATATTTTAATCCTGCCAAACCACCCGTCGATTTTACGCCTACTTATACGATCGGGCACTTAAAGGAGCTGAGAGAGATATTATAAAACAAAGCGGGATTCCGATATTCGGAATCCCGCTTTGTTTTATTGAGCTTTTTTGGCTGCTCTGAGTCCTGCCGTTTTGGAAGGCTGCATACAACAGCTTTTTTTGCCTTGTGCAGAATCCTGTTTTGGCTGCGCGCCGTGGGCACTCCCACAACAGCTTTCTCCGGATTTTTTGGAACAACAGCTTTTCGTTGTAGCGGCGGAAGACTTACCTCCGGACTTATCCTGGGCAAAAGCTGCTCCGGATACGAGAAGCAGGGCGGTTAATACAGTCAAAACATTTTTCATGCGGAATATTTTAGTATACTAATATATTAAATTTTTGCTATCACTGTCAGGCCGCCTTTCACCACCTGTTCCAGTTGTACGGTCACTTCTGTGCCCAGTGGCAGGTAAAGGTCTACACGGGAACCAAACTTGATAAAGCCCATTTCCTCATTCTGTTTTACTTCCATGCCTGGTTTCAGGTAGTTAACGATCCTGCGGGCCAGGGCACCAGCGATCTGTCTTACTAGAATATCCGCTTTGTTATTACCGATTACCACTGAATGTCTTTCGTTTTCAGTGGAGGATTTCGGATGCCAGGCCACGAGGTATTTACCGGCATGGTACTGAGACAGCTTAACGGTACCGCTGATCGGGTTGCGGTTCACGTGTACGTTAGCTGGACTCATGAAGATAGACACCTGCAGGCGTTTGTCCTGAAAATACTCCGGTTCATAAACTTCTTCTATCACTACTACTTTACCATCGCAGGGAGACATAACGAGATTATCTCCGGTAGTGTACTGTCTTGCCGGAACCCGGAAGAAAGACACGATAAAGAGGAAGAACAGTATGGAAAAGATCAGGATAGTATAGCTCAGAGCCGGCATATGGCCCAGCCAGTAAAATACTGCTCCGTTGATCAGTGCCAGTACCAGAAATACAAGGGAAATGGTAGCAAATCCTTCACGATGGATCTTCATTTTTTTCTTATTTGTTAAGTTGTTTATATATCTCCGGCAATGCCGGAAAGGTTAAAGCCTGATGCGAAGTTACTTCAGAAATACATTTTTCTGTCAAATGGATGATAAAAACCGATTATGTGTAATTAAGCCATCATGAAGAAATGCACATAAATCCAGGCAAAGGGAGCGGCGAGCAGCAGAGAATCGAAGCGATCAAGGAAGCCGCCATGACCGGGCATAATAGTACCGGAATCTTTTACACCAGCCATCCGCTTGAGTCTGGACTCCAGGAGATCGCCGATAGTGCCGAAGATGGCAGCAATGCCGGCCAGTACCAGCCAGTGTTGCAGAGAAAGATACTGTTGACCCCAGTAATAGCCGTATACGCCGGCAGCGGCTACTGCCAGTATCATCCCTCCTACTGTTCCCTCAATGGTTTTTTTAGGAGAGATAGACGGGAAAAAGGGTGTACGGCCTATCAGAGAACCTACGATATAGGCCATGGTATCATTGATCCAGATAAAAATAATCAGCAGCAGCGGAATCAGCCAGCCCGGTGCGGTACCCACGTTCTCAGGTGTATAGTGGATATCGATAGCGCTGAGTCGGATATTGACCAGCAGGCTGAAGGGAATCACCACATACAGCAGCGCCATACAGGAGTAGCCCACATTTTTAGGAGAAAAGTCTTTATCCAGTAATATCTCACCCAACGGTAACACCAGCAGGAAGATAACGGCAACCCACCATCCGATAAAGCCGGTAGAGATACTACCTATATAAAAATAGTCGCCGGTAAAAGCCAGCATGATGGCAGATCCGGCAACCGTTACTCCCCATTTATGCCAGGAAGGAACAGTGGCATAACCGGGATCGATCAGGCGCATCAGCTTAAAAAATTCCTGCAACGCAAAGAAGCTGACCAGGAAAAAAAGCAGAAAGAAAGTAAAGGGACTCCATAAGATACCTCCCAGCATGACTGCCACAAACACCAGCGCGGAGGCAGTGCGGGTAAAAAACGTCTTCATTATGCCTAGTTCTGTTAATTGATTCTGAAGCACAAAAGTGTACAAAATTACCCGTTGAAGCAAATTGCTACTCCGGTATTACCGCATCGGGATCACCTCCGGTAACGTTATTGTGATTTTGTACCAGGTCTCTGGCTACTTGTTCTTCCTGTTCGTGCACATATATTTCAGCCAGACCGGGGAGTGTAATGTTATAGGAAGATGACTGACGGTTGAGCAGTACAGCATTGATACCGTTGTCTGCCAGCATGCCTTTTACAATCTCCGCCTCAAAGGGGCGGTCGCTCGAAAATATTTTCACCCATCCTTTTTCCATAATAATAACATTTAGCTCGGTTGGTAAGTTACTGATTTTCATCCATACCGATCCTGTCAACATCCTTGTCACCAGCCTGTTTTACAGGATCTGTCATGACCATGGGAGTTGATTTCTGGCGAAGAGCCCATAACAATCCGATGGTCACAATGAGGCAAAGCAGCGCTGTATACCAGGCCACTGGCGTGTCTTTGGACGGGTCTGTCTGGATCATGCCATGTTGGAAAAGGTACATCATCACCACCTTGGCGCCGTTATTCAGTATGTGGGCCAGGATGCTCAGCCACAGGTTGCCGCTGAGTACATAGATGGCACCCAGTACAAAACCGAGTACTGCGATGGCCATAAAGTCCAGTATTTCACCATGAACAGCACTGAAGAAAATAGAGGATAAGACTACGCTGAGCCATACTCTGCGGGTGCTTTTGATAAGCAAACGCTGAAATACCCCTCTGAAAAACAGCTCTTCAGCAATGGACGGAATGATAGCAACCAGTATCAGGTTGATGATCAGATCTTTGATGGATGGCATGCGGAGCATGACGTTGACCAGTTTTTCGGCTTGGGCCTGCATATCACGGGCATCCTGAGGTACGTTCCAGGTCTGGTTCCAGTCGCTCACAAACCCGGCCACCCACAGTGCACCATAAATACCCATCAGCGCCAGCACGATCTGTATCGCTTTGGGAGCGGGTTTCAGTCCAAGGTAACGAGCCGGGGAAGGTTGCCAGAGATAGGCAAAAATAGCGGCCGGCACAAAGTAAACAATCACAGTATAAAAAAACTGTGTAATTTTCAGATAGCCGATAAGGTTAGGGTCTGTCAGATCTCCATTCTGGATCTCCATGATGGTGTGCCCGGTAAGGGGTTCCAGCAGCAATTGCAGCCCTGTAATGTATATCAGAAAGAAGCCGATAAAGAATCCAATGAAGGTGACGAACTGCAAAGCGATGGGAGACTGTTTCAGATAACCGGTCATAAACACTTACTGTATTAAATTTGCGTAAATTTACATCGTGAAATCCAGTTTGCAGTGATACTGGTGATCTCCGTCATCTTTTTGTATCCTGCCTCTTACCGCGAGGTAAGGAACTGTTACTTCCCGCTGTGAAAAAGAGTAATATAAAGTATAAAAATAATAACTACAGGAAAACAGCTGTGGTATTTAATTTATGGTGAAGATAGGAAATATTGATCTGGGAGAATTCCCCTTACTGCTGGCACCTATGGAGGATGTGAGTGATCCTCCCTTCCGCGCGGTGTGTAAGGATAACGGGGCCGACCTCATGTATACCGAGTTTATTTCTTCGGAGGGACTTATCCGTGATGCCATCAAAAGCCGGCAGAAGCTGGATATTTTCCCTTATGAACGTCCGGTAGGGATCCAGATTTTCGGCGGGGATGAAGAGCCCATGACCATGGCAGCCCAGATTGTAGAGGCTACCAATCCTGATCTGCTGGATATCAACTTTGGATGCCCGGTAAAGAAAGTTGTCTGCAAAGGAGCCGGGGCCGGCATTCTGAAAGACATTCCTAAAATGGTAAAACTGACGGCAGCCGTGGTAAAAGCCACCAAACTGCCCGTGACCGTTAAAACCCGTTTAGGCTGGGATGATGATTCCAAAAATATTGAAGAGGTAGCAGAGCGTCTGCAAGACGTAGGTATCAAAGCGTTAACCATTCACGGCCGCACCCGCACGCAGTTGTATAAAGGTCATGCAGACTGGACACTGATCGGAAAAGTTAAAAACAATCCGCGTATACACATCCCAATCTTTGGTAACGGTGACATATGTACGCCGGAGCAAGCCATCGCCGCCAGACAGAAATATGGCGTAGACGGGGTTATGATAGGCCGCGCTGCTATTGGCTACCCCTGGATCTTCCGGGAAATCAAGCATTTTATGAAGACGGGCGAACATTTGCCGCCTCCAACTGTTTTGGAAAGAGTAGAAGTTTGTAAAAAACATCTGCGCCAGTCAGTGTCCTGGAAAGGAGACGTTGTAGGAATCCTTGAAATGCGCCGCCACTATACCAATTACCTCAAAGGGCTGCCCCACATAAAAGAATTCAGACAACAATTAGTAACTTACAAGACATTAGCGGAAATAGAGGACGTATTGGACGCGGTTGTTTTACAATACAAGGACCACATATTCGAAAGGACTGCTCCCTCGCTAGCTGAACATAATTTCCCGCCGGCTGATAATGAAATGGCTGGTTGTAACGTTTACGTATAAACGCTCTAACCCCATCCAAACAAAAAATAATAAATTACTTTCACATGACCACAATTAAAAATCTGAGAAATGAAGTCTGGAAAGACTTACAGATTAAAAACAAATCTGCCCTGCGTAAAAAATACGCGGTTTCAAACATGGGGAGAGTGATCAGTTATCATGAAAGTACCGAAGATGGTAAGCTGCTCACGGGTTCTACCGTGGAAGGCTATACGGTTTTAAATGTAAAACCGGCAGACAGTTACCAGTCACTCTACCTGCACAGGGAAGTGGCCAAGCTTTTCAATAAAAAACCAGGCCGTAACTATCGGTATGTTATCCATCTGGACTACGACAAGAAAAACAATAAGGCCAACAACCTCAAATGGGCAACCAAGGAGGAAATGGAGGAACATCAGCAGAACAGCCCGGCCAAACTGGCTTACAAAGAAAAACAACGTAACCGGGTAAAAGGCCTCAAGCTGAACGTAACGAAAGTGAAGAGTATCAAACGCCTGCTGAACAAGCCCGGTAAAAAAACCATGAAACAGATCGCCGAACAATTTGATATCAGCGAAATGCAGCTGTACCGTATCAAAAGCGGTGAAAACTGGGCACACGTAACACTGGATTAAAGCCTGGTTTTCCAGGAATGATCATATATGATGTTGTCTGACTATGGCCATACGATAAGTGTGGCCATAGTTGTTTGACACCGTCCTATCCAGGAAAACCCTACAGCTGCCCCCGGGTCATTTCAGCCAGTACCCTCCGGTAATGCGGACTTTCACGCAGCGCGGGCTCATAGCCCATCAGCACCACCTGCTTCCGGGCACGCGATAATGTTACCAATAATTTACGGTCTACCTCTATCTCTGTTTCTTCCCAGCGGAAGCTGCCCAGGCTTTGCAGCGTATGTACCTGTGCTGCATGGTATACCGCCAGTGATACAATAATAATATCGTTTTCAGAACCCTGAAAACGCTCTACCGTATCGATATTCACCTGCTGAAGTACCTTGTCTTCCGACAACAGCTCCCGTATGAGGCTGATCTGGGTGCGCCATGGCGTCACTACTCCCACCGTATCTTTGGTAAAAGCTTCTCCGTATTGCGCCTGAAGATATCGTAACAACGATACTACCCGCGCGGCCTCCGTTTGGTTCATCTTGGAGGTGGCCTCATAAGGACTGGGGATAAATACCTTCCGACCCAAAGCCAGCACCTGCTTCCAAGACGTCTCATCGACAGCGGGCCCGGGCTCAAAAGCAGTCTGCTGCTGCTCTCGGCCTGAAGCCAGCTGCCCCGCGTAATAGTGATTTACCAGGTTGGCGATACTGTCATGCATCCTGAAATGAGTGTTCAACATGCCCCAGGCATGCCGCCACTGAGCCTGTTTACAGCGATGCATCAGCCGTTCAAAGATGGATGCACGCAGATCATGTATGCCCAAATCCTGCAGCAGCGTGTCTTTTACCCTACAGAAAGATGCTTCCTGGGCCACAACCGGCGGTAGCTGGTTCTGATCACCGATCAGAATAAATTTCCGGAAAGGCATCAATAGTCCCAGCAGCTGGGGTTCTGTCAGCTGTGAAGCTTCGTCCACGATCAGGGTATCAGCCGGGATGCCCATCATCAGCAGCTGTTCCAGCCGGGTGGCCATAGTAGCCACTGTGGCTACAAATACATGGTGGCCGGTGATGTAGGCGCGAGCATTGTCAAGATTACCTTCCAGACACAGCTGCCGTAGCTGCTGTGCTGACTCGGAGCTACGTCCGCCCAGCCGCAGATAACGGACCTGTTTAGCCTCCAGTTTATTACATATTTCATCTACCGCCTTGTTGGTAAAGGCTACCAGCACTACGTGGCGGTGCTGTTTGACCATCTCCCCTACAATAGTGGTGAGCAAAGATGATGTTTTGCCTGTGCCGGGAGGTCCCTGTAGCAGGTAATAGTCCTGCGCTTCCAGTGCCTGCCTTACGATCTGCTCCTGATTGGCATTGAACATGGCCGGTGCCGGAAATGGTAAGGGATGCCAACGGGGTATTTCCAGGCCGAGCAACAGGCGAACGCGCTGTGCATTTAAAGGTGATAATACATGGAATAGGGCTGCAGCCGCAATCCAGTAGTTGGATTCGTAGATATCATGCTCAATAATCCATTCATCAAACTGACGAAAGAAATCCAGTGTCATCTGACGGTTGTTAAGGGAAAAGGTGAGCGTATCTTTTCCCAGATCGTCGATACGGCCTTTCAGCAGCTGTTGCTGCAGGGGACGTAGTTCGGCGCCGGTGCGCGGATAAATGATGGCAGTATCTCCAACCCGGAAGTTGTGGCTAACGGGATCGGCTATATCAAATAATACCGCACTGTTGACAGTATCAAATTCGCGGAAGCATAATCCGGAGATAATATTGAACCGGGCTTCCTTTTCCTCTTCCGTTTGCAGCCATAGGGCTGAGAATCCGTCGGCATCTTCTTCCCGGTTCACTTCAGAAAACATACCGCACTTGGCTTGCAGGTATTCCCTTAATACAAAAGAGAGGTATTGCTGATAATAAGCTTTGGCCTCTGGTGGTGCCGAGTACCAGGCTTTCTCAAAGGCTGTAAAATGGTTGGCGCTGAAAGAAGGTAGTCCGCTAGCGGCAGTGCCGGTGATAGCCGATAATATTTCGTACTCCTCCCCTGCCAGTCGCAGCAACATGGCCACTACCTGGTTACGGAGCAAGAGCAGTTCGTTTTCAGTGCGGTGGGTACTGCTTACGTTCCGGAGCGGACTGGCCGCAGCGGCAGAATATAAAATAGCGGAGCTGCCTTTGCGTTGCCGGCCAAAAGCGGAACGGAGTAACAGGTTGTAGCCTACTACCTGCATCTCGTGGTTCCTCCAGGTATTGAAGTCGGGCGCTTTGCCGCTTTTCAGTTCAAAGATTTCCTTACGATGAGGGTCCTGATCATCTTCTGTCATGAGGTCCAGCCTTCCCTGCAGACCATAACGGGCAGAGAAAAAGGTGGGCTCTATCCTGACTGGTTTATCCTGCAGATCGCATACCGTTGTGTGGAGGTTGCCCCAATGCTGCTGGCGGATGTCCCGGTACATTTCATTCAGTTGTTCGCGACCGTAGGCTGCTGCCTGTAATACGTTTTCGGCCACGGCTTCCACGAAAGAGGTTTTAAAATCTATCTCGCGGTTGCGTAACATCTCGTCCAGCAGAGCGTTGACCAGGTTACCTTTGAACGCTGCAGGAGAAGCCTGCTGCGGTGTAAGCTTTTTTACAAGATACAGCAGGCGGTTAGCGCCCTTGTGGGTAAAACATTCGGCGAGGTCACTGATATCAATGAGCAGGTCGGGCTCCAGTATGACGAGGCTTTCAGCAGTGGTGGTATAAGTGTCCTGGCTGTTGCCCTGATGGCAATGATGTACCAGGATGGTATCGTAAGGCCGCAGCAGCGGATGCAGCGCCACTACCGTAAGATCATCCAGGTGGTTGAGCAGCAGCTCAAAGTCGCCCTGTTCATCGTTCTTAACCTGTATCGCAAAAGTATGTTTCCCGCTATCGTTCAGGTGCAGTGCGCCGGTAGCGGTGACCATACATTTCAGCAATGGTATATCAGCAGGATTATGCTGATAGGACAAGGCAAGCCGGGCATTGCCTGTTGTCAGAAACAGTTGCCGTAAATTATCCGGCTCCGGTTCCTGGTAGACGCAGGCTACTGCAGCGGTGAGCGCTTTGATACACAACAGATGTTCATGGTCCTGCAGGGGGAACATGCCGGCGGTGGCCTGGTTGGTGAGGAGACGCAGGGCTGTCAGCTGCTGGCGGATCTCAGAAGGCACTACCTCTTTATCGAAGTAAAACTGCATTCGTGCAAACAGGTTCCCGAAAGACCGGGATTCTTCGCGCGTAAGGTCGCGGAAGAGGCTTTCCAGTATTTGTTTGTATTGTCGGATTTTTTCTTCGGGGCTGGATGTATGATGCGCTTCTTTTATCCTTGCAAAAAAAGCAGCTGCCTTAAATGTCGCCTGCATAGTTGCAAGATAAGCATTACAGCACTGTTTGCATCAGTGGCCCAATTGTTATACCTTCCGTGAGATTTCTCATTGAAAATATATTTTTATGTCAGCCAAGAAAATAGCCATTATAGGGGGCGGTAACCTGGGGTCTGCCATTGCACAAGGACTGGTGAAGAGTGGTTTTTCCAACCCTGCAGATATTACCGTTACCAAACGTAATACTAGTACCCTGGCCGATCTTAAGGCAGCAGGCGTACAGATAGAGACAGACAATGCCAAAGCCATCCGGCAGTCTGAAGTGATTGTAGTGGCACTGAAACCATACAATGTGCGGGAGGTGTTGCAACAGTTCAGGGAAGAACTGGACCCGGCCAGACATATTCTTATCAGCGTGGTTACCGGTGTCAGCATTGCCGACTTGTTACATATTGTACCAGACATGCCTTTGGTAAGGGCCATGCCTAATACCGCCATTGCGATACAGGAGTCTATCACCTGTATCTGTGCCACCAATACTACCGATGAACAGATCCGGTATGTAAAAACGATGTTTGATCAGCTGGGTGCAACTGTTAGCATCGATGAAAAACTCATGGACGCCGCTACCGTACTGGGTGCCTGTGGTATCGCCTTTGCATTGCGGTTTATCCGTGCCAATATTCAGGGTGGCATTGAGATCGGCTTTGATGTTCGTACTGCCAGCCTGATAGCGGCGCAAACCGTAAAGGGAGCAGCAGAGTTGCTGATCCGTGAAAACCGCCATCCGGAGGAAGAAATTGATAAGGTAACTACCCCCAAAGGCTGTACGATTGCAGGATTAAATGAGATGGAGCACCAGGGCTTCAGTTCTTCCCTGATAAAAGGTATCAGTACATCCTATAATAAGATTGTGAAGGGTTAATTATTACGCGGATAGTCGAAGAAAAGAAATTTTTTGGCGGCCATGTCAAAATCTTTCCAGCTGTCGGTATCTGCCTGAATGGCAAAGATGCCAGTGGTGGGCACATTATCGATGCGGATTTCTTCTGTGAGATAGTTGGCAAAATCGGTAATCCCGGGGTTATGGGCGAAGATGGCTACAGCGTTAAAATCATCATCTATCCGGGTGATCACTTTCAGGAAAGTGGAGGCGTAACAGAGGTACAACTCTTCTTCCAGGAGGATTGCCTGTTTGGGATAGTGCCATTCTTCGGCCATGATTTTAGCGGTGGTACGGGCGCGTTTGGCCGGGCTGGTGATGATCAGTTCGGGAACCATGCCTCTTGTTATGAGGCGCTGGGCCATTTCGGGGGCGTTTTGTTTACCTCGTTTGTTGAGCGGCCTGTCAAAATCATCCATGTCCGGATTGTTCCAGCTGGATTTTGCATGACGGATAAGTAATAGTGTTTTCATGGTCTGAAAACGAGTAATTTACATGGACGAAAATAAGATTTTAAAGGAAGTTAATGTGTTAAGGGTATAATGTTTTCTTCCAGGGGTTGATTTAAGAGAAAATTAACATGCGACAGCGCATAAAAAAAGCGAAGACCATCGGTGGTCTTCGCTTTTTTTTATGTTGATGAAAACTAGTATCCTCTTTCGTTTTTACCTTCCATGAAGTTCATGAAGGCTTTGTTTACCACGCGGTTGCCGCCAGGGGTCGGATAGTCTCCGGTGAAGTACCAGTCGCCCAGATTGTTGGGGCAGGCTTCGTGGAGGCTTTCGATAGACTGGTAGATGACTTCCACATTGGCGTTGATGCCTTCCGGGGTGAGTATTTCAGCGATTTTAGCTGAAATCTGCTCAGGTGTGAAAGGTTTATAAACATTTTTCACTACGTTCTGAGCATGGAGTGTATTGGTGCGTTGCAGCTCTTTACACAGGCCATAGGCTTCCTGCAGGATATGTTCCTTGCCATGATCTTTCAACAGTGCGATGGCAGCCTGGAAGGCAACAAAATCGCCCATTTTACTCATGTCGATACCGTAGCAGTCGGGGTAGCGGATCTGCGGTGCAGAAGACACCACGATGATACGTTTGGGCCCGAGGCGGTCCAGCATTTTAATGATGCTTTCGCGGAGGGTGGTACCTCTTACGATGGAGTCGTCTATCACTACCAGTGAGTCGATGCCGGGTCTTACAGTACCGTAGGTGATATCATATACGTGCTGTACCATTTCATTACGGCTGGAATCTTCCGTAATGAAGGTGCGCATTTTTACGTCTTTGATGGCGATTTTGTCGATACGTATACGACGGTTGACCATTTCGGTCAGTTTCTCTTCATCAAAATCCTTATCCCAGGAGAGAATCCTTTCCACCTTGATTTTGTTGAGATAGTCTTCCAGACCTTTGAGGAGGCCGTAGAAGGCTACTTCGGCGGTATTGGGGATGAAGGAGAAGATGGTATTTCTGAGATCGTTGTCGATAGCTTTGAGTACGGTGGCAGACAGGTTACGGCCGAGGGAGGTACGTTCCTTGTAGATTTTTTCGTCGTTGCCACGGGAGAAGTAAATCCTTTCAAAGGAGCAGGCTTTGCGTTCTTTGGGTTCGAGGATTTGTTCTATGGAGTACTCGCCGTTATTTTTAACGATGAGGGCGTTGCCGGGCATGAGTTCGAGCACTTCATTTTCGCCTACGTTGAAGGTAGTGCGGATGGCGGCTCTTTCGGAGGCGGCTACGATTACGTCTTCGTTGATATAGTAGTAGGAAGGACGGATGCCGTTCGGATCGCGGATCACGAAGGCGTCGCCGGTACCGATAAGGCCACAGGCGTGGTATCCGCCGTCGAACAGGGAGAATGCCTGTTGCAGGATATTTTTAACATTGAGCTCGTTGCGGTGTTCTTCATCTTCTTTAGCAAGAAAGTGATGAACGGTTTCGAGCATTGCGGCGAGGTCGCTGTTTTTATGTACTTCACCAGGGTTTACCTGAACAAATTTAAAGAGCTCGTCGGCGTTTACCAGGTTGAAGTTTCCGGCCATGGCCAGGTTGCGGGCAGGGATGGTGTTGTAGCGTACAAAAGGGTGGCAGAGTTCCACGTTGTTTTTGCCCTGGGTAGCGTAGCGGAGGTGGCCCATCAGGTTTTCACCGAGGAACCGGATATGTCCTTTAAGGAGTCCGGGGTATTTGGTGATTTCGGGCTGGTACTTTTCGATTTCCTGTATCTCTTCCCTGATCTTACTGAAAACATCGCCGATAGCCTGTGGGGCGGCGCTGCGAATCCTGTGCATGAAGGGAACACCAGGTTCTGTGTTGAGTTTTACCGTTGCCACACCAGCGCCATCCTGGCCTCTGTTGTGTTGTTTTTCCATGAGCAGGTACAGTTTGTTCAAGCCATAGAAGACAGTTCCATATTTCTGTTGGTAATAAGAGAACGGCTTTCTTAATCTTATAAATGCCAGGCCGCATTCATGTTTGATCGCATCACTCATCGCTGAAAATTGAAGGTGCAAAGTTACGCCAAAAAAATGCGAATTACGAATTGTGCGTGTTAAGTGGTGAAGGGAGGGGCAAAATGGCGGGGTATCAGGAAAAGAAGAAGAGCGAAAACAAAAGCTAATACGCTTTTATCTTCGCTCTTCAGGAGAATCAGTTTGCATCACTGTGCATCACCGTTATTGTTTGGCAAGGGCTGCCATCCACTGGCTGATGTGAGCACAGTTTTTATATTCATCATCTACGTGTACGTAGAAAGTAGGTATTTTTTCTACCAGCCATTTGTTGATGGCTTCCGCACGTTTGATGTCGAGTGTACGTTGCTGGATACGGGAGTAGTCGTCGGTCAGGTTTTCCCTGTGCGGCTGGGTCCGTGTTTTCAGGTAAACGATCCTTACGCCGGCGCGTCCGTTGTCATCCGTAAAGGATACGGGTGCGGAGATCTGGCCTGGTTTCAGGGTATCGAGCATCAGTACGATATCTCTTTCGGAGGGATCGTCGAGCTGATCAATGGAGAGCAGGGTGCCTTCACCGGTTTTGGACTGGATCATACCACCATCGAATTTGGCGGTTTGGGCATCGCTGTATTTGGCCACTGCTTCAGAGAAGGTGGTTTTATTGTTGACGATCAGGGTGCGGATGGAGTCCAGCTTGGAGGTAGCAGCTGAGAGGTCGGCTTTGGTTACCGCAGCTTTCAGCAGGATATGCTGTACGGTTACGTTGTCGCCGGAGCGTTTCAGCATCTGGATCAGGTGGTATCCGAACTGGGATTTTACTGGTGAGGATATTTCACCTTCTTTCAGACGGAAAGCAGCTGCCATGAAATCGGCATCCCATTGTTTGTCGCCGCGGTTCATGACATATACGCCTTTGTTTTCTTTTACGCCGGGGTCTTCAGAGTACAGGATGGCGAGGGAGCCGAAATCAGACTCTTTGTTGAGCACCCTTTTTTTGAAGTCCTGGAGGCGTTCGATGGCGTAGTTGTCCATTTCGCGGGTTGCTTTTGGTATGAGGACGATCTGGCCTATTTCCAGTTCAGACTCATAGAAGTGGAGGCTGTCTTTAGGGATGGCATCGAAGTAGCGTTTTACTTCGGATGGTGTCACTTTAACAGGCTCAACTACTTTATTGCGCATGGCTTGTGCCAGCAGCCCTTCTTTGATAGGCTGACGAAAACGTTCGCGGAGCTGGTATACAGAGTAGCCGGTAATTTCCTTCATTTTTTCTTTGGTGCCGTAGAGCTGTTCGAAGTAGCGTATACGGTTTTCCATTTGCGCTTCCACTTCTCCATCAGAAACGGGTAAGCTGTCCCTTTCTGCCTGGAGCACCATCACCTTTTGGGAGATCAGCATTTCCATGGTATTGCAAGGTGCCTGGTGGCTGATAGTTCCATCGGGAGAGTTCCGTTGCTGATCTGCGAGGGCGCCGTCCATATCGGATTTGAGGATGATTTTATCACCAACAACGCCGATAATTTTGTCTGCCACCAGTCTCTGGGCGACAGCGGCTTGCCATAACAGCAAGGTCCCTGCAGATAATGCCAAAAGTTTCTTCATACTATAGCGGTAAAGTCCAAAAATAACCAATTAAAGATCAGTACGGTATTAGATATCGACGGATTTAACAAAAGTTTAGATAAGCCTCTGCTTCACGTCGTTTGGGCGGGATTATCAAGAAAAAAAGCTGTCAAAAGCGGGGATATGATATCTCCTTTTCTGACAGCTTTTTTATTATTTCAGCCGGGTCACGAGGGCCTGAGACTGTTATTAGAGTGTTCTTTTTACTTCCACTTCTTCGAAACCTTCGATGATATCGTTTGGTTTGAGGTCGCTGTAGTTGCGGATACTCAGACCGCATTCCATGTTGGCTGCTACTTCCTTCACGTCATCTTTATAACGTTTGAGGGAGGCGAGTTCGCCGGTGTGGACTACGATACCGTCGCGTACTACGTTGATGCGGGTATTTCTGCTCAGCTTGCCATCGAGAACGAAGCAACCTGCCACAGTAACCTTGTCGAAGCGGTAAGTTTCGCGTACCTGTACGTTGCACACCACTTTTTTCTCGATTTTGGGTTCCAGCATCCCTTCCATCGCGCTCTTGATTTCTTCGATAGCGTCGTAGATGATGGAGTAGTTGCGGATTTCGATATTTTCTTTTTCCGCGAGCTTGGCAGCCTGGGAAGAAGGTCTTACCTGGAATCCGAGGATGATGGCATCGGAGGCAGTAGCGAGGAGTACGTCGGATTCGGTGATCTGACCTACAGCTTTGTGAACGATACTGATTACGATTTCTTCGGTAGACAGTTTCTGGAGTGAATCGCTCAATGCTTCCACAGAGCCGTCGAAGTCGGCCTTGATGATGAGGTTGAGCTGTTTAAAGTTACCCAGAGCCAGCCTGCGGCCGATTTCATCGAGGGTGATATGTTTCTTGGTACGGATACCTTGTTCGCGAACGATTTGTGCCCTGCGGTTAGCGAGTTCTTTTGCTTCAGACTCGTCTTCATACATTTTGAATTTCTCACCAGCCTGAGGAGCACCGTTGAGGCCGAGCACCTGCACCGGCATAGAAGGACCGGCTTCGTCCATGCGTTGGCCGCGTTCGTTGAACATGGCTTTGATTTTACCGTAGAAGGAGCCGGACACGATGGTGTCGCCCTGGCGGAGGGTACCGTTTTGTACCAGCAGGGAGGCAATGTATCCACGACCTTTATCGAGGGATGCTTCGACGATGCTACCGGAACCTTCGCGGTCCGGGTTAGCTTTCAGTTCGAGCAGTTCAGCTTCCAGCAGGATTTTTTCCAGCAGGATATCGATATTGAGGCCGCTCTTAGCGGATATTTCCTGGCTTTGGTATTTACCGCCCCAGTCTTCCACGAGGAGGTTCAGTTGGGCCAGTTGTTCTTTAATTTTCTCAGGGTTGGCGCCGTCTTTATCTATCTTGTTGATAGCAAATACCATTGGCAGACCAGCAGCCTGGGAGTGGGAAATGGCTTCCCTTGTCTGAGGCATGATGGCGTCATCGGCAGCTACCACGATTACTGCGATGTCTGCAGCTTTGGCACCACGGGCACGCATCGCGGTAAACGCTTCGTGACCAGGTGTATCGAGGAAGGTGATTTTTTTACCGTTGGCGGTAGTTACCTGATAAGCACCGATGTGCTGGGTGATACCCCCGGCTTCACCGGCTACCACGTTAGCACTGCGGATATAGTCGAGCAGGGATGTTTTACCATGGTCAACGTGACCCATGATGGTAACGATCGGAGCGCGTGGTTCCAGATCTTCCGGTGCATCGATGTCATCTTCCTCTTCAGATTCTTCCACAGCATCGAGGCCGATGAATTCCACTTCATAGCCAAATTCGCCGGCTACGAGTTCGATTACTTCTGCGTCGAGGCGTTGGTTGATGGATACCATGATACCGAGGCCCATACATTTGGAGATTACTTCAGCGAAGCTAACGTCCATGAGGTTAGCGAGTTCACTTACGGAAACGAACTCAGTTACCTGGAGTTTGTTGTTTTCAGTTCCCTGCTGTGCTTTCTGGCTGTTTCTTTCCTCACGTTTTTCTCTACGGTGTTTGGCTTTCACGTTTTTACCGCGACCGCCGCCACCGAGTTTGGCCATGGTTTCCTTGATCTTATTCTGGATCTCGTTTTTATCGATTTCTTTCTCTTCAACACGTTTGTCATCGCGGTTGCCTGGACGGCCATGTCCGCCTTGTCCGGGTCTGTTGAACTGTCCGGGTCTGTTGCCGCCCTGGCCCGGGCCTCTGTTGAAGCCACCGCCCTGGCCGCCGGGTCTGTTTCCACCCTGACCTTGACCCTGGCCTCTGTTGAAGCCACCGCCCTGGCCCTGACCTTGACCTTGGCCTCTGTTGAAGCCGCCGCCTTGTCCCTGACCCTGACCTTGACCTCTGTTGAAGCCGCCGCCGGTGTTTCCACCCTGACGGTTACGGTTATCGCCCTGCTGGTTGCGGTTGTCACCACCCTGCTGGTTACGATTGTGGCCACGGTTGTCACCGCCACGGTTATCGTGGTGGTGGGGGCGGTTTCCGGCAGCGCCACCTTCCTTATCTCCTTCTTTGAAGTCTTTAGGTTGGATTGGTTCCGGTTTTTTCTCGACGATAATGCGTTTGCGTTTGCGTTTTTCGTCGCGGCTGAAGTTGCCTTTGTTATTATCACGTCTGTCAGACTGAACGGGCAGTTCTATTTTACCGATTACTTTAGGACCGGTTAATTTCTCGGCCTGTATATTGGTAATAACGGCCTGTTGTTGTTCCTCCTGGGGAGGAGGAGGTGTTTGGCTGTTATTATCGGCAGCAGCAGGAGGAGGAGTGTTGCGTTGTTCTTCCTTTACGGGCTGTTTAACAGGAATGTTAGCCGGTTCTTTGATTGCAGCCGGTTTTGCCTCTTGTATTACTTCTTCCACTTTGTTAACTACAGGTTTATCTTGAACCGGTGCGGCTTTTTCCGTTTTTTCTGTCGTATCGGTTTTATCTGTTTGCGCTACTTTCTCAGCCTGTGGAGCGGGTTGAGCGGGAGTTTCCGCTTTTTCCGCTTTAGGAGCGGTTTTTTCCACTACTTCTTCGGTACGGGCAGCTGGAGCTGCGGGTTCCGGAGTGGTGACCGGTTTTTCTTCCGGTTTGATGGCTGCGGGAGGAGGAGTTTGTGGTTTTTCCTCTTTAGCCGGGACAGCAGCGGGCTGTTGCGGAGCTGGAGTTGTTTCCGGCTCTGCTTTTTTAGCTACTGGTTTTTTATTACGGTTAAGGGCGTCGAGGTCGATAGTAGTAATGACTTTCGGGCCGTTAATCTTAGGAGATTCTGTTTTAACCACTTCCGGTTCGGCTGGAGGAGGAGTTGGAGCCTTGGGAACTTCCGCAACAGGGGGAGCTGTAACAGCCGGAGGTTCTTGTTTAGGCTTGGGTTCCTCTTTTTCCTGGGCCGGAGGAGGTGTAGGTTGAGCCGGAGCAGCCGCCTGAGGTTCCTTTTTAGGGGTTTCCTTCGCAGGTTCCTGTTTGGGTTCGGGGGCTTTTTCAGCTTTGGGAGCTTCCGCTACGGGTGCAGCCTCTTCTTTTTCTTTCGTCTTTTTAGCCGCAGCCTCCGCTTCCTCTTTCTCTTTCTCCTTCTTCATCTTTGTTTCTAACACGCTTCCTTTGGGCAGGGCTATCTGGTCGCTTTTGCGTTTGTTAGCCTTGTCCTGTTGGAATTCCGACTGCAGAGCTGCGTACATGACAGCCGTAAGGCGGGCATTGGGAGAACCAAAGCCACCCATATCGAAGCCTTTATTGCCAAGGAAATCGATGAGGGTTTCCTTACCAATATTAAACTCTTTGGCTGCAGCCAGCAATCGTGGTGTGTTGTTTGTTGTTTCAGGCATATCGTAATTCGGGCCTCCCCTGTTTCCCGTTTCTTCCAAACGGGATGTTTTTTTACGTTTAAACAATAAATCGAAAAAATCAATTCCCCTTCTTATAAGCCCTTTACCTGGGAAGGGTTCTGGCTGGGCTTTATTCTTTGTCAAACTCTTCCTGTAATATTCTTCTTACATCCTGCACTGTCTCTTCTTCCAGATCCGAACGGCGAACCAGCTCTTCCGTGGTCAGCTCTAATACGCTGCGGGCAGTGTCACAACCTATTCTTTTCAGTTCGTCAATGATCCATCCTTCGATTTCATCTGAGAATTCTTCCAGATCGATATCAAATTCAGCTTGTTCCTGTGCTTCATCGCGGAATACATCGATTTCGTATCCTGTGAGTTCGCAGGCGAGTTTGATGTTTACGCCTTTTTTACCGATGGCCAGTGATACCTGGTCAGGATTGAGGTAAACGGAAGCGTATTTGTTTTCGTTATCCACTTCCATACGGCTGATTCTGGCGGGTGTGAGGGAGCGCTGAATCAACAGCTGGATGTTGGTAGTATAGTTGATGATATCGATATTTTCGTTTCTGAGTTCGCGAACGATGCCATGAATACGGCTACCTTTCATACCTACGCAGGCACCAACAGGGTCGATACGGTCGTCGTAGGACTCTACGGCTACTTTGGCCCTTTCGCCTGGTTCACGAACTATTTTCTTGATTACAATCAGACCGTCAAATATCTCAGGTACTTCAATTTCCAGCAATTTAGCCAGGAAGGATGGATGTGTGCGGGAAAGAATGATAAGTGGTGCATTGTTTTTCATTTCCACTTTCTTTACTACCGCCCTTACATTTTCTCCTTTTTTGAAATAATCTGTTGGTATTTGTTCAGATTTGGGCAAAATTAACTCATTCCCCTCATCATCAAGCAATAAAACTTCTTTTTTCCAAACCTGGTAAACTTCCCCGGTAACAATTTCGCCGGCTTTATCAGCATATTTCTTTACGAGAATGTTCTTTTTCAGGTCTCCGATACGGGCGGAGAGGGTTTGTTTGGCAGCGAGGATAGCCCTGCGGCCAAAGTCGAGGATCTCCACTTCTTCATAAAGATCTTCTCCTATCTGATAGTCTGGTTCTACTTTAATGGCGTCAGAATAAGCGATCTGAGCATTGTCGTCTTCCACTTCTCCGTCGGCAACGATAGTGCGACGGCGTAATATTTCAAGGTCGCCTTTCTCTGTATTTACAATCACGTCAAAGTTCTCATCCGAGCCATACTTTTTCCGCAGCAGTGTTTTGAACACATCTTCCAATACCTTCATCAGTGTTGGACGGTCGATGTTTTCCGCCTCCTTGAACTCGGTGAATGACTCAATCAGGTTAATACTAGCCATGTTTAGTTGTTATATTTTAAAACACGATGCACACCTTTGTGTGCTTTATTTCATTAAGTTTTAAATCCGTTTGTTTGGTCTCTTTCTTTTTGCCGACCGTTTCTTCGATGGTGATTGAGTCATCCATAACTACCAGCAATGTACCTTCTTTCACTGCACCGTCAAGTAGAGTGACCTCCACCTTCCGGCCAATGTTTTTCAGGTATTGCCTATGCAGTTTCAAGGGCTCGTCCAGACCAGGGGAAGAGACTTCCAGAGAGAAGTCGTTGTTGGGAAAGAGCTCACTGGTTTCCAGTAGTGCATAGAGTTTCCGGTTAAAAGACACCAATTTATCTACCGGCACTCCTTTGTCCCCATCTAAGAAGAGTTTTACATTGTTAGTGGGCTTAATTCTGATGTCTACCAAAAAATTGTCGGGATCATTTACCAGCAGTCCTTCTGCTAATTCCCAGATAGCTTTTATCACTTGTTCGTTTGCCATACAAAAAACGAGAAGGGGACAATCTCTCGTCCCCTTCGTTTGAATCATTTTTCCTGATGCAAATTTACAATTATTATTTTGATTGAAAAACAAATTCTTTACCTTGTATAACAAATTATTGACATTGCAGCGCAGAATGTCGACTTTTTAGCATTACTAATCGAACCGCAGCGTTGGCCTCAGTACCTACAAATATTAAACTTGTTTAATGCGAATGTCCTTGTACAGAAAGCTCAATCCAGAATTGCTGGCCTGGCCGGCAGGGTTACTGTGCTTGTTTTTTCTGGACCCTGCAGCCAACCAACCATCACTATGCCTGCTCAAAAACGTCGGCATCCCTTTCTGTCCCGGCTGCGGACTGGGACACGGGGTACATTATTTGCTACACGGACAATGGCAGGAAGCTGTACACCACCACTGGCTGGCTCCCGTAGTGGTTGCCACACTACTCTATCGCACTTTTCAGCTGGCTCGACAACAATACATCGATTTTAAATTACAATAAAACAATATGTCTGATTTTTCATTTGCCATGTTACCTGGTATCGAACAGGAAGAAATGCTGTGGTTACAGGAACTGACCAAAAGCTACAGTTCAGAAAATAAACAACGGTTCCTGGCACTGTATTCAACCCGCCGGAAAGACCCGCAGATAATACTGATCTGCAGCCTCGTCGGACTGGTAGCCGTAGCAGGCGTTCAACGTTTCCTGCTCAACCAGATACTGATGGGTATCCTCTACTTCATGACAGTAGGCTTTTGTTTTGTAGGTACCATCCTGGACGCGATCAACTACCGCAAACTGGCCTGGGAATACAATAAAAAAGAAGCGATCAGTAGCGCCGCCCTGTTGGGTCTGTAATCAGGTAAAGTTAAAGAAACCTTAAAATGGGGGCTTTGTCCGAGTATCGGAATAGTTATTCTGCTACCTTTGTCGGACTATGTTGAGATTTTTGCTATATATGTTTTTGGCGTGGCTGCTGTATAAGCTGGTATTTGACTTTATCATACCGGCTTACAAGGTCACCAGAAGTGTGCGTAAGCAGATGAGCGATATACAACAGCATATGCGCGAGCAGTATGAGGAACAACAATCCGCCCAGGGACAAGGTAGCCAACAGGCTCCTCCTGTTTCCCGCCCGGCATCCAAACCGAGCAAGGACGATTATATCGATTTCGAAGAGATAAAATAGTAATAAGAATGTTTTTTTGAAAGGCCGGTTGTTACAACCGGCCTTTTTATTATCCGGCATTTTGCGGCCTGAAAATATCCAGTATCGTTTTGGGTGCCTGCAGATGGATAGTTTGCAGCCCCACAGCCTTCGCTCCTTCTATATTAGGTAACGTGTCGTCGATAAATAAGGTTTCTTCAGCCTTTAGTCCGTTTTCTTCCAGCACCATCAGATAAGACTCCCTGTCCGGTTTGCGGTAACCCATCAGGTGAGAATAATATGCCTTGTCGAAAAATACCGCCAGAGACGGAATACCTCTGCTCTCCTGCAGTATTCTGTTGAAGGTTTCCAGGTGAATGGCATTGGTATTACTCAACAGATACAGTCCATAATACTGGCGCAGCTGTTGAAGCAACTGAAGTCGTTGTAAAGGGAAGTCGAGCAGCATGGCATTCCAGGCGGTAGTAATCTGTTCCGGAGTCACGTGTTCCGGCACATGCTTTTTCATTTCCGACAGGAAAGCTTCGGGTGTAATATGCCCGGTTTCTAGGTCGTTGAACAGGCTGGAGCCCTTAAACTGGTTGTATAACTCGTTGAAATTCTGTACTCCCAGTGAAGTAAAAGCTTCGTAAGTCCGCTGATAGTTGATATTGAGGATTACTCCACCAAGATCAAAGATGATGTTTTTAATGCCTTGCATATGCGTCTTGAATAGACTACAAAGAAAACGGTTTTTGTTAAGTGTAGGCGTTGACGTGGTTGGGGATAAAAAAAATTTAGGATAATTCGGGAAAATAATTAATTTTGCCGTCCCTTCAAAAGAGGGAATTTTAGTTCTTCGGAACGGCTCCTATAGCTCAGTTGGTTAGAGCACCTGACTCATAATCAGGGGGTCCCAGGATCATGCCCTGGTGGGAGCACACTACACTAAAAGGCTTTCGGCGGATTTTCGCTGGAAGCTTTTTTCGTTTGTATACCCTTCATACAAAGGGTGCCAAAAGATATTGACAGCTGGGGTATTGGTGCTGATATCTACTTTTACAACCGATCTTATGGCCGGATACTTATTGTTGGTGCGCCCCCTACCCCAAACAGCTATACTTATCTACTGGTTTTCCAGTATATGTCGCAGTTGTTGAATCGCCTAATTTTGTATTCCCAGATAAACTATCAGAACTATGCTTTCTCAACTTCGTAATTCGATCCTTATCGCTACTGCCCTATTGCTGCTTACGGCCATCCCGGGCAAAAGCCAGGCTCAGGGTGTATTCGACAACAAACTGCTGAAGAGTGGAAAATATACATTGGCCTGCTATAGCGTAAATGGTGGCAACGAATTGGCGATTGGTACTTTCACGATCGGTATCAACACCACCAATGATAAGCTGGCATTAACCACCGTCATGGCCCTTTCCGGACTGGAGGAGTGGAAAGATACAGCCATATCAGACCTGAGTACCTTCAAACCTATCTATCGTGCATCTCACAATACCATGAAAGAAATGGTGCTGTACTTCGGAAACGATGTTACCGGATATTATCTTGATAAGAAAACAGGAAAAAAGAACCAGATCAAAGAAGCCGGTAATCAGTATTTCATTGACAGCTATACATATCCCTTCCTCTTGTCGCTCCTGCCGCTGACTTCCGGTTACAGTACCGATCTGTCAGTGTACGAATACAAACCAACCAACAATGGCAATGTGAAAAAGGCCATCGTGGAGGAAGTAAAGAACAACATCTACATAAGTAAATTTACCGGAAAGCATGATGTTTGGGAAGTGACAGTGGTGGAACCTTCCACGAATGAAAAGTCGGTTTCCTATATTGACAAAAAGACCCGTCGCCTCTGGCAGGTGGATATGTTTAGCAATGGCCAGCAGATAAAAATGGTGGATACGGAGACAGATTTCAATTCCATTAAGGCTCCTTTCGATAAGGAGGCCACCATGAAAATGGTGAAAGGCGGCAATGCTATCATTTCCGGGCAGGTATTTGCCCGTGATTTCAACGAAAGCAATAAGATGCAGGTGATGAACATCCAGGCGAAGCAGGTAGCTCCCCGTGGTACACAGGTGATCCTGATCCCGTATAATGACTACTTTAAGGAGTGGATCCAGGTAAACGAAGCCCAGCGGAAAAAAGGCAGGGAAGGCATTGCAATTTCGGAAGAAGCGGCCCAGTGCATCAAAAGTACCAGGATATATGACGATGCCGGTCACTTTGAATTTGTCAACCTTATGCCCGGAGAGTATCTGCTGTACACCGAATTCAATTTTGCCCACTCTTATACCCAAAGTGAAGTGGTAGGATATACAGATCACTATATTAACGGAATGTTCCAGAATACTACAGCCAATACCGTGAGTCGGAATTACAGCGTAGGCACCGGGGCGACAGTGAAGAAGGTAGTGACTGTGAGTAAACCCGGGGAAAAAGTGGAGGTAAAACTCAAGAAAACACATGCCTGAGCATATATAAAATTAACAGGCTGTGAATGTAATTTTTGCCTTCCCTGATGATATTTAGCTGGCGGTGCACACTATACTAAGAGGCTTTCGGCGGTTTTTCGTCGTAAGCCTTTTTCGTTTGGGGGACGCTTAACAACCTGTTGTTTCAGATACTGAATTGTTCCGGTAAAAGTATCTACCGCTTTGACAATATTTTCTTTCTTAGCTTTTATGGAAAAAGGGATTCCATACAAAATACACCATTGTTGCTTATTCTCACGCACTGCACAAAAAGAAGCGAGTGGTGTTATATTCCATTTCATTTGGCATGGGCATCTCCATTCTGTACCGCCAGCACCGTCACCTTTTCATAGTTATCCAGGGTGGGCAAATCAGGTATAAAATAAGCCATGGCACATCCTTCCGGATGCGCCATGGGTGTCTGTAAACAATTCACCTATCTGACATTAGTAGGTATACTCCGGAGGAGTGATCCCCTTGCAGCGCAGGTAGGTAGTAGCCTGACCACGATGGTGTGTGATGTGGTCCAGGGCAGCGTAAACGCCGTGGATTTTTTTTTCGTCCGGCGTAATGGCTTCGATGCTCTGTTTCAGGATATCGAAACTTTTATTGAGATACTCTTTCGTTGCCTTTGCGTTTGGAGTGATAGCGGGTGGGTTCCAGTCTGAAGGTGTTTGGAGAATATAATTTTCATTCCACCAGATGATACCGTAACCGATATGGTGCATCAGTTCGTTGAAAGTCCAGATAGCGGTATCGGGTTTGTAGTCGTAGCTGTTGGCCGGCATTGCGGTAGCTACACTGATGGTGTAGTTACGGGCATTTTCCAGTGTGGTTAATAATTGCGCTCTCATATTCAATTGTTTGATAGCAAAACTATCTCACCACAGTGGGGGATATTTAAGGAAAATTGCTGTTTTTTAACATCGTCTCATTTGAGAGGGTGAGAGGCCATATCGTTGTTTATAGGCAGCAGAGAAATGTTCGAGGCTGTTGAAGCCGGTGTCAAAGGCGATACCTGTAATAGGCTGACTGGTATGGCGTAGTTGCAGATGGGCTTGTTTTAACCTGACTTGTAACAGATAGTTATAGGGTGTGATACCAGTCATTTGTTTGAAGGTCCGGTTGAAATGAAAGGGGCTCATATGTCCCATACCGGCAAGTTGTGGCAGGGAAATATCTCCGGACAGGTTGTCGTTGATGAATGTTTTGATGGAGGAGATAATGGGCAGATAATTTCGTTTCTGCTTCACCGTTAGTTCGGGGATGACTTTACCGTGGCCTCCTGTTAGTATGAGTGAGAAGAGATTCATCATCAGCTGTTCCACCCATAGTTGCGGGTAGTGGGGTTTCTGCAGAAGGGTGAAAATATAGTGATGCAGGTATTCCATTTCAGGAGTGGCTTTTATCAGGACAGCGTGGAGATCGGGATTTTTCAGGAACCAGGCCAGTTCACTGCCTTGTTCTTCCAGCAGTCCGATGTTTTCAGGCGGGAAAGAGAAGATGGTGCATTGGTCAGGCATATCATGAACATGGCCTACCCGATGTTCATAGCCAGGCTTGCAGACCAGGAAAAGGCCGTGGTAGGCATCCAGGTCGTTACGGAATACTTTGAAGAGGAAATTGCCCTGTCGGATAAAGGCGATGGAAAACCTCTCCTGGTGTTCCTTCCCTGATATATTACATTGCTGGCACTGACAAAGGAAATTGCGCACCTCACAGATAGGAGAATCATATATAGTTTGAATGATGGCTTCCATTTTATAATAGTTGGATATGGAGTGCTTTAAACAAAGATAGTAACATCCTTTCTTTTATGAAACCCTGGTTTGCTATTCATACCAACCCGGTAACTCCAGCACAGGCACTGTTATTTCACTCAGAAAATAAATTTCCTCCTGTTCTTCCATGAAGATGTTATGATGGTGCTGATGCTGATGCAATAATCCGGACAATTGTTTTTGCTGATAATGTTTCATTAGTGATGCCAGGTGTTCTGTGGCAACGCAGGCCTGCTTAAGTATCGCTTCTTCTTCTGCTTTACTCAGGCAGGATTTTAACCGTTTGTATGATCCGGTACTATCAGTATTTCTCATTTTCCGGTAAAAGGTTGGTTCGCTCCAATTACATTCACTACATACCATTTCCCTGAAGTCGCCGGAGAAAATACTAAAGAGAGAATAAATCTCATTGAGCAAATTATGGTCTGGTTTCATTGGTTTTTCATGTTGGTGAAGAAAAGGAGATATGTTTTAATGCTGTCATCACAGCTGCTTTCAACAAGTTACATCATCATTGCGCAAAGTATTTGCGTGCTGTCTTTTTGCTGAAAAAATATAAAGCAGGAATCCTATCATAATAGCTTTTAGTACAGCAATTATACTGCAGTATCGACCAAAAAAATATGTTTTTTATCATGGTACTATCCTGCTGCTGGCCCGACTCCCCATCGTGCTGTTTTCCCACGTGTAAATCTGTAATCCAACATTGCCAAGATCTGAAAACCTAACGATAGCATAGCTTTAACCCGTACGAATATGTCAAACACATTTAGCTGAGCACTAGTATTTATTAACCATTATCTAACAAACAAGTCTCTATGACACCAAAATCTACCAATGGAGGCACAGCTGTCCGCTGTCTCACATTCATCTGTTGGCTGTTACTGGTACTATTGGCGCCTGATAGTTTCGCGCAGGTGAGCCCTACAGTACCCGCCACGACCCATCAACACAACAAACAGGTAATCGGCTACATTACCCAATGGGATGCCTGGAAAAATGTAGCTGGCACGGTTCCTCTTGGTGGGTATAACCACCTTAATGTGGACTATTCGCAGTACACCATCCTGAACTTTTCATTTTTTGGTGTTGCCCAGGATGGCTCACTGCACAGCGGTGACTTCCGCAACAAAAACATTTATCAGGTAGGTGCTGTCCAGGCCCCTGCCCCGCTGGTGAATGAAGACATCTACAGCAGCTGGGATATGTACCTGCTGTATGGAGAACTGGACGTCCTCTACTATGTCCCTGACGGCAGTTATGCCTACTCTCTGGGATACCGTAACGGTGGTAGCGGATGGACTAATGTCAACACCGGCAAAACCGGCAGTTTCCCGCTCTCCGTGCCCAAACAGGGCGGTGCTCCCGGCATCATCGATCTTGCGCATCAGAAGGGCGTAAAAGTACTGGCTTCCGTAGGTGGCTGGAGTATGTGCAAACATTACCCTGAAGTGGCCGCCGACGCTACCAAACGCGCAAAGTTCATCGCCAGCTGTCAGCAGCTGATGAGCATGGGTTTTGACGGTATCGACTTCGACTGGGAATACCCCAATGATGCTGGTATGAACATAGAACACTACAGCACAGCGGATTATACCAACTTCGCAGTCCTGGTGGAACAGGTGAGAGCCGCCATCGGTTCCAACAAACTCATCACCGCAGCTTTCTCCCCTGCCATCAACAAACTGCCCGGATTTGACTGGCCACGGCTGAACAATGCGATGAACTATTTTAACATCATGACGTACGATTACAACGGTGGATGGTCCAATAAGGCCGGACATAACTCCCCGCTGTATGAATACCCCAATCAGGAATTTCCTGGTTTCTCCATCGATGCTACCACCAAGGGCCTGCGTGCACTCGGTGTTAATCTGAGCAAGGTAAATCTCGGTGCTCCTACCTATGGCCGTGGTGTGATCACCAGTGGCAATGCTGCTGTTAATGCTCCCACTGTGAAACGTGCCGAAACCGTACAGCCAGACGGACCTATTCAGACATCTGCTGACTACACCAACTGGACCAAAGACGTATGGGACGGTACTCCCAATTACAGTTATATAACACAGAACACCGGTGCCGGTTCCGGCTGGACTGAATACTGGGATGACGTGGCTAAAGTGCCTTATAAAACCAAAGGCAATTTTTTCCTTAGCTACGACAACGAACGCTCTGTTGCCGCCAAAGCACAATATATCAAAGACAACAACCTGGCCGGTGTTATCATCTGGCAGGTATACGGAGATATGCTTAATATGACCAGCAGCACAGTGCCAAAAGGAAAGCTGATTTATTGCCCTAACACCACATCTCCCCTTGTTAATAAAATCAATGAAACATTCGCCAGCGGTGGCGGTAGCACTAATGTACCGCCTACTGTGAGCATCACTGCTCCGGCAAATAACGCCACTTTTACTGCTCCGGCCAGTATCACGCTGCAGGCTACTGCCAGCGATTCTGACGGACAGGTCGTAAAAGTGGAGTTCTATAATGGCACTACCCTGCTGGCCACCGATAGTACTGCTCCCTATACCTATGCCTGGAACAATGTACCGGCAGGCAGCTATACTGTGAAAGCGATTGCCACAGATAACAAAGGTGCTGCTACTACATCTGCTCTGGTAAATATCACGGTTAATGGCTCCGGCACTGTTCCGGATACTTCCGGCGGCAAAGTGATTGTAGGCTATTGGCAAAACTGGGGGGCGCCTACGGATGCTTCTCCGTATATCCCTCTCCGTAATATCAACCCGAAATATAACGTGGTGGAAATTGCCTTTGCTACCAGTGGAACTGACCAGGCTACTATTTCCTTTGTGCCTGAAAACGTAACATCAGCACAGTTCCTGGCGGATGTACAATACCTTCAGTCTCAGGGTAAGAAAGTGTTACTTTCTCTTGGTGGAGAAAACGGTTCCCTTAATCTCACATCAGCTACACAGAAACAGTCGTTCATCACGTCCATGAAGGCGGTGCTCGATCAATACAACTTCGATGGTTTTGACCTGGATATTGAAGGTGGTACCAACCTGCAGCTGGATAATGGTGACAAGGATTTCACCAATCCTACTACACCAAAGGTGGTAAACCTGATCGCTGCTGTTAAAGAGATCCTTGCTTACCGTAAGGCGCAGGGTAAAAACGCATGGCTTACCACGGCGCCAGAAACCTACTATGTACAAACAGCCTATGGTTCTACCTATAGCCCGCTGGTAGGTGCTTACCTCCCGATTGTTTACGGACTGCGTAATGAACTTACCTTCATTCAGACACAATACTATAATACCGGCTCTGTAATGGGACTGGACAATGGTGTATACAATCAGGGTACATCCGACTTTATCGTGGCAATGACTGAAATGCTGCTGAAAGGATTCCCTGTTTCCGGTACCAGCCAGACTTTCCCGGCCCTCCGTCAGGACCAGGTAGCCTTTGGCCTGCCAGCTACGCCCAGCGCTGCAGGAGGTGGTTATACTGCACCTGCGAACGTTATAAAAGCACTGGATTATCTGATTAAAGGAAAGTCCTATGGTGGTGCTTACCAGCTGCGTAACCCGGCAGGATATCCTAATGTCAGAGGTATCATGACCTGGTCTATCAACTGGGATAAAGCTAATGGAGACGAATTTGCTACCAACTATTACAATTATTTCTTTGGTAGTACGCCGATCAACAAACCACCGGTGGTAAACATCACATCACCGGCCAACAATGCCGTCTTTACAGCTCCTGCAACTGTGAACATCCAGGCTGCGGCTTCAGACAGTGATGGTGTAGTAACCCGTGTAGCCTTCTACAATGGCAGCACCTTACTGGGTGTAGACAGCGTAGCTCCCTATACCTGGACCTGGAACAATGTAGCCGCCGGTACTTATAGCCTTACAGCAAAAGCTACTGATAATGCAGGCGCTACTACTACCTCTGCAGTGGTGAGCATTACTGTAAACACCGCCGGTAATAAACCTCCTGTGGTGAACATCACATCACCGGCCAACAACGCCACTTTTACTGCTCCTGCAACGGTAAATATCCAGGCTGCAGCATCCGATAGTGACGGTGTTGTTACCCGTGTAGCATTCTATAATGGTACTACGTTGCTGGGTACAGACAGCGTGGCTCCTTACACCTGGACCTGGAGCAATGTGGCTGCCGGCACTTACAGCCTCACCGCAAAAGCTACTGACAATGGTGGTGCTACTACCACTTCTGCAGCTGTGAACATCACTGTTAACGGTTCTACCGGTGGTGGTTGTGATGGTATTCCTGCATGGTCTGCTACTGCAGTTTATAATGGCGGTGCGCAGGTAGTATATAACGGTAACGTATACTCTGCTAAATGGTGGACACAAGGTGACCAGCCTGACAAAAATATAGGTGATGGCCTGCCATGGAAGTTTGTACGTAGTTGTTCCGGAGCTGCAATGACATCTGCAGCAATGGTATCTACCCAGGCAGAACAGGTAGTTGCTTATCCTAACCCGGTAACTGGTCCGGACCTGCAGATACAGGTAAGTGCCAATGCCGGCGAGAAGCTCCTGGTAGAAGTGCTGGACCTGAGAGGTAGCGCACCAATACTGAGACAGATACATACCGCCAATGGAAAAGGTAATCAGCCGCTGCGCCTGGACGTATCCAACGTACCGAATGGTACCTGGATTATACGGGTAACCGGCCAGCAAAGCAAAAAAGTATGGAATGGTAAAATCATAAGGATGTAACCCCCTCTATATATAAAATGCAAAAAGACGCAAAGGAGCTCCCCCTTTGCGTCTTTTGCATTTTATTCTGTTAAATAGGAAGACCCCCCGGTTAAGCCAGGGGGGCCGTTCTTTTCTCATAAACCCACGTTAATAAACTCGTTACTGTTGGCAAAGGTGGCCTGTTGTATCGTACAGCTCTCTGCCGGTATAAACGATCCCTGCGGATCAAACCGGGATATGGGCGATAAAAAGGAAAAAGGACTGGTACTTACAGATACTGAACTACCGTTGACGGATATACGCTGATTTGAATCAAAACCATGTAATATCAATCTGATATATTTAAACTGACTGGTATAGCTGCCAGTTACCTTTGATAGTGTGAGTTTTCCGGCAGCAGGGTCATAAGTGATAGCCCGTTCATAATAGCCACCTTTCTCATATGAAAAACTTTCTCCGTCATCTTCATAATAAACAAATGAGTTGGCCTCATCACCCTTGTAGAGATGAAGGAAAAGTGTGTCTGACGGTTTTTCATGCGTAGACTGTATCAGTGATTGCATAGGAATGATACTGCTACCCTTCACATATACCGGTAAGGTTTTAATGCTAAGGGGAGTAATCACCTCCTGCTGGCCGTTGCTGATAGCGTCTGTATACAGATTATACCACTTTCCCTTGGGGAAATAGATGCTGCCAAACTCTTTGGTGCTTTCAAAAGGAGCTACCATAAAAGCCGGACCGAACTGATACTGTTGTTGAAACCGGGTATCATATACATTAGCATCAAAAGTATTGTTGATCGCCAGTGTGCGTACTACGGGAATGCCTATACGAGATGATTCATACATGGTACTGTAGAGGTAAGGCAACAACCGGTAACGCAGATTGATATAGTTTCTGGTTATTTCAAGGGCTTCTTCACCAAAAGCCCAGGGTTCTGCTGATTTGGTGTTTACACCGGTATGGTTTCTGAAGTAGGGAATGAAGGCGCCTATCTGCATCCATCGGGTATACAGACTTACTGTGGGGTTGCCGGTAAAGCCACCTATATCCATGCCGGTGAAGGGAAAGCCGCTCAGCCCCAGACTGTTCAGCAGCCGGACACCGAGCAGCATATGGTCTTCTTCTGCACGGTTGTCACCGGTCCACAAAGCGCTATAGCGCTGGCTGCCGGCGTATGCTGCACGGGTCAGGAGGAAGGGCCGTTTTTGCAGCGCTTCCCGGGCGCCTTCATAGCTGGCACGCGCCATCTGCAGACCGTAGATATTATGTCCCTGGAGATGTGTGGTGGGATGCCCTTCGAAGTTGAAGATCACATTGTTAGGCATCTTTTGTCCCCAGGTAGCTATTTCGTTCATGTCATTCCAGATACCACTGACACCGTCACGGATATACGATTTTACTTGTTCTTTCCACCAGCTGCGGCCTTTGCTGCTGGTGAAGTCGGGGAAGTGGCACCAGCCGGGCCATACCTGTCCGGTATAGTTTTCCCCATCGCTATATTGAAGGAAGATGTTTTCCTTTTTTCCGCTTTCATAGGCGGCATAACCATTTTCCACTTTTATGCCTGGATCAACGATAACGGTTACACGAAATCCCATTTCCCGTAGACGGTTGGTCAGCTGCTGAGGGTTAGGAAAACGTTCCTTATTCCAGGTGAACAACTTGTAAGCGTCCATGTAGTGGATGTCGAGGGTGATGCCATCGGCAGGGATTTTCTTTTCCCGTAGTGTTTGGGCGATACGTAGTACTTCGGTATCAGGATAATAGCTGTAGCGGTTTTGCTGATAACCCAGACTCCAGAGTGGCGGCAGTGGCATGCGTCCGGTCAGACTGGTATACGATTTAATAATATCTGCCATTTGCGGGTGGTAGATAAAATAGTAGTTCATCTCTCCTCCCCGGGCGCCAAAAGAAGAAAAACGGTTGTTGCTGGCGCCGAAGTTGAAGTCGCTCTGGTAGCTATTATCGAAGAAAATTCCGTAGTTCAGGTGGTGGTGAATACCAATGTAAAACGGAATGGTCGCGTAAATAGGATCTTTGTTGGTAGCATAACCAAATACATCTGAATTCCAGTTCGTATATCCTTCTCCTTTACGATCTAAGTTGCCGGTTTTTTCTCCCAGTCCGATAAACCGCTCCTGCTCCTGCATTTTCTTGTAGGTGGTTACTTCATCACCAATCCACGAGGTTGTCAGTCCTGGTTCATCCTCATTAATCACTTCGCCCGAAGGGCTAAAAAAGCTGATAGCAAAAGGGTTTTTCCGGATGTGCATACGCAGGGAATCCGTAACGATGCTGATTTCGCTGTTGTTCTGTGTTATCTGTGCTTTGATGGTCTGTGGGTCTGTGGTAACGGCATAAGAGAAATCAGCAGACAGCGGCTTTTTGTCCATCCTTACACGAATAACGGCAGGGCTGTATATAGTTATTTCTGCATAAGCATTTTCGGTTTTTATTTTCACCTGTTGTCCTGAAATGCTGACGGTATTTACCTTACCGGCCGTGACGACCTGTGTTTGTGCACGGGAATGACTATACGAAAAAAGAAGCATCAATAGGAAAAATGCCGGCAGCGAAATCTTATTCATGGTCTTGTTGGTTTGCTGAACAAAAAAATCCTCTCCTGCACCCTGCAATACAGAGCGAAGTATCAGATGAGATATTGTATGGTGGATAGTTCTGACGGAACAGGAAGTCCTGTTCCGTCAGAAGGAGTATGGTTTAGTAGCCGGGGTTTTGTGTCAGATTTCTGTTGACAGCAAGATCGCTGGTTGGGATAGGGAACAACAGGTTCCTTGGGTTATCGTTTGGTTTCAGTTGCCATGGAGTGAGGAACTTGCCGAAGCGGATGAGATCCTGTCTTCTCCAGCCTTCCCAGTACAGTTCGCGGCCTCTTTCATCCAGGAGGGTGGCGAGATCGAGTGTTCCCAGAGCGGTGGCGCCGCGGGCTGTTCTGAGTTCATTTACCAGTGCCAGTGCGCCGGCGGCATCTCCTGTGCGAAGTAATGCTTCTGCTTTCATCAATACTACATCCGCATAACGGAAGAAGACGTAGTCATTGCTGGCTTCATTGTTATCTTTTGATTTCTCTGAAGTGTAAAAATCCGGTACGTATTTGATTACTCTGATACCAGTCACTTCCAGATTGTTACCGGATTCTTTGAGTTGTACATCCGGGGTGAAGATCAGCGGATTATCCTTTCTGTCTTTCAGCGGGTTGTGGTGTGCATCGTATTGCTGGCCGATGAGGAAACCTACGAGCATACCGCTGGTGTCAGTAAGTCCGGTGTATGCGCCGCCTCTTCTTCTGTCTGAAGCTTCAAATTTATTGTAGAAATCAGACAGGGTGGCAAAGCCATTCCAGCCGCTGGGGTTCATGTTATAGTGTACGGTAAATTTCCAGCGGGCGTAGGTGGCGTTACCATTGCGGACGGTGCTAAAGCCGGGGCCATTCTGCTGCGTGAAGATGTTTTCTTTTGATTTCACATCATTGTCACGGGCGAAGTTATCGAAGTAGTCGGTGCCCAGGTTATAGGCGCCGGTGGCTTTGATCTGGTCTGCCAGCTGTATCACCTTTTGCATGTCGGCTGCATCAAACGTGGGGGCTGCTCTGTTGAGAAAAGCTCCTTTGTTGAGATAACATTTCATCAGCAGGAAACGTACGGCATCCTGGTTGGCCACATAGGCGGCGGTAGCGGGACGGGTACCCAGGTCTCCCTGTATAGCGTTTAATTCCGCGATGATAAAGTCAAGCGCTTCCTGCGCTTTCATTACTCTGGGAGCGTTCAACAGGGTATCTGAAGGGTTTCTGAAAGGTACCTGGCCCCAGAGGTCCAATACGGTGAACATGGAGAGGGCGCGCAGAAAGCGGGCCTGGGCCGCCTGATTTTTATCGGGTTTAAAATTCAGTACGTTGGTGGCACTGAATTGTAAGGTCAGCAGATTGGTGAATGCATTTTGAATGTGGGCATGGTCTGAGTTCCAGGTATGTTCATGCAGGGCACGCCATACGCCGTTGTCGTCCCAGTCGCCGCCGCGGGTGGGGCCTACGGTTTCATCGGTGCTCATCTGACAGAGGCCCCAGGTGTTACTGAAGTCCTGATAAGGCATCTGAAGGTTGTCGTAAGCTCCTTTTAACAGAGCGGGTACTTTGATCACGGAGTCGGCCTGGCTTTTGGTGAGCGTGGAGCCGAGTTGTTCATTCAGACTACAGGCCTGGAAGCCCACTATTGAAGCGATTACTAAAGTGGATCGGAAAATATATTTAGTCATGATAGTAGTTTTTGTGTGAATGGTTTATAAAGAGAACAGGAGACCCAGCATCACCGTTCTGGCGGTTGGATAGGGTGAGTACTCAATACCAAAGGAGGTAACGCCATTCACATTTTTGTCTGTATTTACTTCCGGATCGAAGCCAGTGTATCTGGTGATCACAAAGAGGTTTTGGCCGGTAGCATATACGGAGGCATTTTTCAGGACACGGCCCACATTACCGATGTTGTAGGTAAGGGTGACGTTATCCAGTTTGAAGAAGCTGCCGTTTTCCAGATAGCGGGAAGATACGGTGATGGGATTGGAGAGGTTTTCTCCGTTGCCCAGCAGTGCCTTGGCGATATTTCTGGAACCGATGTTGCCGATAGGCAGTACGGTATTGGCGGTGTTGTTATATACCTGATGACCGAAGGCACCGTGGCCGCTGGCTGCGAGTATCCATTTTTTGTACACCACTTCTGTATTCACGCCCAGCAAGGTTTTGGGGTTGGGATTGGTGAGATAGTACAAGGTGTTACCATTATCGGCATAGATACCCTGACCTTTATCATCGAAGCCCTGGAACTTACGTACGTAGAAGGTATTGAGCGGATAACCGTTGGCGAGTCGTTGAGCGGTGGCGCCAGAAACACCTTGTCCGCTGATGGAGCCGGTGAGCACAGGAGGACCATCATAATTTTTCAACTCATTACGCAGAGCGGTGGCATTCACTCCCAGTGTCCAGGAGAGATCTTTTTTACGGATGATATCTCCTTTCAGGGATATTTCCACGCCTTTGTTGATCACATTACCAGGGAGATTGATCCAGTAGGTAGAAGCAGGTGCTGGTTGAATAGCGGGGAAGTTGAACAGCAGATTGCTGGTATTTTTGTAGAAGTAGTCGATGTTTCCATAGATACGGCTGTTTACCAGGGTGAAGTCTACGCCTGCATTGAATTGTTTGGACGTTTCCCATTTGAGGTTGGGATTGGCCACGTTCGTGAGTGAGGCGGCTCCGGAAGCACCCAGGCCGTATTGTTCCTGGGCTGCGCCGGCAGGAAATTCCTGGTTACCGGTAGCACCATAACCTACTCTCAGTGCGAGGTTATTGATAGTACGGTTGTGTTTCAGGAAGTCTTCACCGGTGAGGTTCCATTTGGCGGCAAAAGAGGGGAAATAACCATATTTGTTGTTAGACCCGAACTTGCTGGAGCCATCGGCTCTCATGGTACCGGTGATGATATATTTTTCATAGAAGTTGAGGGTCACCCTTCCGAAGAATGACTGCAGCTCTGAGCTGGGATTACGGAAGGAGCTGATGGAAGTGTTGGCCTGTGAAGGAGCCTGCAGGATGTCTGTGTATTTCACGGCGTAGGTAGGGAAACCGTTAGCTCCCAGACCCATACCGGAGTAATCAAATTTCTGGTACTCCTGTCCTACCATGGCGCTGAGGTTGAAGGCAGAAGTCAGTTGTTTGTTGAAGCTCAGGGTGTTGTTGAACAACTGAGTAGTCAGTTCGGCATTACCGTAGTAAGCCTGTCCCTGTTTGTTGATACCTGCGATGTTGATAAAGGAAGCAACCTGTGATTCGCGTTTGCCTACCTGATGGTTAATGCTGTAGAGTGCGCGGTATTCCCAGTTATCGTTGAATTTATAATAGGGAGAGATACTGGCAAGAACATAGCTGATATTGACTTTATCGTCGTAGGCTTCTGACATGGCAAGCGGATTTACAGACTTGCCTTCGTCGAGGATATTGAGGGTGCCATCAGCATTTCTGATGTTCATGGTAGGGTTCCACTGAAGGGCCATACCGATGAGGCTACCGGTAAAACCGGCATCGTTGGTGATGGGGGCCAGTTGTTCGGTTGTTTGGGCCGCCATGATGTTATAATCGATACCGAGTTTTTTGCTTTCGAGGAATTTATTCTGACCATTGAGGGTGGCGGTATATTTTTTCAGGCCGGATTTTTTGATGATACCTTCCTGATCAGTTACGCCGAAGGATGCTCTGTAACGGCCGGTTTCATTACCTCCACTCATGGCGACATTGATATTGTGGGTGATGCCGGTGCGGAGGATAGATTTCATACCATCGGAGCTACCGCCAAAATCGCCGCCGGTTTGATTGTATGTTTTGAGGGCGGCGCGGTATTCATCTGCGTTGAGTACCGGAAGTTGTTTCATAATGCTGCTGGCGCCGGCGGAGTAGCTGACATCCAGACGGGTGGCGCCGGGAGTGCCTTTTTTAGTGGTGATGATGATGACACCGTTGGCACCGCGGGAACCGTAGATGGCGGTGGCAGAGGCATCTTTCAGCACATCCATGGAGGCTATATCGTTGGAGTTGATGAAGTTGAGCGGGTTAGCGTCAGGAGTCTGGCCCAGTCCACTAACGTTGATGGCGGGGCGTGCTACGCGTCCATCCAGCGGAACGCCGTCTACCACATACAGGGGCTGGTTACCTGACCTTACGGAAGATACACCCCTTATACGTACTGTAGTAGAGGCGCCGGGGGCTCCGCTGTTATTGAGTACCATCAGGCCTGATACTTTACCTTGTATCAGCTGGTCGGGGGCGGTAGTAATACCGCGGTTAAATTCGCCGGCTTTCACCTGTGAGATGGCGCCGGTAATATCTTTTTTGCGGGTGGTACCATAACCTACCACCACTACATCGGTGAGGGTGGTGTTTTCGGCTACCAGCTTTACTGCTACATTCGTTTTGTTGACAATGTTGATTTCCTGGGCTGTCTGGCCGATAAAGGAAATGATCAGGGTGGTGGCATTAGGGCTTACTGATACTTTAAAGTTACCATCCACGTCTGTGGTGGTACCGTTTTGAGTGCCTTTGATCTGCACGGACGCGCCAGGGATAGCGGCGCCTTTTTCATCGGTTACCTTACCTGTCACGGTCCGGTTCTGGGCCATGGCCAGCCCCTGTAATAACAGCAGGAGTGAGCATAGGAGGAGATGTCTGAAAAGTCGTGTTTTCATCATAATGTGGATTTTTTGAGCAGTGAAAGAGCTGCCCGGTTTTACCGTGGATTTAATACATTATAAAACAGGTAGTTGCTGCATGTGGAGGCTCGCTCAACATTTTTGAACAACGTGGATCAAGTGAAATAAATGGTTTTTACGTGGGTGGCTTAATGCCCTACATCTAATTGGCGTTTAAATTCAAATTTTGGTTTTACGCTTCCTGTTTGTCAAAGTAAGAAAGCAATATTTAGGTGAACAACTTATACAAGGTAAATATAGAAAATAAAAGGCTATTTTGAGTAGTTTGAAAATGTATAATTCTGATAATCAATTTAATATAAACATATATATTTTTTGTATATATTGATACTTTAAGTCCTTTCCGACGCGTTTTCAGAGAGCTTTTATAGCCATAATCCGGTCTTCGAACTCCTCATTAGGGACCAGTGACCGTTTTTTGATTTTGGTTTTATAAGCATAAATCGTGTTGACAGAATACTCCAGAATGCGGGCAATTTTTTCATTATCAGAGATGCCTATACGAATGAGGGCGAAGATCCTGATATCGGTATTTAGTAATTCATTTTCCTTAAGCATTACCTGGTTGCCTTTTTCAAACAGGGTATTAAATTCTTCCACGAAATGAGGGAATATCTTCAGAAATACCCGGTCAAAATTGGTAAAAAGGTCTTCCCTTTCCTGACGGATATTAATATTGCTGACCAGATATTTAAGTTCTCCTGGTTTGTTTTCGGCCAGTTTCTGCTCCAATGCCTGTTTGATCTTTTCAATTTTGCTGATGTAGGAAGCGGTAATATTGAAGCAATAACCAACATATTCTTCTTTAATCTTGTTGGCTTCGAGTAGCTGACTATTGATTTCCTGTTGTTTGAGATGAGCAGCGGTGATGATTTCCTGGGCTGTTTTCAGTTTCCTGACCTGCCGCGTTACGATAACCGCCAGGATAATGACTGCGATCAGCAACAGCGTTACAATGGCTGCATAGATCAGCAAGGACCTGGTCCTTTCTTCCGCAGTATTTATTCTTTCCTGCTCAATGATGGGTAAAATACTACTAACCTGTACTTTCCGTTGTCTTGCTCCATAAAATACCGCTTCTGCGATGGCCTTTTCAATAAAGCGGGAAGCGTTTTTGATATCACCTTTTTCGAAAAGCAGGGTGGCCAGGGTATACATGGCCATAGTTTCCTTGGTAGATGATTTGATATCGGCGATGGCTGAACGGTACATCAGTTCGATAGCTGTATCGGTCTGGTGGGCATGAAGGTAGATATATCCCAGTGTACAGGCTGCCACAGCCAGCTGCCGGTAGTTGAGCCCGGGCTGATTAAGATCGGGGTAGTTGTTACGGGCGCCGGTAAGGTTACCCATTTTATAAAACTGCAACCCCTTATTGTATTTATATTCAAAGGAAGAAGGCGACATCAGGTGCAGGGCGGAATCCATATATACGCTGCCCTGGTGCGTATAGGCGGGCGAGTAGTACCGGTCCTGATTATAATCGGCCAGGTCATAATAAAACCGGCTTTTCATCAGATAAACCTGTGTACGGATGCTATCGGGCATACCGGTAACGTCTATACTATTAAGAAAAGCGGACGTTTCAGTAAACATACCCGATGACAACAGAATAAAACCAATGCGGGTGCGGGCGTAGGTAAGCCGCAGCGGGTCCTGCAGCTCTCCTGCCAGCTTTTCCATCAGCCGGGCATATACGAAGGCGGAGTCAAAATTAAATACCTTGTATTCTTCATAAAGCTGTTGGTATATACGGTACCGGGTAGCAGGATCAGCACCTGTGTTGGCAAGGGTATGTTTGATGCTGTCTATACCTTTTACCTTCATGGCATCATAAACAGGGGCTTTTTCGATGCTGCGGTTCAACTCCTTCAACAAGCTATCCTGTGGAGGTTTTCCAAATACATTCATCAACAAAGTCAGCAAAACGAGCAGGCAGCCTAAAATACGCGTCATAAAATTTGGATGATAAAAGTCACTGGTAACGCTAAATTTAAGCGACTTTTTTGAAATTATCGGAACCAGTGTTGCCGGGGTTTAACCAGTTTTCTTCAGGCTGTAGTTTAGCGTGCTTTGAATGGGTTGTTTGTCCTTGTCGAGTTGTTGTAGCTCGCTCTCCCCTACTTTCTTGTAAAAGCGTTGCAGATTCTGGTCCTTATCGGGGTTGAGCTGGATAATGACAGCATCCGGATTGTCGGATGGGCCGGGTATTATCACATAAATACCATCGCTGTTGAAGGTTTGGTCTTTTCCTTTTACTCCCTGGTAAACTTCTTTCAGTTTAAAAAACTGGCCTCCACCGGGGCCTTGTTCTTCAAGACTCAGGGTGGTAAGGATACCGTTGCAGTCAGCACAAGGCAGGATACCGGTATAGTTGATCCAGGTGGATTGTGGCGGCAGGCGTGTGCTGGCGGTATTTCCAGGCGTTTTGGCTGCGTGGTGGGGTTGCCGGCATGCAAACAGTACAAGCCCGGTTATTATCAGGAAGTATCTCATACAGTAGGGTTTTCCCGTATAACAACCAGGCGCGTCATTTAGTTAAGGCAGCATATCAGGGTACCAGCTCAAACACAAAAAACTGACTTTCTTCCGCTGCGGAAAAGTTGTTGTCTGCTACAAATACCAGGCTTTTATGGCCATTGGGCAGTACGGGGCCGAAAGTTACGCCTTCAATATTATCAATATATTTCCCCAGTGTGGCAAAATCAAAAAGTAAGGATTTGGTAACAGTCTTTACGCCGGTGGCTGTCTTCAGGGAGTTGATCTGGCTGACATCTGTTGCCTGGTCTATGTTGACGAGGAATACTTTGATTGTGCAGCTTTTTACGCCGGAGGAAAAAGACCGTTCTATTGACAACAGCTGATGCTCGGACAATACCATGATATCGGAAATACCGTTCACTTTGAAGGCGTTGGCGGGGATAGCGGGATGGGCAACGGGTTCCAGCCGGTAAGCGTATTGAGCTATAGCCTGGCGGGTATTGTTGTCAAATTTTATGATGCGGATGATAGCGGTGGTATCCCCTACATCGGCTCTGGGACCGTCTTCATAGCGTGGTTCTTCCAGGCTGACGAAGGTATAACGGTAGTCGGGTGTGAAGCCGAGGCCTTCGAAAACGCCGTTGCGGCGGGGACCGTTGTCTGTGGCCTGCATCCGGAAAGCGGGTGGCAGTGCGAAAGAATCAAGATAATGACCATCGGGTGAGATTTCATATACGCCGGGATTGGTGAGGATGGTGTCTCTGGCATTAACGATACGTTCTCCTTCACTGCTCCATACAAGACAGCCTTTTTTAGCATTGTAGCGCAGGGCCTCCGGGTCGGGTGTGAGAGCAGGATTTACTTTTGCGCCCGGATAGGTGCTGCCATCTTTTTGAAGGAGGCTGGTCATGTTGGTAAAACGAACGCTGTCGAATGACTGCGCCGTGAAATACAGTTTGGCCGTATAGAAGCGTGCAGGCGCCAGCTCGGAGCGGTCGTCGCAGATCATGTAGTACTGTTGCCGGGATGCATCGTAGTCTATCCCGGACAGGCCGCCGGTGACGGTGCCTTTGAAGGGCATGTTATGCGGGATGATCTGTTGGCCGATGAGGCGGAGCTGGCCGAAATTGTTGGCGGTAGCGGTCGTTACTTTGTGGGTGCTGGCACAGCTGGTGATAGCTGCTGTTGCAATCGTCAGCAGGAAAAAACGGATTTTTTTCATGACGGCAATTTAAGTAAAAGGGGCTACAAAAAATTGCGGACAACGTTGTGCCCGCAATCTGTAAAAATGTAGTTCATTGGCAATAGCAAGCTCACACTGCTCTTCCCCTTATTATATTGATCAGGATGGCAATAATGGCAAGTATCAATAAGGAATGTATTAAAGCGCCGGCGGAGTATACAAAGAACCCCAATGCCCATCCTATTATGAGGATCACTGCAATCAGATATAAGAGATTGTTCATGTTTTAAGGCATTTATTCTTCAAATAATATTTAAAATGTATGCCAACCCGCTTAAATGCCTTAAATACAGCTATATGCGGGCTGTTGCAGGACTTTCAGGGTGTGGAAGCTATTCCACCATACGAGAAAAAAAAGGACGGACTGAGCGGAGCGCTGCTATCAGAAAGCATTGTAACAAAAAGAGTTTGCAAAGTGGTCACATTTTTGGGACACTGTAATATTACGGCAGGCTATTTTTTAATCATAAAACGTATTGATCATGCAACAGCAGGAACAGCTTAAAGAAATACTAAGCGACCTCGTTAAGATTAACAACGACCGGATAGAAGGATATCAGCAGGCTATTGGAGCAACTGATGATGCAGACCTGAAAGCTTTATTTCAGCGTATGATTGATGACAGTGTTCGTTATGCTGACGAGCTCAATGCCGAACTGCTGGCCATAGGTGCCGAAAAATGTACTGGCACTACACCTTGTGGTAAGTTATACCATGCATGGACGGACCTTAAAACAATTTTTACCGGACAAGACCGCCATGCTATTCTTTCTTTTTGTGAATATAGTGAAGATGCTGCTCAACGGGCCTATAACAGTGCTTTCAAAACAGAAACGTCTATGCCTTACCGAATAAGGGAGCTGATAGCAGACCAGCAGAAACTCCTACAAAATGACCATGATATCATTAATGCCTATAGAAACGTACAGAAGACAGTATATTAAACCAACCCTTAGTGGTTGGTTTTTTGTGCAGAAAAAACACCAACTGTTCATTTTGTTCAAAATGGAGCAGAATACGGTTGTTCAGGAATAGCGATTTACTTTTGAGAAGCGGTATTCCAATCATACTTATTTTTATAAGTAATATGGCAACTACGGGATTTTTCGGTACAAGGCTGCTTCTTCATCGTGAAGCAGCCTTTTTATTTATCCTGTACTGATAGAGAGAGGAGAAGCAGATGATAGTTGGCTTTTAAAAACAGCTGATTTTGTTCACGCTAACGCATTTTTATTCATTTTGTTCATTTTTATTGCCCGGCTTTTTTATACCATTTACCATCTTATCTTTAATTGATTGAGAGAAGTTACAACCTTGTAATATTGCTTTTTAACCAGCTATGAAAACGACAAAGGTGGCCATAATAGCCACCTTTGTTATTTAACCAAATACCTTATCCCAGTCTTTCCATACCGGCTCATATCCTTTCTGTTTGAGCATCTGTGCGATAGCTACTGCACTTCGTTCATCCGATATTTCAAATTGTTCCAGTGACTGATGATCCGTAGCATAACCGCCGGGGTTGGTGCGGGAGCCCGCACTCATACTCGTAATACCCAGCCGGATAATGTGATCTCTGAAGGATTCCCTTTCTCTGGTAGAAATGCTTAACTCCACTTCCTGATTAAACAGACGATACGCACAGATTAGCTGTACGAGCTCCCTGTCGTTCATTTCCACTTTGGGGGCCAGCCCTCCGGAAAATGGCCGCAGACGCGGAAAAGAGATACTATAACGTGTTTGCCAGTACGTTTTTTCCAGGTATTGCAGGTGAAGGGCGGTGAAGAAACTGTCTGTACGCCAGTCTTCCAGGCCGATCAATACACCCAGCCCCATTTTATGAATGCCCGCACGCCCCAGCCGGTCGGGTGTTTCCAGGCGATAATCAAAGGATGATTTGCGGCCTTTGGGATGGTGTTTCCTGTAGTCTTCCTGATGGTAGGTTTCCTGGTATACCAGTACAGCATGCAGCCCCAGCGGGATAAGTGCCGCATAGTCAGCTTCATCCATCGGTTGTACTTCCATGGAAATATTGGAAAAATGGGGACGCAACAATTGCAGCGCGTTTTTAAAGTATTCCAGTCCCACCTGCTGATGTGCCTCACCAGTGACCAGCAATACATGGTCGTACCCCATTTCCTTGATCACGGCAGTTTCTCTTAATATCTCCGCGTTACTGAGTGTTTTGCGGGGGATTTTGTTGTTGAGACTAAAGCCGCAATAGGTACAGATATTCTGGCATTCGTTGGACAGATACAGCGGAATATACAGCTGCATAGTATTGCCGAAGCGTTGTAAGGTACGCTGTTGGCTTATTTCTGCCATTGGCTGCAGATAGGCCGCTGCTGCGGGTGATATCAGTGCCGCAAAATCGTTGAGTGTGCGGCGCTGGTTGTGCAGGGCCTGTTCCACATCTGCCGCTGTTTTAGCATAGATGCTTTCCTTTACCTCATCCCAGCTGTATTGTTCAAATATGCTTTTAAACATGACCTTGTTTTTAAGTTATACTTCATCGAGGAAGGCCACCAGCGGGCTGGAAGCTACAGCTCTTGCATTGACCGGCGCCAGTCCTGCTTCATAGGCCATACGGCCGGCCTCTACGGCTGCTTTAAAGGCAGTGGCCATTTTTACGGGTTCTTTGGTTACGGCCAGCGCTGTGTTGACCAGCACTGCATCTGCTCCCATTTCCATAGCCCTGGCAGCATGTGAGGGTGCGCCGATGCCGGCATCTACTACTACCGGCACATTGCTTTGTGCAATGATGATCTCAAGGAAATCGGCTGTACACAGCCCTTTATTACTACCGATGGGAGCGCCCAGGGGCATCACCGCGGCGGTACCCACTTCTTCCAGACGTTTGCACAATACCGGATCAGCATGAACATAAGGCAATACCACAAACCCCAGCTTCACCAGTTCTGCCGCGGCCTGCAGGGTTTCTACAGGGTCCGGCATCAGATAGCGGGGATCGGGATGTATTTCCAGCTTCACCCAGTTGGTTTCGAGGGCTTCCCGGGCTAACTGGGCCGCATATACGGCTTCTCTGGCTGTACGCACGCCGGAAGTGTTAGGTAACAACTGTATATGCGGATGCGACAGATGCGGAAGTATATCGTCTGTTTTATGATGTATATCTACCCGTTTAAGGGCTACGGTCACCAGTTGAGTGCCGGAGGCAAGCAGGGCTTCTTCCATCACCGCAGCGGACGCAAATTTGCCGGTACCTGTAAACAGGCGCGAGGTGAAGGTTTTACCTGCAATGGTCAATGGTTGTATCATCATTGCTGATTTAAAAGGTCATAAATATGCTGTACCAGCGGCTGTCGTGCTGCTGCCTGTGTGATCAGGCCACTTACGGCAATGCCGTGAATACCTGTTTGCAGAATAGCCGGTATATCATCGGTCAGGATACCACCGATGGCAACAATCGGTATCTGTATCTGTTGCTGCCGGAGTGATTGCAGAATAGTCTGGTATCCTTCCAAACCCAGTATAGGACTGAGGTTTTGTTTGGTGGTGGTGAAGCGGAAGGGACCTAACCCGATATAGCTGGCACCGTTTTTAACGTGTACAAGTATATCTTCAAGAGTGTTGGCTGTACCGCCTACGATCTTATCTGCGCCTGCAATGGCTCTGGCTTCGGCCACGGTCATGTCTTTCTGACCTACGTGTACACCGGCGGCATCCACTGCTACCGCTATATGTGGGTAGTCGTTGATGATCAGTGATGCCTGGTATTGATCACATATCTTTTTTGCGGCGATGGCTACTGGTAATATGTTTTCGTACGTTTCATTTTTGATACGCAGCTGTATCCATTTACAGCCGGCATCGCAGGCAGCCAGGATATTGTCGGTATGGCTGCCGGTAGCTGTTTGTTGTGAGATATAATGCAGTTTGTTGATCATATGTGATGGTATCCTGTTAGAGAAACATGACTTGCTAATAATTTTTCCGTGTATACTTTTCCGTTAGCACAGGCATCCGGTAATGACTGTCCCTGTGCCAGACAGGCGGTAATGGCGGCAGACAACACACAGCCGGAGCCGTGTTTGGGATATACCGGGCCATGCCCTGCCGGGAACGTATATACGTCGTTTCCGCTGTAAAGTGTGTCTGTGCCTGGTTTGCCCTCATGATGTCCTCCTTTCAGCAGTACGGCACACTGGCCTGCAAGCTGTTGTGCGGCTTCTTCTCCATCGGTCATGCCAGCCAGTAATCCGGCCTCGTGATAATTCGGCGTAAGGAGATACAGTTCAGATAGCAGTTCCTGCCAGGCCTGGTGCTGGATGCTTCCGTGGAAAGTATGTCCGGCGGAGGCTTTGAGCACCGGATCGAGGATGATACGGATGCCGGGTGACAGGTGTTTGACTGTGCGCACCAGTTCCAGCATACCGTGTACATCAGCCATGATACCGATTTTGCAATAGTGGATGCTGTTGGTGGTCAGCAAGGGGTTGGCCTGCGCCAGGATACAGGGCAGCGACAACCACTCCACCGAAATGAAGTCGCTGGCTGTTTGTACGGTGAGGGCGGTACATACGCCCAGTCCGTATACACGGTGCTGTTCAAATGTTTTGATATCTGCCAGCAGGCCGGCCCCACCGCTTGGGTCGAGGCCTGCAAAGCTCATTACGGATGGTCGTTGCTGTTCCATTGTGCCTGAATACGCTGATAATTGTTGACCGCCTGTTCCGGTTGTTGCCAGATAGCGCCCAGCAGGGCGGCGCCATCATAATGCCAGTCTTTTAACCTGCTGATGTTGCTGGCATCAATGCCACCCATGCCTAACACCTGTCTTCCCTTTTTATCGGGAAGAGATTGCGCAAAACGGCCACTGTAGCCCGCTTTGGATATACTGTCAAATACGGGGCTTAACAGCAGCGTGGTAAACTGTGGCGCCATGGAAGTGATGTCTGCCATATCATGGATACCTGTGCTGCAATTCCTGTAGCGTTGCAGACAGAGCTGTAACTCTCTGCAGTTCATGCTTTCCCGTATTTTACCACTCAGGTGGAGGCCCCCCACCGGAAACCGCTGACATACCTGGAAGTTATCGCGGACAATAATGCGTGCATAACAGGCCGGGTCTGTTTTGTCCAGCAAAGCCATGTATTCCCGCGGCTGCCAGCCTGGCTTGCGTAGCAGGATACGATGGGCTCCTGCCTGCAGCAGGTCCGCGATTATTTTTTCTTCTTCGTATATGCGTTCTGGTGAGGTGATGATCCAGATCATGCGGAAGTGTTTTTATTGATATATTTCGCCACCCTGTTCTGCAAATGCTTTTGATTGTTCTGTCATGCCGGCTTCCAGTGCTGTTGTTTCATCGAGGCCCTGTTTGGCAGCGAAGTCACGTACTTCCTGGGTAATTTTCATGGAGCAAAAGTGAGGGCCGCACATGGAGCAGAAATGGGCGATTTTGGCGCCTTCTGCAGGCAGGGTTTCGTCATGGAAAGAACGAGCTGTTTCCGGGTCCAGGGACAGGTTGAACTGATCTTCCCAGCGGAATTCGAAGCGGGCCTTGCTAAGGGCATTGTCACGGTGTTGTGCACCAGGATGGCCTTTGGCCAGATCAGCAGCATGTGCCGCAATTTTGTAGGTGATAACACCTTGCCGTACATCTTCTTTATTGGGCAGTCCCAGGTGTTCCTTGGGCGTAACATAACACAGCATGGCAGTACCAAACCAGCCTATCATGGCGGCTCCTATACCAGAAGTGATATGATCGTAGCCGGGAGCAATATCTGTAGTGAGAGGGCCAAGTGTGTAGAAAGGTGCTTCATGGCAGTGTTCCAGCTGTTTGTCCATGTTTTCCTTGATGAGATGCATCGGCACGTGCCCCGGACCTTCTATCATTACCTGCACCTGATGTTTCCAGGCTATTTTGGTGAGCTCTCCTAATGTTTCGAGTTCTGCAAACTGCGCGGCATCATTGGCGTCAGCGATGCTGCCCGGACGAAGACCATCACCCAGTGAGAAGGAAACATCATGAGCTTTCATGATTTCACAGATGTCTTCGAAGTGTGTATAAAGGAAGTTTTCCTTGTGGTGAGCCAGGCACCATTTAGCCATGATAGAGCCGCCACGGGATACTATGCCTGTTGTTCGTTTAGCCGTCAGCGGTATATAGCGAAGTAGTACGCCGGCATGAATGGTGAAGTAGTCCACACCTTGTTCTGCTTGTTCAATAAGCGTATCGCGGAAGATTTCCCAGGTAAGGTCTTCTGCTTTACCGTTCACTTTTTCGAGTGCTTGATAGATGGGAACTGTACCGATGGGCACAGGAGAATTGCGGATGATCCACTCTCTTGTTTCGTGAATGTTTTTGCCGGTGCTGAGGTCCATGATGGTATCGGTGCCCCAGCGGCAGGACCATACGGCTTTTTCCACTTCTTCTTCTATGCTGGAGGTGACGGCGGAATTGCCAATGTTGGCGTTTATTTTTACGAGAAAGTTACGGCCAATGATCATGGGTTCACTTTCCGGATGGTTGATGTTGGCGGGTATGATAGCGCGTCCGGCGGCCACTTCCTGTCTTACAAATTCGGGTGTGATGAGTTTGGGAATATGGGCTCCCATGCTATTGCCGGGATGCTGATGCCAGAGTGGGTTGTTTTCCCGGAAGAGTTTGTCTGCGTATTGATTTTCGCGGATGGCGATATATTCCATTTCAGGGGTGATGATGCCCTGTTGTGCATAATACAGCTGTGTTACATTTTTCCCGGGAAGTGCGCGGAGTGGTTTGGCGCTGATGCTCATTTGCGGCATGTTATCGCCATGTTGCTGCAGTTGTCTGACGTAGGGACTGGTGTATTGTTGCAGCTGTTCCACATCTCCCCTGTTGCTGATCCATGATTCGCGCAGCCGGGGTAATCCGCGGGTAACGTCGATATCAATAGTCGGATCGGTGTATGGGCCACTGGTATCGTATACGATCACGGGTTCATTAGGGATGGCGTCGCCATTGCGGCCGTTACTGCGTGTATCCGTTAAGGTTATCTTTCTCATAGCCACCTTTACGGGATGGATAGTTCCGCTCACATAGATTTTTTCCGAAGCGGGGAAGGGAGTACGGCTGATGGCCGCGGGTTTTTGTTGCATGATGTAAGAATTTTTGGACATGGGAATTCCGCTTCCGTTTGGTATAACGGAAAAGGGTAAACGAAGAAAATTAATACCGGTTTTTATCCGCCCTGTGTGGCGCGGATAATGGTTATACTATCGGCGTGTTGTAATGGTTGCTGGTCCCAGTTGTTTTTGGGGACCACCTGGTTGTTGACCGCGATAGCGATACCTTTTTGAGCAGAGAGTTGAATAAACTGTAATAGGGCAGCAATAGTTATCCCTTGCTGCACCGCATAAAGTTTATTGTTTACAAGCACTTCCATACGTGTTGGAATTTAAGTGAAACAATAAACTTTAAGGATGTGGAAGATGAGAAAGTTCAGTTACTTTTCCCTACGGCAGTATGAACTGCTTCAGGTACTGAGGGTATCATCTCAGCTTATCCTTATTCAGGATAAACACCCCTAAAGTGATTGTAAAAGTAAAAGAAAAAATGATAACGGAGTGGGAATATTATTTTTCTGTGAGAGATAGAGATTGGGAGCGGGCAAAAAATATGCGGTTGTATATAGTGGTAATTCGTAATTTAGTTTCATGCTAAGGAAACAGTTACCGTCACTATTGCCATTTTTATTGTTATTAATTGCCTGCAAGCAGAAGGCTGGCAGGGCACCGGAAGAGGTAGCTCATGACAGCAGCCTGATAGTTATAACAGATAGCAGCAATGCCGGCGTTACCGACAGCATCGCTGCTGTAACTGATACACTGCATATTGATGCAGCTAAGCTCATAGGGAAATGGATACAGCCCGTAGCGGGCCTGGATAAGGAAATGCAGGGTTTTCAACTGCGTAATAACGGGACAGCCCGTTCTATTAACATGTACACGCTGATATATGAAAAATGGGCGCTGAATAACGACACACTGTTATTGTGGAGTCATTCGGAGGGGGTAAAGGATACCGCTGCCATTGTGGACACCACTATTATCAGGGAGTTGTCAGATACATCGTTGGTATTGTTTCCTATAAAAGCTGCTGAAGGCTATACGGACAGGTACCGTCGTAGCAAATAAACTTCTTAGTTGTAAATCTGCCAGAGTCCTACGAGGCAGGCTACTACCGACATGAAGATGCCGGCGGCGGCGAGCTGCATATCATCGATGTTTTTTCTGCCGATAAAGAGGGAAACAAGACCGATTATGCCGGCAACAGCGCCGGATGTAGCGGCATAGGCAGGCGTTTTGGTGGTAAAGGCAAATGCTGCGGCGATAACGCCGATTACCAGTGCAGCAATGCAGGTTGTTTTTGTGAGTGTGGTTGAGTGTTGCATATATATTTCGGATTTAATAAACAGATGAAGAAAATCGTACAATTATAGGTTACTGCTTACTCCACTTACCTTGTCTTTGTCAGTTACAGGGTGTTCCCAGGGCACTTTAAGCAATGGTCCTACTTCCTGGTAACGGTTATCCGTATATTCATCCAGTCCGTAACGGATGGAGGTGGTATCCGGAACTGCTTTAAATGTGCCGAAAAGGCGATCCCATATAGAGAAAATATTGGCATAATTGGAATCCGTTTCCGGCTGGTAATGGCTATGATGCACCTTATGCATATCGGGTGATACAATTACCCAGCTGAGGATATTATCGATTACTTTGGGCAGCCGTATGTTGGCATGATTGAACTGCGACATAAATGCGGACAGGGTCTGGTAAAACATTACCATCCAGAAGGGTACTCCCATGGAGATGATGGCCGCAAAGAGGGCGGCTACCCGGAACAGACTTTCCACCGGGTGATGGCGCAGCGCAGTGGTAGCGTCAATCTGGGTGTCTATATGGTGTATTTTATGGAACTGCCACATCCAGGCGGCTTTATGTTGTACGAGATGGATCAGGTAAGCGCCGATCAGGTCGAGCATCAGGAGGGCCAGTATGGTATGGAGCCATAGCGGGAGATGGAGCCAGTACAGGAGTCCGAAATGGGAGCTGCTGGTCCACAGGGAGGCTTTGACGATCAGGAAGGCGCAGGCGGTGTTGATGACGAGGGTGGTGAGTGTAAAGAACAGGTTAGTACCGGCATGACGGTATTTGTTGTTACGGAAGTGGAAACGGGGCACCAGGCCTTCTGTGATCCACAGTAACAGTAATCCGCCCACCAGGATAGCGGTACGGTAATAAGATGGAATATTTTCAAAAAATGTTACCATATACTGGTAAGATATATTCGGAACTGTCTTTAACGCTGCTTTAATGCATACTGGAGGTTTTTTCGGGCCGGCAACAATTTCTAACGGGTGGATATTCGGGAGTAACTAATCTATACAATTACTGTTTCTACTGTCGTTTCTATAAGCTGTTTTTCTGTTTACTCCGCTTAAAAATTACAACATTTTGGGGAATAAATAAGCGCTCTTTTCCGCCATGGGCAAAGAAAAAAGCAACCTCTTTGGAAGAGATTGCTTTATATATAAGTTTTAAGCTATAAGCATGTGACTTTTAGTATATCCGTTTGCTTTAGGCGGGACTAAAAGTTACTTTTTTACAGTTTAGTTATTCAGCATCAGTGGCATTACCAGCATGAGCAGATCTTCATTTTCTTCTTTTTCGGAAGGTTTGAGGATACCTGCTTTGGTAGCGGTGGCCAGTTCAACAGTTACTTCATCCCCTTCTGCGGCGTTGAGCATTTCGATGAGGAATTTGGCATTGAAGGCGATCTGCATATCCTCGCCGGTGTACTGGCAGTTCATACGTTCGTTACCTTCAAAGGAGAAGTCTACGTCCTGGGCGGAGAGCTGCAGTTCAGTGCCGGTGATATTGAGAGCTACCTGGTTGGTGCTTTTGTTAGCGAATACGCCTACACGTTTCAGGGCGTTCTGGAAGTCGCTTTTTACCACGGTGAGGCGGTAAGGGTTGTCTTTTGGTATAACTACCTTATAGTCAGGGAAACGGGCATCGATGAGGCGGCAGATCATCTGGGCGCCTTCGTGCTGTACGAAGAAGTGGTTCTGGCTATAAGACACCTTGATTTCAGTATCGTTGTCCGGCAGGGCAGATTTCAGGAGGTTCAGCGGTTTTTTAGGAACGATGAAGCTGTCTGGCTGCGGGCATTTTACGTCTGTTCTTACATATTTCACCAGTCTGTGGGCGTCGGTGGCCACGAAGGTGAGATGTTCAGTGCCCAGCTCGAAGAAAACGCCTGTCATAGCAGGACGGAGGTCGTCGTTACTTACGGCAAAGAGCGTTTTGTTGATAGCTGTTACCAGGCCGGTAGAGGGCATGGTAAAAGATGTGGTTTCATCAGCAGCTGGTTCTTTGGGGAAGTTTTCCGGATTTTCTCCCATTACCTTGTACTTACCATTGTCTGAAGTGATTTCTACAGCGTAGGAGTTCAGATCAATGTGGAAGGTCAGGGGCTGATCGGGCAGATTTTTGAGGGAGTCCATCAAAATTTTCGCCGGGATACAGATCCGTCCGTTTTCTTTGGCTTCCACCTCCAGCTTCACCCGCATAACGGTTTCAAGATCAGTTGCAACTACGGTCAGCTCATTTTTATCAATCAGGAACAGGAAATCCTCCAGAATTGGCAGGACTGTATTGGAATTGATAACACCACTGATCTGTTGTAATTGTTTTAATAAAGTAGAGGAAGAAACAATAAATTTCATGGTCTGTCTATATTAGTTTGCTTGTCATTCTTAGTTGTTGGGGGAGATGTGCCCATCTGCCTGTCCACTCACATGGCACCCCTAAAAAGGTGTAAATGTACTGTAAACAAAGATAGGAAGTTTTGTTATTCTCCCTAATTTCATCACATCTTATACACTAAATATAATCGGTTTTGCACAAGATCTCCGCTATGGAATACATATTTAAAATTAAAATAATGCTAGATGGAAAGCAATATTTATGCAGTTTGATTAGATAAATTGCAATAATGAGTGGTTGATATTGATGGATACAAAAAGAAGGGGGCATTTCTTTTAAATTATGTTCAAATCGGTTACTTTTGCCGCGCTGAAAAATTATTCTAAAACCAACAAAAAATAGCAGGTTATGAAACTGTCTCATTTAGCCGAAACATTGATTGGATCAGAAATCATCAAGTTAGCAGCTGAAGTCAAGGAGAAACAGGCCAAGGGCGAGAAGATCTACAACTTCACCATCGGCGATTTTGACCCGAAGGTGTTCCCTATTCCGGTTGAATTTGAACAGGAAATCATAACTGCCTATAAGGAACACCTGACCAACTATCCGCCGGCCGATGGTGTCGCCGAGCTGAGAACTGCGGTAGGTGATTTTATAGCAGAACGGGAAGGGCTGACCTATGATCCGGCCAAAGAAATTGTGATCTCCTGCGGCGGACGTCCTATCATTTACGCTACCTTCAGAACTATCGTTGATCGTGGAGAAAAAGTAGTTTATGCTACTCCCTCCTGGAACAACAACCACTACACCCACTTCCTGGAAGCAGAACACGTGGTGCTGGAAACAAAAGCGGAAAATGACTTTATGCCTACTGCAGCTGAACTGAAACCGCTGCTGAAAGGTGCTACCCTCCTGGCACTTTGTTCTCCGCAAAACCCTACTGGTACCGCTTTCCACAAACAACAGCTGGAAGAGATCTGTGACTTGGTTATCGCTGAAAACAAAAGCAGGGGTGCCAACGAAAAACCGCTCTTCATCATGTTTGACCAGATGTACTGGGTATTGACTTTTGGTGAAACACACCACTACAACCCGGTAATGCTGCGTCCTGAACTGAAAGACTATACCATCTTCATCGACGGTATGAGTAAGGCTTTTGCCGCTACCGGCGTAAGAGTTGGTTGGGCGCTGGGTCCTGCCCATGTGATCGGTAAAATGAAAGCCATCCTGTCTCACGTAGGTGCCTGGAGCCCTATGGCAGAACAGAAAGCCGCCGCACGCTACCTGGTACAGAAAGAAAATGTGAATAAATACCTCCAGCACTTCAAAGCAGAAATTGAAGAAAGACTGGTGAAAATCTACGAAGGCTTCGACAACCTGAAAAAGGCCGGTCATGCTGTAGAGGCCATCGCTCCACAGGCTGCCATCTACCTCACCGTGAAGCTGGACCTGGTAGGTAAAACCACTGCCGACGGTACTATACTCCAGGACCAGGCTGCGGTAACTTCCTACATCCTGAATGAAGCTAAGCTGGCCCTGGTGCCTTTCTACGCTTTCGGCTCCTCCAAAAACTCCCCATGGTACCGCCTCAGCGTTGGTACCTGCGTGAAACAGGAGATTCCCGAAATGTTCGAAAAGCTCAAATCCGCTCTCGAAAAATTAAAATAATCATACAGGCCCGGGCGATCCCCGGGCCTTTTTTTGCCCCATATTTTTTCACTGGCGATCTGGTTTAATCCTCCACGCTGGTGAGCGCCAGGGCGCTTTTGCTCCGGCAGTCCCCAAACCATCTGGTTTATCCCCAATCTGTGCGTATCACAGAGACTTTCTGCTTTAACAAGAGGTATCTTGTTTATGTCTCAAGGCTGGTGAGCCTCCAGCAACATCCCCAAAGATCTATTCCAGCCGTGAGTACTACGGATACTTTCGGTTCCTGTAGCGCCTTGAAAGGTATCTGATGTATCCCCTGGCTTCTTATTATAACAGCTTTTGCCAGTAGTGCTGAAAAGTCTCCTCTCCTATTTATCCGATCAATCTCCCTTGTTAATTGTTTGATAAGAAGATGATCATCCCAACAAAAATCTCTCACTAAAACAATCGCTGGGTGATCATATTTTATTATTAATACTTTTAAATAACATTGAATTTCAATAATTTAATAGCTATTATTATCATGATTATGTAATTATCTAGTGAGCTATGATTGACTTTTTGACTTTTGTCATCAGAAAGTTAAATACCTGTTAAATAGTCAACCAGCTCTACTATTTTGAAAAAACTTCCTAATTTTGACCTTGAAACTAAAAAAGTCAGAAAGTTAATGCATGCAGAGAATAAAGACGAAATGAGGGACAAGATCCTGGAAGCGGCTCTGAGGCGTTTTACACATTATGGCGCTGCCAAGACCACGATGAACGAGATCGCAGATGATCTCCACTGCTCCAAGGCATCTTTATATTATTATTTCCCGGACAAGAAGGCTATGCACCTGGCTGTACTGGAGAAAATTGCGGAAGCATATTTTACAGAGATGGCCAAAGTGACAGAGAACATCCAGTCGGCTGCCCAGGCTTTATATGATTTAATAGATGTCAAAAAGGTTTTCATCAGTAAGTTTTGCCGTCTGGAGATCTTTAAGATACAGCACGACGGAGCCTCCTCTTTTCAGGAAGGTGTTAAAAGGGCCAAGCTGATAGAGATCGGTGTATGTACAGAAATCATCAAAGCTGGTATTGCCTCCGGTGAATTCAACGTAGCCGATGCAGCACAAACATCAGAACTGATGGTACAAGCACTGGTAGGGCTGCGTTTCTCCGTTCCGGACCATTTTACCAATGACGCAGACCTGGACGAAAAAACGTTTGAACACGTGATTGAAAAACAAAAAATGTTAATCGACATATTCATAAAAGCGATGAAGGCATAAATAAAAGATCATGGTAGCGAGGGAAAGAATTTTAGAGGTGGCATTAAGGCTGTTCAGAACATACGGCGTAAAAGGAGTGACCATGTTTGATATTGCCCGTGACTGCGGCATGTCCAAAAAAACTGTTTATGAGCATTTCTCTGATAAACAGTCGCTCATCAACGAGGGCATGGAGCAGATGATAAACGGCCACAGCGCCGCTTTTCAGGAAACACAGACTAATGCTGAAAATGCTATCGATGAACTGGTCCGTAATATGAAATACATCACCAGCATGGCCAGATCGTTTAACCCGGTTATGCTGTTTGAAATACAGAAATACCATCCGGATACCTGGAACAAAATTGAAAGCTTCCAGCGCAATTGTATCCTGTATGGCATCACAGAAAATCTGAAAAGGGGAATGTCGGAAGGCCTATACCGGCAGAACCTTGATCTGGATATTATAGCGCGCATGCGCCAGCTGCAGCTGGATGCCGCTTTTGACCAGCTTCAGTACCCGGCAGACAAATTTGAAATGCCGGTAGTAATGGAACAGGTCACCGCTCACTTTATACTGGGAATTGCCACTATCAAAGGCCATAAGCTGGTAAACCAGTATTTGCAAATCAAAGAAGAAGAATAACATTAACGTATGAAGCGATTAAAGTTAACGCTTATCCTCTTAATGGGGATAGGGGGATATCATGCCTACGCCCAGGCGCCACTGACTTTGCAGGAAGCGCTGAAGTTTGCACTGAGTAACAACCACCAACTCTCCAGAACAAAAATGGAAGAGGAAATGGGTAAATTCAAAACCCAGGAAGTCCGCTCCCAGGCGCTTCCCCAGGTCAATGCCAGTGCCTCTTACACTGATAACCTGAAACTGGCAAAGTCACTCATCCCCGGTACTGCTTTGGGTAAACCTGCAGACAGCTCCGTGACCATTACTTTTGGTACTCAGTATAGCGCTGGTGTAGGTGCTGAACTGGAACAACAGATCTTCAACAAATCTGTTTTCACTGGTCTGAAAGCCGCCAAAGCAGGCGAAGAGTATTATTCCCTGCAAACACAGAAATCTACTGAAGAAGTGATCTATAACGTGTCTCAGCTCTATTATCAGCTGCTGGTAACACAGGAAAAAATCACGACCATCAACAGTAATATCGAAAAGCTGACCCAGCTGGTGAATACCACTCAGTCACAATTCGATAACGGCCTCGCTAAAAAAATAGACCTGGACCGTATCAAGGTAAATCTGACAAACTATAAAACCCAGCGCACCCAGCTGCTCAACGCATCAGCTACGCAGACTAACAACCTGAAACGTGTTATGGGTATGCCTTTACAGTCCAGCTTTACTATTCCATCAGCATCACTGAAAGATATCGAAAACAAAGCCGCAGGCGTATTGCAATACGATGATATGAACCTGGACAACAGGACTGAGTTCAAACTCATTCAGAAACAGGAACAACTGCAGGAGCTTCAGAAAAAGGCCTACCAGGCAGCATACTTCCCGGTTCTTTCTGCCTTTGGCCGTTATTCCTATAACGGTATGAGCCAGCAGTTTCTGTTTGCCAAAGATCCGGCTAATTCTACTTTCTGGTACGGTGCAGCTTCCATAGGTCTGTCACTTCGTATACCCATCTTCGATGGTTTCGGCCGCCGCTCAAAAGTAAGCCAGGCCAACGTTGCGCTGCGTCAGCTCAACAAACAGAAGGAAGAAATCGCACTCGGTCTGAACACCGAATACGAAAACGCCAAACTGCAGGTACGCACCAATCTGTCTACCATCCATACACAAAAGGAAAACGTGGACCTGGCCAACGAAGTGTACTATTCTACCCAGAATAACTACAAACTCGGCCTCGCCAACCTGACAGACCTGCTGAACGCAGAAACTTCCCTTACTGATGCCCAGAACAGCTACAACGAAGCACTGCTGCAATATAAAATGGCAGAACTGGATATCATTAAAAGCAAAGGCAGTCTGAAAGACCTGCTGAACTAAACATACAAACGAATATTACGATAGACCGCAACTGTGGCGGATATAAACACACAAACTATTTTTGCAGATGAAAAAGTTTATTATCTGGGGCTTAGTAACAGTAGGTGCAGTGGTGCTGATCATGTGGAAGCTTAACGCCAATAAAAAAGCCAATGAAGCCAAAACAAATTTTGTAAAAGAAAGCAATAACGGCGCAGTACCAGTACTGGTACAACATGTATCTACCAACGATTTTACCCAGGGTTTCCTGGCCAACGGCAACTTCGCTCCTATCCGCGAACTGTCTTACCTGGCGGAAACTTCCGGCCGCATCACCAAACTCCTGGTAGATGAAGGCAGCGTGGTAAAACAAGGCCAGGCTATCGCCTACATCGACGGACAGATCGTTAGCACAGACCTTTCGTCTGCAAAAGCCAACCTCGACCAGCTGAAAGTAGATAAAGAAAGATATGAAAGCGCTTTCAAAACAGGTGGTGTTACCCAGAAACAGGTAGATGATGTACGGTTACAGTATGATATCGCTAAAACCAGGTATGAAGCCGCCGGCCGCCATGTAAGCGATACTTACGTGAAAGCGCCTATCTCTGGTATCATCAACAAAAAATATGTTGAGCAGGGTGCTTACCTCTCTCCTGGTAACAAAATGTTTGACATCGTAGATGTATCCAGGCTCAAACTGGCCGTAGCCGTGCCTGAAGCGCAGATAGTTGCCCTGAAAAAAGGACAGAAAGTGAAAGTTACTTCCAACGTGTTCCCGGAAGCCAGCTATGAAGGTACTATCACCTTTATCGCCGCCAAAGGCGACAACTCCCTCAACTATCCGGTTGAAATGGAAGTAAACAACGTAGCAGATAAAGAACTGAAAGCCGGTATGTACGGAACAGCCCATTTTGAAGCACCGCAGGCCAGCAAAACCATGTTCATCACCCGCACTGCTTTTGTAGGTGGTGTAAGCAGCAACGAAGTATATGTGATGGAAGGTAAAGTAGCCAAAAAACGTAAGGTAATTGCCGGGCAGATCATCGGTGACCAGGTGGAAATACGGGGAGGCCTGAACGAAGGTGATACCGTAATCACCAGCGGTCAGATTAACCTCACTGACGGCACTCCTGTAGAAGTACAGGGTGGTAGCAAATAAGCCTGAATCGTAACTGGTGTTTGAACTAATTTTTGCAACATGAAGATTACTGAAGTATCCATAAAAAGGCCCACTATCGTGGTGGTGGTATTTACCATCCTCACCCTGCTGGGCGTCATGAGCTATAAATCACTGAACTATGAGCTGTTGCCGAAGTTCAGTTCACCGATAGTAACCATTGCTACGGTGTATCCTGGTGCTTCTCCCAACGAGGTGGAAAGTACCATTACCAAAAAAATAGAAGATGCGATCGCATCCATGGAAAAGATCAAGAAGATTACTTCCAAATCTTCCGAAAGCCTTTCCGTGATCACGGTGGAGTTGAACAACGATGCCAATGTGGACATCGCACTGCAGGATGCCCAGCGTAAGGTAAACGCCATCCTGGCGGACCTTCCGGGCGATGCCAAACCACCTTCCCTCAATAAGTTTTCATTGGATGACCTGCCAATCATGACTTTATCTGCCACTGCTAAAATGGATGATAAAAAGTTCTATGACCTGGTAGATAAAAAACTGCAACCACTCTTGTCCCGCTTACCAGGCGTGGCACAGGTGTCCCTGATCGGTGGCCAGGAACGTGAAATACAGGTGAACGTAGATCCTTCCAGACTGCAGGCTTATGGTTTGTCTATCTTACAGATCCGTCAGGCGGTAACCAATGCCAACATGGACTTCCCGACCGGTAAGGTAAAAACAGCCAACGAACAGATCCTGATCCGTTTGGCCGGTAAGTATAAAAATGTAGACCAGCTGCGTAACCTGGTGCTGAAAACCACTGCAGACGGTACTCAGATCCGCCTGCGTGATGTGGCCGATGTGCAGGATGCACAGAAAGATGCAGAGCGTATCGCCCGTGTGGATGGTGTAAACGCTATCGCCCTGCAGGTGCAGAAACAAACAGATGCCAACGCGGTGACGGTGAGTCATGAAATGAAAAAAGCCATCGCCACTGTTGAAAAAGATTATGCAGCGAACGGACTGAAAATACTGGTGGCCAACGACTCTTCCGACTTTACCCTGGAATCTGCCGACTCTGTGATTCATGACCTGATACTGGCGGTAATCCTGGTGGCGGTGGTGATGCTGTTGTTCCTGCACAGCATCCGTAGTGCGATCTTCGTAATGATCTCTATCCCAGCCTCTCTGATAGCCACTTTCATTGGTATGAAAATGATGGGTTTCTCCCTCAACCTCATGTCTTTGCTGGGCCTCTCATTGGTGGTAGGTATCCTTGTGGATGATGCGATCGTGGTACTGGAAAATATTTACCGTCATATGGAGATGGGTAAAAACAGGGTACGTGCGGCTTTTGATGGTGTGAAAGAAATCGGGTTTACCGTAACATCCATTACCCTTGTAATTGTGGTGGTGTTTCTGCCGATCTCACTGACTAACGAGCTGGTGTCCAAGATCCTGCGTGAGTTCTGCGTGGTGGTAATGATTTCCACAATGCTCAGCTTACTGTCATCCTTCATGATCGTACCGCTGTTGTCTTCCCGCTTTGGTAAGCTGGAACATATCACAGGAAAAAATATCTTCGAAAAATTCATCCTCTGGTTTGAAGGCCAGCTGCAACGTTTCACCAACTGGATGACCGGTATACTGAAATGGGCGCTGGTTCACAAAACCATCACCCTGGTGGTGTCAATAGGTTTGTTGTTCGCTTCTTTCATGCTGGTTGGAAAAGGTTACATCGGTGGTGAGTTTATCCCCAAAGGTGACCGTGGCCAGTTTATCGTGATGCTGGAAATGCCGAAAGACGCTTCCGTACAGCAATCCAACCAGGCTACGCGTATAGCGGAACAATATCTCAGTAAAAAGAAGGAAATAGAGAGACTGATCACTACTGTAGGCCAGACCAGTGAAGATGGTTTTGGTAACTCTCAGTCTACTGCCTACAAATCTGAGATCACGGTGATCATGGTGCCACTGGAGCAACGTAATGAAGCTGCAGATATCTATGCTGCAAAAGTCAAGAAAGAACTGAAAGCGATGCTTCCGGGCGTGAAAGTGAAAACAACCGACGTAAGTATCATGGGTACTGCCGAAAGAGCGCCAGTAGAACTGGTTGTGATGGGCAGCGAGATGGACAGTGTGATGAGGTTTGCCAAAATAGCCATGGATACGCTGAAAACCATCAGCGGTACCAGCGAGGTGAAACTGTCTGTGGAGGAAGGTAACCCTGAGATCAACGTACAGGTAGACCGCGATAAGATGGCAGCTCTCGGCCTTACGCTCGATATGGTGGGTGGTACCATGCAGACTGCTTTCAGTGGTACTGCAGACGATTCCAAAGTGAAGTTCCGTCAGGGTGACTATGAATATGATATTAACATCCGCTTCGATGATTTCAGCAAAAAGAATCTTCAGGATGTTGCCAACATACAGTTTGTAAATGATAAAGGCCAGCTGATCAAATTGTCTCAGTTTGCTCAGGTAACAGAAGGCTCCGGCCCAAGCCACCTGGAAAGAAGGGATAAAAATACTTCCGTATCTGTACAGTCACAGGTAATGGGACGTCCTTCCGGTACAGTAACGCAGGAGTTTGCAGCCAAACTGGCGAAGATGGAAAAACCAGCCGGCATCAACTACGTATTTGGTGGTGATGCTGAAAACCAGGGTGACTCCTTCGGTACACTGGGCGCAGCCCTCCTGATCTCCATCGTAATGGTGTATCTGATCATGGTGGCGCTGTATGACAACTATATCTATCCTTTTGTGGTATTGTTCTCTATTCCGCTGGCCATCATTGGTGCCTTGCTGGCACTGGCACTGACCAACAATACGTTGAACATCTTTACCATCCTGGGTATGATCATGTTGATTGGTCTGGTGGCGAAGAATGCGATCATCCTGGTAGACTTTACGAACCAGATGAAAGAACAGGGACAGAGTACTTATCAGGCGTTGATACATGCCAACAACGCACGTTTGAGGCCGATTCTGATGACCACCATCGCGATGGTGATCGGTATGTTGCCGATCGCAATGGCTACCGGTGGTGTGGCATCTACCAAAAATGGTCTGGCCTGGGTTATCATCGGTGGTTTGATCAGCTCCATGTTCCTCACCCTGATTGTGGTGCCTGTGGTATACATGGTGGTAGATAAGGTGATGGCGAAATTCGGATGGGGCAAGCTGTCTTCCAAACGTTATATCAGACAACGGATGGTGGCTTCCTACGAAGAAATACCGCTGAATGAAGTACACAATAACTAAGTTATTATAAAGATATGTTACTAACAGTGTAACAGTTGTAGGTTTAGGTAATAGCCGGAATAATCATATTCCGGCTTTCTTTTTTCCGATACTTTGATTTTCACAAATATTACTTTGTTAATCATAAGTACTACCGCATCTCCTCTGGCTATTTTTGTGTAAAATCATTCGCATGAAACTATCTATAGCCCTTTTAACAACATTGATGCTGACGGGGGCCGTTTCCCGTGCGCAGGAAACCATTCACGGTCTGCAGAATCCAGAAAGCACTATTGCTTACAAAGACGGTTATTTCGTTTCCAATATTGGTGCTGGACTTGATCCCGGAGCCAAAGACGGAGATGGTAGCATTGCCTGGGTGAAATCCGGCAAAGTGCAATCACTCCGGTATTTTGAAGATACCCTGAATGCACCGAAAGGACTGGAAATGATCGGAGAAACCTTATATGTAGCCGATATAGACCACCTCAAAGGATATGATGTCCGTAGCCGGAAGAAAGTATTTGATCTGAATCTGGAAGGAAAAGCAGGTTTGTTGAACGATGTAACAGCTGTCAACGACAGCCTGTTGCTGGTAACGGACTCCTTTAAGGGAGATGTGTTGCTGGTGAATACCCGTAAGGTGACCAGCACCTTATTACCAGGTAATATTACCATGGCTAACGGCGTGCTGTACAATGCTGCCACAGATGAGGTATATGTATGCTCTATGGGCCCCAATTTCGACGGCACCGGGCAGCTGTTCCACAAAAAACTGAGTGATGCAGCGGATGCTTTCAAACCTGTGGAAAACTCTCCTACCGGTTTGTTTGACGGGATTGTACAGGTAGATGCCACCCACCTGCTGCTGTCTGACTGGATTACGGTAAAAGAGCCCAAAGGAGGCAACTTGTTTCTCTATGATCTGACGGCTAAAAATTTCCGTAAGATTCCCTTCAAACATTCTCCTGCAGATATAGCGCTGGACAAACGTCACCACGCCTTGCTGGTGCCCGTATTGCTGGACAACAATCTGGAGATATGGCCGCTGGATAAACTGCCTTTATTTCCTCGCCATTAACAACATATGTGATACCGGAAATGGTATCGCTTCTGGTTGTTCATTTTCGTTTAGGCGTAACAGTTGTACTTTTCCTTCCAGCCTGTTTTGCACGATCCATTCGTTGCGATAGGCATGCGAGAGATTATCGAGCCGCATTCCTGCTTCTTCCAGGGCTTGTTTCCAGTCCTGGAAGTTCCAGAAGCAGAAGGTTTCGTGCATTTCGCTGAGCCAGTTATCGTGATAATCTTTTTTGAAAAGGAATTCGCAGGCATCCTGCATAGATAACTGACAGTAGGTAGTATCACCGATGGTCACCCATTGGTGTGCCAGGTGATAACCTTCTGCGTGGCGGAAGTCCTGTGCAAAACGATGGAACAGGGCTTTGGTAGAAAGTTGTCCCAACCAGGCGGCGAGTGTTTGTGTGGTGTGGTTCTCCGGCATAGGCAGATCGTTGGCGCCATCCTGATCGTTGAGCCAGAGGAGTACCGTTTCTGTTCTGTTCTCAGGGCCTACCACGTCTCTATTAATCCATACACCACCGGGTACCAGTTCCTGATAACGGTTTTGTATAAACGAAATAAGATCCTTTCTGCTGCCATAGGATTCTATTTCATGTGTCAGGGAAGAAGTGTGGATGGTATTCATGCTGCCGGGCTCAAATACCAGGCTGGTAACGGCATTTTTTTGAGAGAAGAATACGGAGGGATTGGCAAATTCGCCATTATGTTTGCGTTGCAGGCAGATATCGTAGAGATGCCGGGATACCTCGATGCCATAGAAATCACATTCATGAAGGCGGTCGTCTTCACAGCCCATTTTTATCCAGGAACCTACGGCACAGCCGATATCGCCGATATTGCCGGGTTGTATGTAGGGCGCTGTTTCGCGGTATTTGAGGGCCGCGATATCGTCCATCTGTTTTACATAAACGTTATAGTCGCGGGTGGCGGTTAGGTCGCCGTCGGCCCCGATGATCGGATCTTTCAGGATCTGTTGTACTTTCTCCCCTACCCCATATAACGACCATATCTTAAAAGCGGCAGGATGCAGCTGTTCCAGTACGGTTTTGTTTTTGCGCCAGTCACCGGTCTGAGCGATGAGATGGACGAGGTCCCATGGCATTGGCTGCGTATAAGCGTTAGCGGTAGTGTCCCATTCTGCGGTGAGTATACGAAATCCGCGCTGCATATACATTTCCCGAACACTGGTAGAACAGATGACCACGGTATTTTCTGGGGTGAGAGCGTGGGCGCCTTCACTGGAATGGCGGATGGTTTTGATGGTATATTCCGCGAAATCGTGGATGACCCCTACGTCGTCGATACCGTATACATAGGCCGGTACATCCAGGGAGTTGGAAAATTCCTGGATGATCATTGCGCGGAGATAGAAGGGTACCGGGTTTCGTTTGGTGCCCAGGTGGTTGGCAGAAGTGACTGCAAAGATGACTCCTTCTATGGGCGTCGTGGCCAGTATGTGGCCACTGGCGTCTTTTTCGCCTTCCAGGCTGCATTTGATCAGGCGGTTCAGGTATTTGAACTGAAAATCCGTCAGCAGGTGGTGTCGGCCAGGTATGAGCAAGTACATAGGGTGAAGTTAACAGATTTCCGGAAAAAAGCCCGGGGGCTGAGTCCCGGGCTTTTGAAAATGGGGGTACACTTTCTGATGGAAGAAATAAGAATGATATTATAAAGCGGCTGCTTTGCGGACTTCGTCGAAAGACCAGGTTTGGGTGAGGTGGCCGTTTTCGAAGACGGTTACCAGTACGTCGTCCAGTTCCGGTGCTTCCTCGGCTCCTACAGTTTTGAAAGAACCGTTGTCTTTTACGAGTTTAAGTTTGCCTGCTTTGGATTTTTTGAAGGAGGTCTGGAGGTTGCCGTTGGCATCCATTTCCACGGGTGTTTTCTGTACTTTGATGCCCTGGCCGTTTACTTCTGCGTAAGCACATTTAAGTGCAAATTCCTGGGTGTCGCGGTTAACGCGTTGGAGGAGTGCGCCACCCATGCCCAGTACCAGGTTTTCGGCGCTGATACCGGCCTGTTTCAGGGCTTCAAAGATGGGAGGGATAGAAGAATAGCTGATGCCGTCGCCCTGGATTACGCGGACTTGCGGAGGTAACACCTTATAACCTTTTTCGTTGATGGTGTAGCCGAATTTGTTCATCAGTATTTCAAAAACCTTGAGGAGTGTTTTTACAGGATCGCCGCTGTCGGGGCGGATGACGAGGGTACCTTGTCTGCTGAGGATTTGTTCTTTCAGTTCAGTGCCCCAGTATTCTTCGCAGGCGCGGAAGATATTGTAGGAGTCGGATACACAGGCGATAGTGCCGGTTGGGAAGGTATTGAGCACATGTTTGAAGATCTCCAGCTCACCGGCTTCGCCGAGCAATGTTACGATAGAGTGTTCTGTAGCGGGGATAGAGAGGCCAGGTGCGGTGGGCGCGTTGTAGTAACGTTTGGCGAGCATAGAACCGGCAATGGTATCGCTGCCGGAGAAGCTGACCAGGTGGGCGCTGCCGCCGATACCGGCACTTTCCACAGAGCTGGCGCCACGGAAGCCAAAGTCGTTGAGTACGAAATCCATGCCTGCATAGGCGGCCTCACTGACAGTAGCTTCGTAGTAATGTTTAACCACTTTCCTGATTTCGCGTGACAGTGTAGCTACGGTGCAGGGATACCATACCTGCATCAGCAGTGTTTCGAGGAAGTTGGTGAGCCAGAAACATTCGGGGTCTGTGTTTTCTATGGTCATCAGCACATTTCGTACAGGCACCACCGTTCCTTCGGGAGCTGCTTTGATGCGTACGGGGAGTTTACCGCCGTGTTTATTGATGATATATTCGAAGCGGCTGCGGTCGAAGACGTCATCGCGACCAAAAACTTCCTGCAGTGTAGTGGCGGCTTCGTCCAGTTTTTCTTTGGTGAAGACTACACCTTCCAGGTATTCTTTCAGGAAATATTGCAGACCGTAGAACACTGTTTCGTTGAATTTACCGCCGCGGCTTTCCAGGTAGGAATAGATGTGTTGGGTACCAGGGATGTATAATTTGTGGTGGGAGTATTTGTAAGCGTCGGCCAGGAGGATGAGATTTTCCTTTGTCATATCGGTAAGTTTTAAATCTTATTTAGTGTATTTGTCAACCAGTATCTGAAATAAAGGGATATGTGTGTCAGTGAGTTCCTGTTTTTCTATCAGGGATGGTATATCCTTTACCGTTATCCAGCGGAGGGCTGCGAGATCGTCGCCAGGAGCGGGTTCTCCGAAAAGCAGATCAGCACTGAACAGGGTGGTGATGATTTTGTTTGTTTCTGAACGGTAGCGCCAGTCGTCTATCCGTTGGGAGGCAACATATTCGAGGCTGCTTGTTTCCATGCTGCCACATTCTTCCCGTAACTCCCTGGCAGCGGCTATTTCGAAGCTTTCATCTGCAGGGTCGGAGAAACCACCCGGCAGTCGCCAGTTGTTTTCATTAGGCTTGCGACCTACCAGCAGCTCCTGTTTATTGTTCCTGAACAGGGCGATATCTACTGTCGCATATACAGATGGAAAAAGATTATAGGTGTTATAGATTATACCGGCGCGGAACTCCTCAGTGTCGAATACTTTATCAGATAAAGCTTCACGTAAAGCGGTGGCATTGTAATCTTTTACCGGCGGCAGTGCTTCCGTAGTGTAACGACCGGAATAGGTGCCCATGAAACTATCGCGGCTGCCATATAATACAAATGTTTCGTGGGGGAAGTTGGTTGACAACAGTTCATCCAGCTTTCTGGACCATACTGTGTCACTTTTCTGATCGCTGAGGGGCAGGATAATAATTTCGGGGAACTGTTGTTTGATCATGCGTTCCCGGGTGTAGTAGTCCAGCGGGTTTTTCCGGCTGCCTTTTACAGGGCTTACACCGAGGATGATTAAAACACGGTTGTGTTTTTGTTTCACCTGCCTGATCAGTTCGAGGTGACCTTCATGTAGTGAAGGTGTCTGGAACCTGGCTATAATAACTCCTGTGGGCTTTGTCGTTTGCATATCCGAGCTATTTTGTGTAATTGTTACACAAATGTATAAATGGTTTTGATATCAACAAAATATTTTTTGTAAAAAATACACAAAATGGTCCCAGGGCTTAAGCCCTGGGCTATAGTTGTCTGGTGTATAGACGGTGGTTTTTATTTAAAAGATATATATAAAAGAAGATTATTTACAAGAAAGGAAGAGAAAAACGTTTGGTAGATGTTTTGGTTTACACGGACAAGGTATAGTTTAATAATGCCAGGGAGCACTTGTACATCACAAATTTCCGCAATAACAGATATGCTCCTTCTCCACTCATGAAAAAGAAACAACCTTAAAATAAAAATACCTCCCTATTTACACCAAACAAATATAGCCCAGGGCTTCAGCCCTGGGATCAAATTTCAAAGGCAATGCCCTCTTTTTTTAATTTGAAATATTGTTCTTCGTTGAAGCTGAAGAGTTTGGCGGGGCGGCCCTGAGACACTTGTTTTTGTTTTTCGTTGTGGGATATCAGGATGCCGAGGTGGTTTATTTTTTTCTGGAAGTTGCGACGATCGATGGGTCTGTCGAGGAGTGTTTCGTATAATTTTTCGAGGTCTGCGATGGGGAATTTTTTATCCAGCAGTTCGAATCCGATGGGTTCGTAGCGGATTTTATTGCGCAGGCGTGATACGGCCACATCGATGATGGTGGCGTGATCGAAGGCTAAAGAAGGGAGGTCTTTGATATTGAACCAGGAGGCGTCTTCTGCGTCGGAGCTGGCGGCCAGTTTAAAATTGGTGGGATTCACCAGTCCAAAATAGGCTACAGACACTACCCTGCCTCTGGGATCGCGGCCGGGAAGGCCGAAGGAGTATAGTTGTTCGAGATAGTTGATATTTACCCCGGCTTCTGTGAGCAGTTCGCGGGTAACGGCCGTTTCCAGGGATTCGTCGTCGAGCACAAACCCGCCGGGCAGGGCCCAGCTATGTAGATAGGGCTCTATGGTGCGTTTGATTAACAGCACTACAATTCCTTCTTTGGGAATATATCCGAATACGACCGCATCTACGGTCAGCCTGATGTTCTGTTTTACTGGCAAACTGCTGAGGGATTATTTGGCTTTAATATATTGTTCAATCTGGCCGGTGCCCTTGTGTAAATTTACGAATAAAGGGTTTTTCACCGGATCGAATACGATGATAGTATTCATAGACCAGGGATCTTGTGGTGCCGGCATTTCTATCATCACTTCGAGGCCGTTGGTGCGGTGGAACAGCAGGCTGTCTTTTCCGGCAATATGAGCTTTAAAGCCATGTTGGTCGAGGTAGTCAGTGATTTCCTTGCGCAGTTGCAGCACAGAGTCCATCAGCGGGCTGGCAGCGGGTTTGAATTCCCGGTATACATAACTTTTTTCGGTGATCACGTCATAGGCGTCTTTATTCACCTGGTGCTCACGGGTAGGGTTACACGCAAAAAGCAGGCTGGTAACCGCGAAGATGGAAAGTAATTTTTTCATGATGTGCTGGCTTTAATGTTCATAACAATCGTAGTTGCGCTGCCGGTAAATTTTTCCTTCGCGGAACTCGATAACGGTACAGATAAAGGCGTTCATAATCTGGCCTCTTCTGAATTTCCCTGCATCCACGCCTATTTCCCCGGTCCATTTGGCTTCCACCACAAGGGTATTACCATTTTGAAAGGCTTTGAGCACGCTATAATGCTGCGATTTCAGGATCTGTTTGTTGGTGGCCATACTGTCAAGCATCAACTCGAAATTCCTTTGTTTTACATCTACTGACAGCTGGTTCGGGTATTCTGTCTGTATAACGTTGGGATGAAAAATCTTGGCAAATTCAACCGGATCCGCTGAAAAATTTTCCAGCAGCTGGAAATACCGGTATACGAGGGCCAGCTTTTCGTCCATTTACAGGGATGGGTTGATGAATTACGAATAACAATTACAGCTTACCAACAGATACATATGCTATCCTGTTTGTAATGCAATCTGCGAATTTATAAAATTCGTGTAAATGTAACTCATTCGTTTCCCGGAAAATGCGGGCGGAGTTATTTTCTGGCGGGAGTGTTGTCAAAAGCCAGTTTTTCCATGTTATCCGTTTTAGTGATGATGTCGTATACCAGTTTGATAACGGTCAGGGTGCCATCATAATTGATTTTATCTGCATTATCGTCTGCAGCAGGGATACTTTTGTTGGTATTGGTGCAGAAGTACAGTACCGGAATATTTTTTTTGTAGAAAGAAGCATGGTCAGATGTGGAGGTGCTGCTGGCGTCGTATACCAGTTTGGGCTGTTTGGCGGCTACGCTGCCGATAATGCCGGACCATCCTGGGGAAGAGCCTACGCCGCCGATCTGCAGGCCGCGGGAAGTGTCGAGGTCGCCGATAATGTCCATATTTATCATGTAGTTGACCTGTGACAGGTCTATCCCTTCGCTGTGAGTGGTGAAATAACCGGAGCCAGCGAGGCCCTGCTCCTTACCAGAGAAGGCTATAATGACGAAATTATGGTTTTTAAGTTTGGCGGATTTGAGCATGCGGGCCAGTTCCAGCAGTGCGGCGGTACCGCTGGCGTTGTCATCGGCACCGTGGTAGATAGTGTGTCCCTCTCCTACCCCCAGATGGTCGTAGTGAGCGCCGATGATCACGGTTTTGGAGGCGTTATTGTCGATATAGCCGATTACGTTGGTACCGGTTATTTTCACTGGTATAAAGGCTATCCGGAGGTCTATCAGGAAAGCATCTGCCTCATCAGCACTGAGTTTTTTGCTGATATCATTGCTGACCCATATAGCGGGTATGCTCGTTACGGGCATGGACTTCTCCTGCCAGCCAAGTACTTCTGCGGGGGATTCTTTCCCGTTGAAGAAGATGACAGCCGTAGCGCCTGACTTGGCAGCTATCTGTGTTTGCTGGAGATATTGTTCCAGTTTGCTTTTATGGTTATCCGGTTCCAGCTCGCTGATATTTATGAGCCATATATTGTCCGGTTCATTGACGTTGGGAAGAACTTCGCCCTTGGCGGTTTTGCCGGCACTGAAGGGTAGCGGGATGAACTGCTGACCAGTGGTAAGTTTTTCATGGTTCAGTGTCATGGCGCAGTTATCTGCAGGTTCCCTGCCTTCGCGGATGGTGAACGTCTGGAGGAAGCCGTTGTCTCCTTTGGGGGAGATGGCCATTTGTTCCAGCTGTGTAGAGATATAGGCGGCCGCCAGCTGTTCGCCTGGTGCACCCGACTTGCGGCCTTCCAGCTTGTCACTGCAGAGATAAGTGACATGCTGTTGTAGATTAGACAAGGTTTTTCGGTCATTCTTTTTCTGTGCCTCTACGAACAAGGTAATAGATACCAGTGGTAACAGCCAGGTGATCTTTTTCACGCAATCTTTTTTTGGGTGTGCTGCAAAATTACGAATTACCCCCTGCTAATAGTACAGGGAGGGACGTTCTTTTTTAAGCCCCTATTGCATTTCAAGTATGTTTAATATGATGCTTGGTCTGAAAACCGTCATACGGCGGAAGTGGGTTGTTATTAGTAAAAGGCAAATCCCTATTTTTGCCCCGTTTTAAAAACGAAGTATGAAAAACACACCTTTTACAGAAAAACATATCGCACTGGGCGCCAAGATGGCCCCTTTTGCTGGTTACAACATGCCGATTTCCTATACAGGTATTAATGACGAGCACCAGGCGGTGCGTACAAATGCCGGAGTGTTTGATGTAAGCCACATGGGTGAGTTTATATTGAAAGGCGAGCATGCACTGGACCTGATCCAGCGTGTAACCACCAACGACGCGTCCAAACTGACTGCCGGTAAAGCCCAGTATAGCGCTCTGCCTAATAATGAAGGTGGTCTGGTAGATGATCTGCTGGTTTATTGCATTGAAGAAAACAACGTTTATATGCTGGTAGTGAATGCCAGCAATATTGAAAAAGACTGGAACTGGATAAGCCAGTTCAATACCAAAGGGGTGGAAATGCACAATATTTCCGATAAAACCTGTCTGCTGGCCATCCAGGGCCCTAATGCCACCAGTATACTGCAACCCCTGACTGAAGTGGATATTGTAAATCTGAAATACTACACTTTCGCAAAAGGTGTTTTTGCTGGTGTACCTAATGTAGTGATCAGCGCTACTGGTTACACCGGTTCCGGTGGTATCGAGATCTATTTTGAAGATACTGATGGTGCAGCAGATAAAATCTGGGACGCTATCTTCGCTGCCGGTGGTCCTAAAGGCCTGAAGCCAATCGGCCTGGGTGCCCGCGATACACTCCGCCTGGAAATGGGCTTCTGCCTGTATGGTAATGATATCGACGACCGTACTTCTCCGATGGAAGCTGGTCTGGGATGGATCACCAAATTCACCAAAGACTTCCCTTCCCGTTCTGTTTTCGAAAAACAAAAGACAGAAGGTGTTTCCCAGAAACTGGTAGGATTTGAAATGATTGACAAAGGGATTGCGCGTCATGACTACGAAATCAAAGATGCAGAGGGTAATGTGATCGGCCGTGTAACTTCCGGTACACAGTCTCCTTCCCTGCAGAAAGCTATCGGTCTGGGCTATGTGAAAACAAGCCACGCTGCACTGGACTCCGAAATATTTATCGCTGTAAGGGACAAGGCCCTGAAGGCAAAAGTCGTGAAAGTGCCATTCCTCAGCTAGGAATAGCGGGTGAAAGTTATTAATTTCGTCACGTATGTTTCACACAAAGGCGTAAAGCAGCAATGACGCAGAGACAGCAGTATCTTTATTCAGTCTTTGCTCTCTTGCTGCTTTGCGGCTTTGGGTAGTCAACGGAATTATTTATTTATTGCCATATCTATGCCTACTATTCATTTAACTACCGTTATCTATGCTCCCCAGGAAAGAGTCTATGACCTCAGCCGGAGTATCACCCTGCATAAGCGGAGCATGACGCACCGGCAGGAAGACGCCATCAAAGGTCGCACCAACGGACTGATTAAGTATAACGAAACAGTTACCTGGCGCGCAAAGCATCTGGGCAAAGTGCGGGAACTGACCACTAAAATAGTTGCCATGAAGGAATGGGAACATTTCACCGATGAAATGACAGAAGGTGATTTTACCCATATGAAACATGAGCATCATTTCAAACAGATCGGCAATGGTACGGTAATGATTGATATCATGGATTTTGGCACCCCCTATGGCTGGCTTGGCCGCATGGTGGAACGCTTTTATCTGGTGGGATACATGACCAGATTGCTACAGCACCGTAATGAAACCATTAAGGACTACGCAGAGAGTGAAAAGTGGAGAGTAGTCCTTGATTAATGCATAAATGCAATTGAATGACAGAAAGCAACAAACCCAGCCTGGAAGTATGTCTATCCCCGGCTTTATTACATTTATTTGATGTGAAAAACAGCATCGTGGTCATCATCGATGTACTGCGTGCTACCTCAACCATCTGCACCGCCCTGTACAATGGCGCTGCCAAAGTAATACCAGTAGCTACCGTAGAAGAATGTGTGAATATCGGCCGCGCAATCGATGGCATCACTGCCGGCGAACGCGATGGTAAAGTGGCGGAAGGACTGGTACATGGTAACTCCCCTTTTGAATATCCCCGGGAGTTTATCGAAAACAAAACACTGGTGCTCACTACTACTAACGGCACCAAGTTACTGCATATGGCCAAAGATGCCATTCAGATTATTACCGGCTCTTTTCCCAATATCAGCGCAGTATGCGACTACCTGATCGCGCAAAATCAAAACGTGATACTGGGCTGCGCTGCCTGGAAAGACCGGGTAAACATGGAAGATACGCTCTTCGCCGGTGCAGTGGTAAACCGCATCCGGGAACATTTTGATGTCAACTGTGATTCTGCGATTGCCGCTGAAACACTGTATGAATCTGCTAAAACAGACATCCATCAATTTATGAAACAGGCCTCTCACTACAAGCGTCTTGCTAAATATGGCCTGGAAAAAGATATTACCTATTGCCTTACGCCTGATGGCGCCAATATTCTCCCGATATTTAAAGACGGAGCACTGGTAGGTGTTTAAGGATTAAATGATTTAGGGACTTAGGAATTTGATCCGCTGCAATTCTTCGCTGCATTTCAAATTCCTAAGTCCCTAAATCCCTAAATCATTTAATCTCTAAATTTTTATGCCGTTTGTACCCGTCTTCCCCCTCCAATAATAAACGAGATAAATACAATCACCATTGCCAGCGGATAGGACACTTCCGCAAAAGATGCTCCTGAAGTTATCTTGAATAAGGTGGCGACGATCATTGTACCCAGCAGTGCAACAGCTGCAGGTCTGATGAAGAAGCCGGTAATCAATGCGATACCTCCCACCAGTTCGGAAAGAGTGGCCAGCAGACCCCAGAAAGCAGGCCATTTGCTGATGCCGATGGTTTTCAGTGTGCCGCCCAGGAATTCCCAGGTGGCGGTACCGCCCTGTAATTTCTGAATACCAAAAATCACGAACAATATGCCGAGGCCTATACGTAATACCAGAAATGCGATTTGTTTGTTGTCTTTCATAAGAAGTGTGTGTTTAAGAATGAAGACACAAAACTACAATCCCGGCAAAAGGGAAAACATGGATAAAAATGTGTTTGTGTTGCACTTTTATGCCTGAGGGGTGTTGTCCCGGAATTGCTGTGGAGAGATGCCTGTATTTTTTTTGAAGAAACGGGTGAAGTAGGCCGGATCATCGAATCCGATGCGGTAACCGGCTTCTTTAATGGTAAGTTCGTTGAGGAAGAGCAGCCGTTTGGCTTCCAGGAGGATACGTTCCCGGATGAGGGAGCCGGCGGTTTTGCCGGTGAACCGTTGGGTGATGCTATTCAGCTGCCGCGGCGTAATATGCATTCGGGAAGCATAGTCCTGCACTTCATGCAGTTCATGGAAATGCCGGTGCAATAAGAGTTTGAACTGGAGTAGCTGTGTTTGCGGGGCGCCGGGCAACAGGTGAGCTTCTCCCAGTTGACGTCGCCGGATACGCATGACTTCCATCAAAATTACACGGATATAGGAAAAGAGGATTTGTGTTGCATCATCCCCGCCTCTGTTGAATTCGTCCTGCGCAATGCCCAGCAGGTTGTCCAGGCGTGCCAGCTCCGTTTCCTCCAGCGGTATTACCGGGCAGGCCTGCATATTGTCGAAGAGGAAATGGCCCAGCAGCTGGCTGTCGGGATCATTGCCACTGCTGAAGAATGCCGGATCAAACCGGAGCGTATATCCGTTGGAACCTTCGCGGTTCAATTGATGCACCTGCTCTGGTGACAACAGGAACACCACCGCTCCTTCAAACGGATAAGCCACAAAGTCCACATAATGTACACCCTTGCTGCGATGCAGCAGCAATATCTCATAATAGGCATGCCGGTGAGGGTATTGCCTGGGCATGATCTTCCCTTCATCATTAAAACCTGCAATCAACACATTGTTGGAAAACGGTGGCACCGGAACGGTTACACCATCGTTGATCCGGTGCTGTGGAATAGGTGGTTGCATGTTCAAATGTACAAGTATTTGTTGAAGATGTCCCTTGAGCGAGGGGCTTCGACGGGATACTTTTGACATTCAAAAATGATGATTTATGCAAAAGCAAAACACGCGACGCGACTGGATCAAACAAAGCGGGCTGGCGATAGCCGGGCTGCCGCTTTTATCAAAAATGCCCTACCTTTCAAATGATAAAAACAATGTTATGAAACACTATATCTGTGTTACCTGTGGTGTGCAGTACGATGCTGCGGAGACTGCGCCGGCACACTGTCCTATCTGTGAAGATGAGCGCCAGTATGTGAATCCTGCCGGACAGAGCTGGACCACTCTTGAACAGATACAAAAAGGTCATAAGAATGTGATTGAACTGGTAGCGCCGGGTATATATGCCATTTACTCCACGCCCGGCTTCGCGATATCACAGCGGGCGCATCTGGTAGTAACACCTCATGGGAATATTTTGTGGGACTGTATTACTAACCTGGACGACTCTACGATAGATATCATCCATCGCCTGGGTGGAATCAGGGCTATTGCCATTTCGCATCCCCATTATTTTTCGACTATTGTGGAATGGAGCCATGCTTTTGACAATGCGCCGGTATATGTACATCAGCTGGATGCTTCCTGGCTGGGAAGGCATGATCCGGTGATCCGTTTATGGGAGGGCAAAACGTTGGAGCTATGGGACGGTATGAAGCTGGTGCTTTGTGGCGGGCACTTCCCCGGTGCTAATGTGTTGTACAGCCCTGCGGGTAAAGGAGCCCTGCTGGTGGGTGATGTGATTCAGGTGTCTACCGACCGGAAAACAACTTCTTTTATGTATAGCTATCCTAATAATATCCCGCTGTCTGCTGCGGAGGTGAAGATTATTCAGGAGGCAGTATCTCCGCTGTCTTATGACGCTATGTACGGAGCTTTCGGCAAGTATATCCTGACAGGGGCCCGGGAGGCGATGGATTTTTCTGTGAAACGGTATATCCGGCATATTAGCTAAAAAACGACCTTTATATATGTTTTTTATTTCATGTGAACGTAATTTATTGATAAACAGAGGTAAAATAGTATCAGTAAATATACATTATTAAAAAAATATATAAAATAAATTTTCAGTCCGCCACTGACCCCGCCAGGGGCGGGCAACGGGGAATATGCCACCACAGCGGAATTGTGATTTAACTCTCATTTTGGGTGCTGTTTATTAGAGATTTCTGCTTAGTTTTGTGGATTGCCTTTTTATCAGCGGTTAAAGATTTTTGATATATTTATTTACCCCGTAGACTGATAATAAAAGCAGGCAACAACGTATAGTATGTCGCTACCCCATTTGCTAAAATATGTTTACAATAACGGCACTGATGAAGTGATCCGCAGGGGGAAGCGTATTTTTTCTACCGGGGGCGTAGAGCTCATCGAAGCCGATCCGGTGCTTAAATCAGCTACTTTCCGCGTAAAGAGTGACACTCATGCCAATTACTACCGCGTCAACATCAATAAATATGGTGAGAGCAGCGGTATGTCTGTCCGTTGCCAATGTCCGTACAACCTGGGCGATATCTGCCGTCATGAGGCGGCAGCCCTGTTCCAGCTTCAGGAGATGCTGGACAAAAATCACTTTGAGAGCTTTGAAACCCAGTTTGATCAGCAACACACGCTGATCAAAATGAAATCCATTGATATCAAAACGATCAAGCTACTGGTATCTGCCTCCATCATGGCAGAAGCAGAAACGATCGCCAAACAGCATCCGGCTAAGATATCATCTGCCAAAGATGAAAAGATAGAAGCCATGCTGGTGCTGGATAAAAAGCAATATCCGCTGATCATACAGCGTAATGAGGAACGTTTTTTTGATACTCATTGCACCTGTGATGAAACAGCCCACGCCCTCTGTGTGCATAAAACAGCCCTTTTCCTGCAGCTGCTGCAGAAACACGGGCCTTTTTACTTTGATACGCTGCGTAACTGGGACAAAGAGAAAAATAAACTCCTCTCCCTATATGGCTACTCGCTGAGTGACGACCTCGACGGAAAGTTTGCCTTTTCCTATATGGATGGTAAGCCCTTCCTGCGGGTGCTGGACCCCAGCATCAAAAGAGTAGACGGAAACTCCGCCGGCCGCCAGCCAGCCACCGCTCCGCCGCCACCGGAAGAAACCCTGACGGTAACACAGCGCCTGGCTGCCATATTCAACGCCAACGAGGACTTATACCCTTATTTTAAAATAGATATTGTCAGCGGTGAAGTGAATGAAGACCAGACAGCCTTCGTTTCCCTGGCCAGTAAACTGGACCTCACCAAATATGTTGACTTCTATCAATACAAAGAAAAAGACAGGGAGCTCATAGCCCCTATCCGTAAGTTACAGGGTGCGGAAGTCAGTAAGTTTCTCAGTAAAAACTCCCCATTTGCGGGCATCTGGGAAAATATCACGCATGAAAATGCCGAAGAGCTGCCTACCGAAACCAAAGAGCTGATGCTGGAATACCTGCATCCCAAACTGGCTAAGCTGTTTCCGCAGCTGGCAGAACAGGGCCTGGTATTTTACCTGCCTCAGCGGCAACAGTTCAAAACCAAAAACCTGCAACCGGTCCAGATAGGCGCCGAAAGACTGAAGCTGGTCATCAAAACCAGCAGCGGCAGCAGCCATGTGGAAGTGAACTGTTTTGTAACAATAGAAGGTGAACTGGTCAATGTAGCAGACAACAAGTGGGCAAGCCCGCTGCTGTTCCTCCACCAGAACATGCTGTACCTGTTTGAAACACCGCAGGACGCCCTGCACGTAGCCCTCTTCCAGCAAAACGGTAAACTGAAAATCCCTAACAAGGAATGGCCGGTATATCTCAAGGACTATCTGCTGCCATTAAGCCGGCAGTATGATATCCGCTTCGATAAAGAGCTGCTGGCAGAAATTACCGACCTGGCACCGGAATGCCGTGTATACCTCAAAGAACTGGGCGAAACATTCATCATTCAACCCGGCTTCGCTTACCGTGGCCAGGAGGTAGAATGGAATGATGAAAGCAAGATCACCGTACAGGAAGGGAATAAAGTACTCGTCATCCGCCGTAACAAGGAAGCGGAAGAAGAGTTTGTCGGCAAACTGCGCGCACTGCATACCAACTTCGCACAGCACGACAACAACAACTATTTTTATCTGCGTGCTAAAGAAGCCCTGAAGAACAACTGGTTCTTCCTCTTCTTCGATGCACTGAAAGAAATGAATGTGCGCGTTTTCGGTTTTGATAACCTGCGCAACTTCAAATTCAGTTCGCATAAACCGGTCACCAACCTGCAAATCAGCTCCGGCATCGACTGGTTCGATGCGCAGATTGAGGTATTGTATGGCGACCAGAAAGTAAGCATCAAAGACATCAAAAATGCGCTGGCCAACAAACAGAACTATGTTCAGCTGGCAGACGGCTCTCTGGGCCTGCTGCCGGAAGAATGGCTGCGCAAATATTCACTGTTGTTTAAGGTAGGTGAAGAAAAAGACAAAGGCCTTAAACTCAGCAAATACAACTTCAGCGTAATCGATGAACTGTATGAGTTTATCGATGATGAAGCCGTTGTAATAGAACTGGAGCAGAAGCGTAAAAAACTGCTGCAGTTTGATGAGATCCGTAATATCTCGCTGCCAGATAACCTGAAAGCTACGCTGCGCCCTTATCAGGAAAGCGGCTTCCAGTGGCTCAACTATCTCGATGAAATCAAGTGGGGCGGTATCCTGGCAGATGACATGGGTCTTGGTAAAACCATCCAGGCACTCACCTTCATCCAGTATTATAAAAACAAAAATGAAGGGAAGTGTATGACGCTGGTAGTTTGTCCTACCACGCTGATCTATAACTGGGAGAATGAGATCCGCAAGTTCACTCCCGAAATCCAGCATCATATCCATCATGGACCTACGCGTATCAAAGATGCTGCGGAACTGGCCAAGTTTGATGTGATCATCACCACCTATGGTACGCTGCGTAGTGACATACAAACGCTGATGAAGCTGGAGTTTGATTATGTGGTCCTGGATGAATCACAGGCCATTAAAAATCCGCAGTCCAAGGTTACCAAAGCAGCCCAGCTGTTGCATACCAAAAACAGGCTGGCACTGAGTGGTACCCCCATGCAGAACAATACCTTCGATATTTATGCACAGATGAACTTCCTGAACCCGGGCATGCTGGGCAGCGTAGACTTTTTCCGGAATGAATTTGCTACGCCGATAGACAAGTTCCAGGATGAAGAAAGAAAAGAACATCTGCGTAAACTGATATATCCCTTTATTCTCCGCCGTACCAAAGAACAGGTGGCGAAAGACCTGCCGGAGAAAATTGAAACAGTGATCTTCTGTGAAATGGACCCTGAGCAGCGCCATATTTATGATGCCTATCGTAATACCTATCGCTCCAAGATATTGGGTGTTATTGAAGATCAGGGTATGGAACGTTCACAGCTGACCATCCTGCAAGGTTTGATGAAGCTGCGCCAGATCTGCGACTCGCCGGCTATCCTCAATGATACGGAACAGTATCCCAACCACTCTGTGAAGCTGCATGAGCTGACCCGTGAAATAGCCGAGAATATCGGTAATCACAAGGTGCTGGTGTTTTCTCAGTTCCTGGGCATGCTTGGACTTATCCGGGAAAGGTTGCAGCATATGAAGATACCTTACGAGTACTTCGATGGTAGCACCTCTACGGTAGATCGTGAAAAGGCGATCCAAAATTTCCAGCATAATGATGAATGCCGCGTATTCCTCATCTCCCTGAAAGCAGGTGGTGTGGGTCTTAACCTTACCGCAGCAGACTATGTATACATTGTGGATCCATGGTGGAACCCGGCTGTGGAACAACAGGCTATCGACCGTACTCACCGTATCGGCCAAACGAAAAACATCTTCGCTTACCGTATGATCTGTAAGGATACCGTAGAAGAAAAAATATTACAACTACAGGAACGTAAAAAATCACTTGTTAAAGAAATCATCTCCGACGATAGTGGCTTTGTGAAAAAGCTCACCAAAGAAGATGTATTGTATCTGTTCAGCTAAGGTTATCTTGTTACCTATCAGGTCGAACTTTTCATGTAAGTTTTTTATATTCAATAAATTAACTTATTTAAAAATCGATTATATCTTGTGGGCTTATTTTTAACCCGCAATTATCTCGACCTATGATGCTGAACAAATTCAGTAAAGTACTGGTAGGTACCGGACTGGTATTAGCCATGGCGGGTTGCAGCTCCAAAAACAATGATGGCAGCAACCCCGACAAACCTACAACTGTAGAAGAAGACAAAACGATGATCAAAGCTACCAGCAAGAACCTGGTAGACTGCGTGAAAAACATCAAAGACGGCCAGTTTGTACGCTCCTTGTTTAAGACTGCTGGTCTTAACAAAGGCAACATCACCAATGAAGCCTGGCTGGATGACCTGACTGATGCACTCGATGTAGCTTTCAATCACTTTGAACTGGACCCCAACAACAGTCGCTTTAATTACGCGAACTACGTGGGCAACTACACCTGGAACCCGGGCACTAAAAAGTTTGTGGTGACCAAGGCAGACAACATCACAGTGTCTTTCCCTTCAGATCCTACGACGGCCGTAAACGACTATGTATTCGCGATCACAGAATACAAGGACGCTAAATTCCAGGCGAACGCTTTAGACATTTATCTGCCTACCAGCATTAAAGGCAGCCTGAAAAAAGGAACGGAAGAACTGATGACCATCAACTACTCCGGCGAATTTGGTACCGGTAACTTCCCCATCCCTTCAAAAGTGGTGCTGAATCTGACACTGAAGCCACACAACTTCCTCGTGAAAGTGGAAAAACTGAGCAATACACAGTTCAATGTAACAACTGAACTGCAATCTGCTTCTGATTGTGTAACTGCACTCAATGCAAAAGTGACTTTCAAGGATGATGATTATAACAACCTGAAAATTGAAGAGGACCTGGTATCTGTGATCGGTTCCGTTAAAAAAGGTGACCTGACCCTGAAAGGTAGCCTGGACGCTAAAGCTTATTTCCAGTTGCCTTCCAACGCCAAAGCTGATCAGTACAACACTGTATTCAACGTGAGCGCTTACTCCAAAGAACAGGAAGTGGCACAGCTGAAACTGAAAGATGCAAACGGCTCCCAGGACCTGATCGTTTTCTACAAAGACAAATCTTCCGAAGCAGCTTCTGTTTATACCGATTCATTCATCAAGGACCTGAAAGCAATGCTGCAACCAGACTTTGGTGCAGATGTTGAAAACTGGTTTGAACGTACAGCCCAATCCAACGGTGCTTTCTCCAAAAAGATCGTGAACTTAAAAAACAAACTGAGTGGCTGGATTAACCGGAAATAAACGTACTTATTTTATGACAGCGATACTGACTTTGTTCAGTATCGCTGTTTTTGCACAGGACAGTACGGTGGCGAAATACCGTTATCAGCACGAGATTGCCATAGACGTGGCCAATATCCTTACTTTCCTGAAAAAAAATGCTAATTCCTACACTGCTAACTATCGCTGGCATTATCATCCTAAAAGAGCCTTGCGGGCCTCGCTCAATCTGGAGGTATCCGATAACCCTGTGATGGGATGGGCTCCCGAACTAAGAGTAGGACATCAATGGGGAGGTACCATCGATAACTGGACGTTATATGGTGGCTCCGATGTATCGCTGGCATACTTCCATGCCAATTCGCTCAAATCCCATATATGGCGCTATGGTGTAAGCCCGGTGGTAGGGGTTCGTTACTTCTTTAACAAACATGTTTCCCTGTCTACCGAGATCTCGTTAAATTGTATGTTTCACAAGGTCACGGAGGAAGGATCATTTGATCCTGATGCCGGCAAATCATTTTATGAAATCCGGTTTGGTTCCGTGGGTGCGTTTATGATCAGTTACCATTTTGGACGTAAGAAGGTATAACGCTCTCCCCTATACCTTTCCATTTCTGCACATACCCTTCAGATTCTGCATGGTTTCCGGGAATCTTCTTTCTCCCCTTTAATGTTGAATTTTTATTTATGATATTGAGAAACAGATAGTTATGTCTGTTTCTCTTTTCTTTTTTTAATACTGGCACCCGGCTGGTATATCTGGTAATTGTATCAAACAATTGATCACATGTTACCAGATTCGAAAATCTCACAATTGATCGGTTTACAGATCCCTGGTCTGTCGTTTCCTATGCAACAGCTGACGACCAAGGAAAGAGTGAGTAAAGTAATTCACACTTTTGCCGACTATACCGGCAACATGATCCGTCATGAACAATTGCAGGAAGTGAAACGTTGTTTTACCATTGCAGGGGTATTATATCGCAATGGCAGCAATTCCTTGCGTAATGCTATTGAAAGTGTGTTTATGTATGCGTTATCTCCTTTGTTATGTACGCAGCACCGGGACATGTTACCATCTTCTCTCAGAACTGTCAGGATTCAACATTTACAAACAATAGCACTTTAAAAACAACTTTTATGATGATGACTATTTTACTGGTATTGGCGGGACTGGCCTGCTTTGCCCTGTTCTTTGGTTCTGTAGACTATTTTGAAAAAATCTGATTAAACACACCTGTTATGACCGCATTATTTGTGCTTTCAATATTGGTTTTCGCATACATGGTGTATGTGCTGCTGAAACCGGAGAAATTCTGAGGCGGCCGCCACCTGAGCCGCTGCAAAGCTTTTAACTAACTAGAGATGACTACTGAAATTTTAGGCGTTATTGCCACCTATGGACTAACATTACTACTGGCCTGGCCACTGGCGAGGTATATCGTAAAGGTATTCAGGGGAGATAAAACCTGGTCCGACTTTATGGCGCCGCTGGAGCGTCTGTTCTTCAAAATTTCCGGCATCAATCCCAAAGAGGAAATGACCTGGAAAGAGCACCTCAAAGCACTCCTGACCATCAACATGGTGTGGTTTGTTTATGCCTTTTTTGTACTGATGTTCCAGGATAAGCTGCCGCTGAATCCGGATGGTAACCCCGGACAATCGGCCGACCTGGCATTTAACACTGCTATTAGCTTCGTTGTAAACTGTAACCTGCAACACTATTCAGGTGAAACAGGTGTTACTTACTTCACACAGCTGTTTGTGCTGGCCTTCCTGCAGTTCGTAAGTGCTGCCACCGGTATCGCCGCACTGATCGTGGTTTTCAAAGCCATGAAAGAAAAAACCACTACCAAGCTGGGTAACTTCTGGGATATCTTCCTCAAAACAATCACCCGCATCCTTTTACCTATATCTGTCGTTATTGCACTGATACTTGTTTTTAACGGTACTCCTGCCAGCTTCGATGGTAAAGATACCGTAGTAACCATGCAGGGTGATACTGTGAACGTATCCCGCGGACCAGCTGCCGGATTTATTGCCATCAAACACGTTGGAACCAACGGTGGTGGCTGGTTTGGTGCCAACTCCGCTCACCCGCTGGAAAACCCCAGCTACGTAACCTGGATGACTGAAATGTTTGCACAGGTTGTCATACCTATCGCCATGGTGTTTGCACTGGGCATGTTCATCAACCGCCGCAAGTTTGCCTATGTGATTTTCGGGGTGATGACCATCGGGATGATATGCCTGCTGGTACCGACCATGCAATCGGAAATAAACGGAAACCCTGCTATTGCGCATATGGGCATACAACAGGCCACCGGCGCCATGGAAGGTAAAGAGGTCCGTTTTGGACCCGCTGCCACCGGCTACTGGAGCACTGTTACCACCATCATCTCTACCGGCTCCGTATGTGGCTGGCACGACAGCACTATGCCAATGACCGGTATGATGCAATTACTGGGTATGATGCTGAACTGCTTCTATGGCGGTTGTGGCGTAGGTATCCTCAACTATTACATCTTTATCATCATCGCCGTCTTTATCTCCGGGCTGATGGTAGGTCGTACACCTGAGCTGATGGGCCACAAGCTGGAAGCCCGCGAAGTGAAGATCGCAGCAATTATTACGCTGTTGTCTCCTTTCCTGATCCTGGCTGGTACGGCGCTCTCCTCCTGGGTGCTGGCACATCATCCGGATGCTAATTGGGCGATGAAACCATCTGCATGGCTCAACAATCCCAACTATCACGGATTCTCAGAGATGCTGTATGAATACACTTCAGCCAATGCCAACAACGGTTCCGGCTTTGAAGGACTGGGCGACGGTAATGTGTTCTGGAACGTAACCACCGGCTTTGTGCTGATACTGGGACGATTCCTGCCCATTATCGGACCGGTGGCTATCGCTGGTCTGATGGCTTCTAAAAAATACATTCCTGCTTCTGCCGGTACACTGAGAACAGACTCGATCACCTTTGGCGCAATGACTTTCGCGGTGATCATCATCCTGACTGCGCTGTCTTATTTCCCGGCACTGGCATTAGGCCCGATAGCAGAGTACTTCTCCTTGTAAGAGGATAAACCTATAATGACTATTAACATGAAGAAGAAAGATAATACACTGTTTCCAAGGGAGCAGGTGATGCAAAGCCTGAAACAGTCCTTCGTGAAACTGAATCCGAAACTGATGATCAAAAACCCGGTCATGTTTACCGTAGAGGTAGGCACTGCGGTGATGCTGATCGTAGCACTGTATGCGCTCTTTACCAAAAACACTGACCAGGGTAGTGCAGCTTATAACATTACCATTTTTATAGTCCTCTTTCTCACCCTGCTGTTTGCCAACTTCGCAGAAGCCATTGCAGAAGCACGCGGTAAAGCTCAGGCTGAAAGCCTGCGTCGTACCAGGGAAGAAACACCTGCCAAAAAAATAGAACTGGTAGGAGAAATATTTACCAACGAAGTCAAAGTTGTTTCCTCATCTTCCCTGCGTAAGGGTGATATCTTCGTCTGCGATCCAGGCGATATCATCCCGGCAGATGGAGAAATTATACAAGGCCTGGCCAGCATCGACGAATCGGCCATCACCGGTGAATCTGCGCCGGTGATCCGTGAAGCAGGTGGTGATAAGTCCAGCGTGGTAGGCGGTACCAAAGTACTGTCTGATCATATCAAAGTAAAGGTGACCACTGAACCAGGTGAGTCTTTCCTTGATAAAATGATTGCCCTCGTAGAAGGTGCCAGCCGTCAGAAAACACCGAATGAAATTGCGCTGACCATTCTGCTGGCCAGTTTCACCCTGGTGTTCATCATTGTGTGTGTGACATTAAAACCGTTTGCCGATTACGCACAGACACCGATCACGATCGCTGCTTTTATTTCCCTGTTTGTATGTTTGATACCTACCACCATCGGTGGGCTGTTGTCTGCCATCGGTATCGCCGGAATGGACCGTGCACTGCGTGCCAACGTGATCACCAAATCAGGGAAGGCCGTGGAAACAGCCGGTGACATCGATGTGTTGCTGCTGGACAAAACCGGTACCATCACCATCGGTAACCGTAAGGCCACCAATTTTTATCCTACCAACGGTAATGCGCCGGAAGATTTTATCAGACTCTGTGCCCTCAGCTCTCTGTCTGACGAAACGCCGGAAGGTAAGTCCATCGTGGAACTGGCCGGTAAAGATATCGTCAGCAAGCTGACTGTATCCGGTGCCAGCCTGGTGAAATTCACTGCCGAAACACGTAGTAGCGGTATCGATCTGCCTGATGGCAACCGTATCCGTAAAGGTGCTTATGATGCCATCAAAAGGCTCACAGAAAGAGAAGGCTTCCAGTTCCCGACTGATACACTTACCCGTGTGGAAGCTATCTCCAGAGACGGAGGCACGCCGCTGGTGGTAGCACTCAACAGCAAAGTGCAGGGCGTTATTGAACTGCAGGATATCATCAAACCCGGTATCAGCGAACGTTTTGAGCGTCTGCGTAAAATGGGTGTGAAAACTGTGATGGTAACCGGAGATAATCCACTTACTGCCAAATATATCGCCACCAAAGCCGGTGTAGATGACTTCATCGCTGAAGCCAAGCCGGAAGATAAGATGACCTATATCCGTAAAGAACAACAGGAAGGTCGGCTGGTAGCGATGATGGGCGACGGTACCAACGATGCTCCGGCACTGGCCCAGGCTGATGTAGGCGTAGCGATGAACAGCGGTACCCAGGCAGCAAAAGAAGCCGGTAACATGGTGGACCTTGACAACGATCCTACCAAACTGATTGAAATCGTGGAAATCGGTAAACAACTGCTGATGACAAGAGGTACGTTGACTACCTTCTCCATCGCCAACGATGTGGCCAAATATTTTGCAATTGTGCCTGCGCTCTTTGTGGCTTCTATTCCTGCCCTGCAAGGCATCAATGTGATGAAGTTGCATAGCCCTGAAACGGCTATCCTGAGTGCGGTGATCTTCAATGCGATCATTATCCCTATGCTTATTCCGCTGGCATTGCGTGGTGTGGCCTACAAGCCGATAGGCGCCAGCGCGCTGCTGCGCAGGAACCTGTTGATATACGGTGTTGGTGGCGTAGTAGCCCCCTTCATCGGTATCAAACTGATCGACATGCTGATAACGCTCTTTATCCGGTAGTATAAAAGATTAAAAATTCAAGAAGATGAAAAAGTATCTCTGGCCCTCTATAAAACTGACCGTTCTCCTGCTGGTATTATTGGCAGGTATTTATCCCCTGTTTCTGGCCGGGGTTGCCAGACTGGCCCCCGGAAAGGGCGGCGGGGTAACGGTAACGCATAATGGAAGAGTTGTAGGGTATGAAAATATAGGACAGAAATTCACACAGGATAAATACTTCTGGTCCCGCCCCAGTACAGTAGATTACAATGCTGCCGGTTCCGGTGGTTCCAACAAAGCTGCCGGCAATCCGGAGTATCTGAAAACTGTACAGGAAAGAATAGATAGCTTCCTGGTGCATAACCCGAATGTGAAAAAAGAAGATATCCCGGCAGAACTGGTGACTGCTTCTGCCAGTGGTCTTGACCCGCACCTCTCTCCTGCTGCGGCATACATACAGATTTCCCGTGTAGCCAAAGCCAGAGGCATTGCTCCGGAGAAGCTGAAACAGCTGGTAGACGACAATACCAAAGGCCCGTTGTTCGGCCTGCTCGGCCCTTCTGTAGTGAACGTGTTGAAGCTGAACATCGCACTGGATGAATTAAAATAAAACCCACCGATTTCCGGTGAAGGCTCATTCACCGGAAATTCCATTTAACCTATATTTTTTTATGAAGAAGATTCTATTGCTGGCAGCCGGCCTGGCTGCTGCCATTACCCTCTTTGCCCAAACCGAACCAACAGCAGAGAAAGAAAAAGGTAAACTGACATTTTCCGGCTACGCCGAAGCTTATTACAGTTATGATATGCATCAGCCATCCAATCATACCAAACCTGGTTTCCTGTATAACTTCAACAGGCACAATGAGCTGAACCTCAATCTGGCCATGCTCAAAGCCAGTTATAATGCAGACAGGGTACACGGAAATATCGCCCTGATGACCGGTACTTATGCCCAGTACAATCTGGCAGCAGAACCCAGCATCTGGCAATATGTATATGAAGCCAATGTTGGCGTAAGAGTAGGTAAAAATGTCTGGATAGATGCCGGTATTATGCCCGCCCATATTGGTTTTGAAAGTGCTATCGGAAAAGACTGCCCTACCCTTACCCGCAGTCTGTTAGCAGAAAATTCTCCTTATTTTGAAACGGGTGCAAAAGTTACCTGGACTCCGAATGAGAAATGGTCATTTGCTGCCCTGTATCTTAATGGATGGCAACGGATCAAACGGGTGGATGGTAATCAGACACCTAATTTTGGTACTCAGATCTCCTTTAAACCAACTGACAAAATATTGCTGAACTGGAGCACTTATGTAGGCAATGATTTACCCGATACCGTACGCCGTATGCGCTATTTTAACAACCTTTATGGTACCTTTGGTATAACGGATAAATTCAGCGTGATAGCCGGTGTAGATTATGGTCTGCAACAGAAGGAAAAAGGCAGCAGCGAACTGTCAAAATGGTATACCCCGATCGTTATTGCGCGTTATGCATTTACCGATAAATTCGCTGTGGCCGGAAGAGTAGAACATTTTAACGATAAAGACGGTGTAGTGATTTCCACTGGTACATCGCAAGGATTCCAAACAACAGGTTATTCACTGAATCTGGATTTTTCACCGGTCAACAATGTGATGTTTCGTGTAGAAGGAAGGATGTTTGACGGAAAGGATAAACCATTCATCAAGAGCACAGAACTCAAAAATACCAATACAGCCCTGACAGCGTCGCTGGCAGTCTGGTTCTAACAGATCATGACAGAAAAAGAACATACCGTACAACATTACCTTAACCTGGCCAATCGCAGTGGCAGGGGCAAGTTTAAAATCTATATCGGCATGAGTGCCGGCGTAGGAAAGACTTATCGTATGCTGCAGGAAGCGCATGCTATGTTAAGGAACGGCATTAATGTCCAGATAGGGTACGTAGAAACGCATGGCCGTGTGGAAACGCAGGCCCTCGTAGAAGGCCTGCCTGCAATTCCCCGCAGGCAGGTTTTCTATAAAGGGAAAATGCTGGATGAAATGGATGTCAGCACCATCCTGCTGCTGGCGCCGGAATGGGTAGTGGTAGATGAGCTGGCACATACCAATATTCCCGGCTCTAAAAATGAAAAACGCTGGCAGGACGTACTGGACCTGCTCAACGCCGGTATCAATGTTATCTCTGCCATCAATATCCAGCATATAGAAAGCATCAACCAGGAGGTTAAATACATTACCGGTGTAGAGGTGCAGGAAAGGGTGCCCGATAGTATGCTGCAGATTGCAGATGAAGTAGTGAATATAGACCTCACCGCCGACGAGCTGATCACCCGTCTCAAAGAAGGTAAGATATACGATCAGTCCAAGGTGGATACTGCTTTACGGAACTTCTTCCAGGCCGATAAGATACTGCAGTTGCGGGAGCTGGCACTGAAGGAAGTAGCCACTCAGGTGGAACGTAAAGTGGAAACGGAAGTGCCCAGAAGCCAGCAGATGCGTCATGAGAACTTCATGGCCTGTATCTCCACCAATGATGAAGTAGCCCGCAAAGTGATCCGTAAAACCGCAAGGCTGGCAGCTTATTACCATGCCGACTGGTATGTATTGTATGTGCAAACGCCCCGTGAAAGCGTGGATAAAATACCGCTGGCCGCACAGCGCCACCTGATCAATAATCTTAAACTGGCTACAGAATTAGGCGCGGAAGTTGTGCAAGAACATCATGCCAGCATTTCAGAGGCAATTATCAACGTAGCCCTGGAAAAGCAGATCACTACTGTTTGTATAGGCAAGCCGCATATCAGTTTATTCCGTATCATCTTACGGACCAACCTGTTTAACCAGCTGCTGAAAACCCTTTCTTCCAATGATATAGATCTTATTATCCTGTCATGAGTACACTGAGGTTAAAAACGAAGATTACTTTGGGGGTGCTGTTCCTCTACATTATGCTGCTGATAGTGAGTGTACTGGGATACTACTACCTGAACCGGCTGACAGAAAAAGCCAAAATCATCCTGAAAGATAACTACGAGTCGCTGGAGTACTCTAAAAATATGCTGGTGGCCCTGGAAGAGCTTCCAGTCAACAGGGAACATGCCCTAAAGCAGTTTGCTACCAACCTCAAACAGCAGCAGACGAATGTGACAGAACGGGGAGAACGCGCCGCTACCGCTGGGGTAGAGCAGGTATTCAATAAACTGCGGCAGGACTCTGTGGCCAATCCGGCTGATGTTGCTGCGCTTAAAAAGAGCATTTATACCATCATGGACCTCAATATGAACGCTATTGTAGGGAAAAATGAACTGGTAAAAAGAACGGCAGACCATGCGCTGCTCTACATCGCCATTATCAGTGGTGTTTGTTTTCTGCTGGGTTTCACTTTTGTATATAATTTCCCCGGTTATATTGCCAATCCTATCCATACACTGACGGAAGCTATCAAAGGCATTGCTGACAAACAATACAGCAAACGGTTGTATTTCAAATCCGGGGACGAGTTTGGAGAGCTGGCCACTGCCTTTAATACGATGGCCCAGCGGCTGGATGAATATGAACACAGTAACCTGGCCCGTATCACCTTCGAGAAACAACGCGCGGAAGCGGTGATCAGCAGCTTTAAAGATGCTACTATCGGCTTTGATACTAAAAACACTATTCTGTTTGCCAACGTACAGGCCCTGCAGCTGCTCAGTATTCCTGAGAAGGAGCTGGTAGGCCGTTCTGCCGATGAAATCGCCAAACGGAATGATCTGTTGCGCTTCCTGATCAACCCACAGGAAAATGTACCCCTCAAAATAGTAGTGGAAGGAAAGGAATGTTTCTTTACCCAGGAAATAGCAGATATCCGGCATGAAGAAAAGCGTATAGGCTATGTCGTTATCCTTAAAAATATTACCGCCTTTAAAGAACAGGATCTGGCCAAAACACATTTTATCGCTACCATTTCACATGAACTGAAAACACCACTGGCTTCTTCTGATTTCAGCATCAAGCTGCTGGAAGATGAGCGTACCGGCTCACTCAAGCCGGAACAGCGGGAGCTGCTCGAAAGTATGAAACAGGACAACCAGCGGATGATCAAGATTGTCAGCGAGCTGCTGGACCTGTCGCAGGTAGAAAGTGGCAATATCCAGCTGCAACCGCAGCCGGTTACTGCGTTTAATATCGTTCAGTATGCGCTGGACACTGTACAGAAACAGGCCGCGCAGCGGGAAATCACGATCCGCCAACATGTACCGGAGGCTTTGCCCCGGGTAATGGCGGATGTGGAAAAGACAGCCTGGGTGCTGGTCAACCTGTTAACCAACGCCATCCGTTATTCCACCCTGAAATCCGCCATAGACCTGACCGTAGAGAATACCGGTACCAATATGCTTTCTTTTTCTGTGCGTGATTATGGCAAGGGGATTCCCCTGGCTTTCCGCGATAGAATATTTGAACGTTTCTTCCAGGTGCCTGGTATCAAAGGACATAAAGGTAACGGCCTGGGATTAGCTATCTCCAAGGAGTTTATAGAAGCGCAGGGCGGCGTAATCGGTGTTTCCAGCGAAGAAGGCAAAGGCAGTTTGTTTTACTTTACATTGCCGGTGGCGCAGTAAAGGTTGCGATATGCGCTTCGATATCGGGTTTGTAGCGGTTGAATAACTCCTCCATTCTGGCGGCTTTCCGGGATAACTCCTCATAGTTGGGGTCGAATACTACGCTCCTGTTGATTTCATGAGCCAGCTGTACGGCTTCGTACATACAAACATAACCCAGATTACCTTTCAGCTGATGGGAGATACTGCCAACTTCTGTCCAGTTTCCTTCTTCGATATGTTGCCGAAGCCGGGTAATATAATCCGGCATATACAAAACCAGGTCTTCCAGGATCATCTTGACTTCATCTTTCTGCATCATGAGGTATATGTCATCAAAGCTGATGGGAGGTCTTTCATTTTGGGTAGGCTGCTGTTGTGCGGGCGATGTTGTTCCGGAGGCAACAGGCGAAGAATCCGGCTGCTGCGCCGGTGAAGGCGTTGGTTCGGGGCTGGGCATAGGATTAGTATTGGCGTCGTTGCTGGCGGAAGCTTGTATTTTACGGAAAAGTTCTTCCTTCTGAAACGGTTTGGAGACATAGTCGTTCATGCCGGCCTGCAGGCAGCGTTCCTTTTCTCCGTCCAGGGCGGAGGCGGTAACGGCAATGATACTGGTGTTTATACCGTTGTTACGGATGGCGCGGGTGGTTTCATAACCATCCATACCGGGCATTTGAAGATCCATAATAATGCAGTTGTAGGATTTAACAGTTAATATTTCAAGGGCGGCCATGCCACTGTCTACTACGTCAACGCTGGCACATCCGCCTTTTTTCAGGGTATAGTAGGCCACTTGCTGATTGATCCTGTTGTCTTCTACTACCAGGATGGTTTTACCCAGCAGGGGCTGTTGCGGGGTTCCTTCGGCCGGTGCGGCAGACCGCTGCCGGGGAAACGGATCTTTCGTGAAGGGTAATTCAAAATAAAATACGGACCCTTTGCCGGGAGTACTATCTACTTTCAGCATACCGTTCTGGAGGTCTATCAGGTGCTGGCAGATGGTGAGTCCCAGCCCGGTGCCACCAAAGTGCCGGCTATTGCCTTTATGGCTCTGGGAGAAGCTTTCAAAGATCACTTCTGTTTTGTCGGAGGGAATGCCGATACCACTGTCTTCTACCTTAAAACCAATCCGTATACCGGAATGGTCTTTATCAGCAGATACCAGTGTAACCGTCACTGTTACATGCCCTTCACTAGTAAATTTGATGGCATTCTCGATCAGGTTGGTCAGCACCTGGTTGAGCCGTACTTCATCACCTAAGAGATTGGCCGGAATATTTTCGTGTATCCGTGCTGAGAAGTTAAGTCCTTTTTCCCGTGCCAGCAGCTGGAGTGGGAAAAAGGCACTATTAATGGCTTCATGGAGGTTGAACGGCTCGATAACGAGTTCGAGTTTGCCGGCTTTTATTTTGGAGAAATCGAGTATTTCATTGATGATGACCAGCAGGGTGCTGGCTGATCGTTGAATGGCGGTCACATATTCCTGTTGTACAACAGAAAGGGTGTGCTCCTGCAGCAATAACTGTGTCATGCCTACGATACCGTTCATGGGCGTACGAATTTCGTGGCTCATATTGGCCAGGAAGGTTTCCTGGCTTTTCTGGGCCTCTTCTGCCTTTTTCCGGGCTTCTTTTTCCTGTTGGAGATAAAGGGTTTTTTCTGTGAGGTCTTGTCCTAAACAACAGATACCGATCATTTCATGGTTGGTATTACGCAAAGGGAATACGGTTAACAGGAAATGATAGGTTTTATTGTTTACTGTCAGGGTTTCTTCCATTTTCTCCCGGATGCCGGTGATCATTACCTGCCGGCAGATTCCGGTATAACGGCTTACCCAGGGATAGTGCAGATCTGCATCCGTTTTGCCCACGATATCTTCCTGGCGTACCTGCATCACTTCCATGAACCGGTTGTTGACCAGGAGGTAGTTGCCGGACATGTCTTTTACAAACATCATGGAGGGCATATAGTCGAGGATAGCCTCCAGTCTGCGCTGCAGGTACTGGATACTTTCGTTTTTCCGGTATTCCTGATCGATATCCTTGACGATGCACTCGAATTCTTTTTTACCATCATCACCTGTGATGATGGAAGTGAGTTGTTCTACCCATTTTTTCTTGCCGGCGCGGGTGAGGATTTCCAGCTGTAGCGACGAGTATTCGTCTCCGTTGGACAGCTGGTGTTTATAGAAGCGCTGCATGCGCTTAAACTCATCATCTTCCAGCAACAGAGAGCAGTGTTTGCCGGTAAGGGTGGTATTGGAGTATCCGGTAATTTCTTCCGAGCGGGGGCTTACATAGGTGAAGTAGCCATCCAGTGAGCATTTGAAGATCATGGGTTCAGCTTCCTCTGCCAGTCGTCTGAAGCTTTGTTCGCTTTTCAGCAGCTGGTTGCTCCAGGTCCTTATTCTTATCAGGAGTTTAAAGATATAACGGGATTCACCTACCAGTAGGGTAAGAGTGAGGGTGCTGAGGATGATGGTGAACCAGAAGGAGTAAGTAGTATAGGAAGAATCTTTATCGATTCTTTGTACTAGTTCCTGTTGTTCGGTGCGGATATAGCTGGTGATGATCTCCTGGAGGCTGCGGCCTTGCTGGCGGAAATCGGGGCTGAGTACCATCTGCCTGGCCTCTTCCGGATTTTCGTTTGCGGTGGAGATAATATGATGTTTGGTATGGCGTCGCTGAATCAGCTGTTGTTGTATAGCCTGCAGGCGTTGTTGTTGTGCCGGTGTGTTATGCGGGTTGCCGGTGAGGCGGAGGAGCATACCGAGGATGCTGTCCTGCAGCTGTTGTTCCATCAGGTTCGTATGTCCGTTACTGAGAAGGTAGTCTTTGATGCCGGCAGTGCTTTTGTAGTCCAGGGTGCCGATAGTTCTGGCCTGGTTGGTGGTGGTTTGGCTGCTGCGTATCCAGCTGGCGGCGGCATTGGTTCTTTTTTGCACCATACCGGCATAGAAAATGAAACCGCTGAGTGCCATCAGCACGGCTATCACGAGGGTAATGACGGTAAGTGCGATTTTTCTCATGGAACTTTTTGTTTCACAGACCCGTTATCTGTTTTGGCAGGGGTGATATCCTTATTAAAGGATTCTTTCGGAAATTTAGGATAAATTACCACATTATTGTCGTTCATCTTGTTCATTGACTGGAGGGGAAAGAAGGAAAGAATATGATAGTCTATATGACTTTTTATGTAACTTTCGCCGCGAAAAGGTTATGTTTTGTAATTTTTTAACCAATTCTTTTACAATCATTCCAATATATTTGCCTAATATTCTTTTTCCTAAGTATTAAATATTTTATGAAAAAAATAATTTTTACCCTTGGCCTGATAGCTGTTGCTGTAGGTGTATTTGCACAGGAAGGCGGTTCTCCCATGAACAAGGCGGTTAACAGGGCTACCCATTCCAGGGATTTTCTGATGATTCAGTTATCCTATGATGGTTGGGCAGGCGCGCCTGATAGTATCAAGACGGGTTTTAACAGGGGCTTTAATATTGCGCTGATGTATGATTTTCCGTTCAGTACAAAATCTCCGTTGAGCCTTGCTGCTGGTTTGGGTATCAGCACCAGCGGTGTGTATCTGAAAGACCATACTTTAGATATTGCTGGAAAAGTGAATCCTAATACACCTACTTTCCCGGCTAACAGCACTTATAAAAAATTCAAGGTAGCTACCACTTACCTGGAGTTGCCTATCGAGCTGCGTTACCGCAGTGTACCGGATAACGCCAACAAAGGATTTAAAGCTGCTTTGGGTATCAAGGTAGGTACATTGGTGAACGCACATACGAAAGGTAGAAACACCGCACCTAACGGTTCCAAAAACTGGGATAAAGACCTGAACAAAGGTTTCTTTAATCCCTGGCGTTTTTCAGCTACTGCCCGCGTAGGTTATGGTAACTTTGCCATATTCGGCTCCTATGCGCTGAACACTATGCTGAAAGATAATAGTGATCTGAGCATCAGACCTTACCAGATCGGTATCTGCCTGAGCGGACTGTAATAAGTCCCCGGTTCAAAATATAACGGCCATGGTTGTATCAACCATGGCCGTTTTTTTATGGGTATTACGGAGATCAGTTTCCGTTAAACACTGGTTTTCTTTTTTCGATGAAAGCGTTGAGGCCTTCCCGGTAGTCGTTGGAGTTACCTGCTATTTCCTGACAAAAGGCCTCATAGTCGAGGGTAGCGTCCAGGTTTTCCGTCGCCCCCTTGGTCAGCATTTTTTTCATCAGGGCGATAGCTTTGGTGGGAGCGGCAGCATAATAGGCGGCTTCGGCTTCTACGGCTGCATCGAGGGCATCGGGCGCCACTACTTTATTGATCAGTCCCATTTGCAGCGCTTCTGCGGCAGATACTTTAGATGCTTTGGTGGCCAGTTCAAAAGCCCGGTGATAGCCCACCGTGCGGGGCAGGAAATAAGAAGAGCCTGAGTCGAGCACCAGAGCGATGTTCACAAAGATCTCTATCATGGTGGCCGCTTCGCTGGCGATGATCATATCACAGGCCAGTGCGAGGGAGCAGCCGGCGCCTGCAGCCACACCATTGAGCCTGCATATAACAGGCTTGGGCATATTACGGATAGCCCGGATGATGGGGTTGTAGCGTTTGTGGAGGGACTCACTGAAATTACGTTTGCCGGATTCGGTCGAGGCTTTCAGGTCCTGGCCACTGCAGAAGGCTTTTCCGGCGCCGGTGAGTACCACTACTCTTACGGCCGGATCTTTTTCTGCCTGTTTGAGGGCATCCTGCAGTTCGTAACTCAGTTCATCATTAAATGCGTTGTAGACTTCCGGCCGGTTGAGAGTGATGGTGGCTACGCCATTGGCCGTTTCCAATAGTAAGGAGTTGAACATACACGTGGTTTTAAGATCCGGCATTGCAGTGGTGTGTCTGCAATGCCGGTGAGTTTATTAAAGTGTTTCTTTAAGCCAGGAGAAAAACTCTCTCTGCCATACGATGGCATTTTGTGGTTTCAGCACCCAGTGGTTTTCTTCAGGGAAATACAGCAGTTTGCTCTTGATACCTTTCAGCTGTGCAAGCTGGAAAGCCTGGAGGCCCTGCTCTATCGGTACGCGGAAGTCTATACCACCCTGAACGATCAGGATAGGGGTATTCCACTTATTGGCGTATTCGCTTGGATTAAAATGCGTGTAGGTTTTGGCGTTAGCCGGGTCCCAGTAAGCACCGAGGTCCCAGTTGGCAAACCACAGTTCTTCGGTGGTGCCATACCAGCTTTTCAGGTCAAACAGGCCATCATGCGCAATAAAGGTTTTGAAGCGGTTTTCGTGTACGCCGGCCAGCATGTAAACGGAGTATCCGCCATAGCTGGCACCTACAGCACCCAGACGGCTTTTATCTACATAACTTTCCTTGCTCACATCATCGATAGCACTCAGGTAGTCGCGGATAGGTTGTCCGCCCCAGTCTTTACTGATAGAAGCATTCCATTCTACGCCATGACCAGGCATGCCTCTTCTGTTAGGCGCTACCACGATATAACCCTGGGAAGCCATCAGCTGGAAATTCCAGCGGTAGGAATAAAACTGAGAGAGGGCTGACTGCGGGCCACCCTGGCAGTAGAGCAGCGTCGGGTATTTTTTAGCCGGATCGAAGTCAGGAGGGAAAACCACCCAGGTAAGCATCTCTTTACCATCAGTGGTTTTTACCCAGCGTTTTTCCACTTTGCACATACCTATTCTGTCATAGGTGGCTTTGTTGACATCTGTGAGTTGACGGAGCGTGCCTTTCTGCAGGTCTACGGCATACAGTTCAGCAGCGTGGTTCATATCTGTGCGGGAAACCACCAGGGTATTACCGCTCTGGGCCAGGATATCGTGAATGTCAAAGTCGCCATTGGTGATTTGACGTATATGCTTTTCAGTTGTTTGTCCCGGATCTTTCTGCAGGGTTATTTCCAGCAGTTGCTCAGTGCCTTTCAGGACGGCCAGGAAAAAGATTTTTTTGCTGTCGGTGCTGAAGCGTACGGCGGAGGCGGTGCCATCCCAGCTTTTGGTGAGGTTGGTTTTTACGCCGGTAGCGCGGTCCAGGATGATCACATCGTTTTTATCCGCTTCGAAGCCGTCGTGGGCCATGCTCAGCCAGGTGATATATTTACCATCGGCGCTGAAGGAAGGAGCCATATCATAGCCCATCATGCCTTCGGAGAGGTTGCGGGTGGTTTTGGCAGCGATGTTATACTCGTAGATATCAGTATTGGTGCTGATGGCGTACGCTTTACCGAATTTTTTCTTGCAAACGTACAGAATGCTTTTCCCATCAGGGCTCCAGATGAAATCTTCCGGGCCGCCGGAAGGAACCTGTGGACAGTCGTATGGTTCATCTGCCATAATATCCACCGGTGTACCTATTTCTCCATTGTTATAGGTGGCATAAAAAACATGGGAGAAGTTACCGTCTTCCCAGGTATCCCAGTGGCGGTAATTGAGGTTATCATATATCTGTACGTTGGATTTTGGCAGATCAGGATAAAAGTCCTTGCCGGCCACTTTTTTAACTTTCACCTCTCTGGAAAACAGGATATGTTTACCATCGGGGGATATTCTGATGTTCTGCATCTCTTCGCCGGTTGTTTTCTGAACGGCGTTGGAGCCATCGGCGCTCATCTCCCACCATTGGCCTTTCCTGGAAAAACCAATCTTGTTGCCGGGAAGAACGGCTACATCATTTTCGGCGCCTGCAGTGTTGGTGAGTTGTTGAGGGGCACCACCTGCGAGCGGGATAGAATAGAGATTTTTTTCACTTTTGTTGTCAGCTAGGTTTACCTGAGATACACCATAGATAATGGTTTTACCGTCGGTGCTCACGGCTTCTCCACTCACTCTGCCGAGCTTCCATAGTAGTTCGGGAGTCATCTTGTCCTGGGCTGTCGCCATAGTCGAAATAAATAGTCCTGTCAGTAAAAATGGTTTATACATGATCTGCAAGGTTGTTTTGGATCGCGTAAATGTAACACTGATTCCTGTGATTTCGGTTGATTTTTCCTGATGAAAGGAGAGCGCAGCGGAGATCCGTGAGGGTTACTTTGGAAGATGCAGGATGAGGTGGGAATACGGGATCGTATTTGACTGATGGAAAGAGGTTACTATGCCTGTGTCTTCTCCCATCAGAAAAATCAGCAGAAATCACAAGAATCAGTGTGGGCAAAAACGAGTATTTTTGCAGCAAATTTTGAAACACTTTGATCGAGAAAAAACAAGCGGTCCAAAAAGAAGAAAAGGCGGTTATCGTAGGTGTCATCACGAAAGACCAGACGGAACGGCAGGTACAGGAGTTCCTGGACGAGCTGGTATTTCTGGCTGAGACAGCAGGAGCCACCACTTTAAAACGCTTCACCCAAAAACTGGCCCATCCGGACAGGGCAACCTTTGTGGGTAAAGGAAAACTGGAAGAAATACATCAATATATCGCCGGTCGTGATGTGTCACTGGTCATCTTCGATGATGAGCTGACAGGTTCTCAGATCGCCAATATAGAAAAGGTCCTGAAGGTGAAAGTTATCGACCGTAGTGACCTTATCCTGGATATCTTTGCCCGCAGGGCACGTACAGCCCAGGCGAAAGTACAGGTAGAGCTGGCTCAGTACCAGTATATCCTGCCACGTCTGCGTGGTATGTGGAGTCACCTGGAACGTCAGGGCGGTGGTATCGGTAGCAGAGGTCCCGGTGAAACGGAGATCGAGACAGACCGTCGTATCGTAAAAGACAAGATCTCGCTGTTACGTAAAAGACTGGCTGAGATAGACAAACAGTCCCTTACCCAGCGCAAGGAACGGGGTGAATTCATCCGTGTGGCCCTGGTAGGTTATACCAACGTAGGCAAGAGCACTATCATGAATATGCTCAGCAAAAGTGAGGTATTCGCCGAAAACAAACTGTTTGCCACCCTCGACACTACCACCCGTAAGGTGGTGTTTGAGCAAACACCTTTCCTGCTCAGCGATACGGTAGGGTTTATCCGTAAACTGCCCCACCATCTGGTAGAAAGCTTCAAATCCACCCTGGACGAAGTACGCGAAAGCGATATCCTGCTGCATGTGGTAGACATCTCCCATCCTCAGTATGAAGAACAGATAGAGGTGGTAAACCGTACCCTGCAAGAGCTGAAAGCCTTCGAAAAGCCCACTATCATGGTCTTCAACAAAATGGACCTTTACGAGGCCAATACCTTCGATAAATGGCTGGAAGAAGATATCAAAAAGGATATCCTCGACTCCCTGAAACAAAACTGGGACGTGAAAACGAATGGTAACACGGTGTTTATTGCAGCACTGGAAAGACGTAATGTGGAAGAGCTGCGTAAAACCATCATGGATAAAGTAAGCCAGCTTTACAAAGAGCGTTATCCCTATAAAACAGAATTTTTCTACTAATGACCAAAACGTACTCCTGGTATAAACTGGACGAAGGATACCTGCCTGTTGCCGACAATTCTATCAGTGTTCAGGTCGTAAACGGAAAAAAGATCTGCTGTGCCCTTCATCAGGGCCAGTTGTACGCGTTTGCTTATAAATGTCCGCATGCCGGCGGTATCATGGCCGATGGGTTCATTGATGCGGCCGGCAATGTGGTATGCCCGCTGCACCGTTATAAGTTCAGTATGAAAAACGGTTATAACTGCAGCGGAGAAGGTTATTACCTCAAAACCTACCCTATTGAGCAACGGGAAGATGGCGCTTATGTGGGTATGGAGAAGAGCGGGTGGCTCTGGTAACTGTGATGGATGTAATGTTTGCTGAATCGTGTGATTTTTTTGTTAAATAGCCGGAGGTTGGTTTAATCCTCAGGGGATGACAGTAACTTAAGCTCATGTTACCGAAACCTGCAACCGTTCGCCCATTTGCCTTCACTGAGCAGCAGATCTGGCTGTTTATTATTTTCCTTTTAGTCTTACTGCAGTTCAGTGCACTCCAGGTGCCTATCCTGGAGCCCGATGGCGCCCTCTATGCGGGCATCGCCAAAACCATGGTGCTGAAACATGATTATTTGAACCTCTATGCCGATGGCCATGAATGGCTGGATAAGCCCCATTTCCCTTTCTGGATGGCGGCTATCAGCTTTCAGCTGTTCGGTTTTCATACCTGGTCTTATAAGCTGCCTGCGATACTTTTCCTGTTGATGGGCGCCTGGTATACCTACCGTTTTGCAAAAGTCCTCTATGGCGATAATACCGCCCGCTGGGCCGTATGTATACTGCTCACGGCAGAACATGTGGTCATCTCCAATAATGATGTAAGGGCTGAACCCTACCTTACCGGCCTTATCATCGCTGCTGTATATCATTTTTACAAGAGTATTGGCCGGTCCTGGTCTTATCACCTGGTGCTAGGGGCCTTGTTTACAGCATGTGCCATCATGACCAAAGGGATCTTTGCCCTGGTGCCCGTAGGGGCTGCTGTAGGCGGGCATCTGCTATTTACCCGACAGTGGAAAACCATCTTCAGCTGGCAGTGGGTAGTGGCATTTGTACTGATCGCGGTCTTCATCACTCCGGAGTTATATGCGCTCTATCGTCAGTTTGATCTGCATCCGGAGAAAGTAGTGTTTGGTAAAACAGGAGTATCAGGGTTGCGGTTTTTCTTCTGGGACAGCCAGTTTGGGCGTTTTATGAACACTGGTCCTATCAAAGGTGCCGGCGATCCCTTCTTTTTCTTTCATACGCTGTTATGGGCTTTCCTGCCCTGGCCGGTGATGTTATATGCCGCCATCATCATCTTCTTCCGTAAATGGAAACAACAACAGGAATTCTATTGCATCTGCGGCGCGCTGGCGACATTCGCATTGTTCTCCTTGTCGAAGTTCCAGTTGCCGCATTATCTCAATATCATCTTCCCTTTTTTCTCTATCCTTACTGCACAGTACATCCTATCCTTACACACCGACAAAGGACTACGTTTTTTCCGTAGCACACAATATACAGTCATCATCCTGCTGGCTGTCGCCGGTGTACTGATAGATCTGCTCTATAAGCCTGCTATGGGTTACGCCTGGTTGATACCTGCCGCCGCCCTGATCGTGTTGTATATGCTGCTGCACTACTGGCTCGACAAAAGTACCAAGGAAGCCGTGTTTTACCGTACCATTGCAATGAGCATACTTCTGAACCTGTATGTGAATACAATCCTCTATCCTGATATGATGCAGTACCAGAGTGGTAGCGAAGCCGCCAGTTATGCTAATGCCACCCTTCCGGGTACACCCGTCACCCTCTATCAAAACAACTCCTACTCTTTTGAATATTATCTCAATGCTCCGGTAACCCGAACGGATACTGCAGCAACAGGTGTTGTTCTTACCACGCGGGAAAACCTTCCCAGCCTAAAGGAACAAGGTTACGACTATACCCTGATCCACTCTTTTCCTAATTTTTACATCAGTAAACTGGACCTGCCTTTTGTTAGAAAAGCAACACGTGCCAGCGCTCTCGGAGAAAGAATGCTGATCAGGGTAAAAAAAGTGTCGCCTTGAAACCCTTACTGGTGGCCTATTTCTCATAAATCTCAAAATTTTTTTTAAAAAAGTTGGAATAAGATTTTGCAGGAATGAGAATTTACCTATCTTTGCAATCCCAAATCGCACAAACGATACGGGAAACACTCCTCCTTAGCTCAGTTGGTTAGAGCATCTGACTGTTAATCAGAGGGTCGCTGGTTCAAGTCCAGCAGGGGGAGCAGAGAAAAGGTCTACATTTAGTAGGCCTTTTTTTATGCTCAGATATCTACTGTGCAGGCTTTTTGCATGATTTAGCTTTCTCAACATTTATACCCTACCAATTATAAGATGATACCTGATAGGTGCCCTGAAATTCAATTTTGGGTCACAAAATGGGTCACATTCAAAAAGCTCCTAAAGGAGAAATTGCCATTGAAAATAACAAAGGCAGAATAAGATTAAGGTGGAGATATAATGGAAAGAGATACCCATTAAGTCTACCTTATGCCTATTCTCCTGAGAATATGCACTATGCTACAATTAAAGTAGCAGAAATAGAGCTGGATATGATGAAGGGCTGTTTTGATACTTCTTTAGAAAAGTACAAGCCTCAGAAACCTAAGCCAGTAGCCTTATTGCCAGAAAAAAAGACACTCCCCCCTAACCCTGTAGTAACCTCCCTACATGAACTGTCTGATAAATTTAAAGACTGGACAAAGAATATCAGGAATATCAATATTGACCATTCTGTTGACTATTATGGCCTTTACAGGGTGCTGGTAAGGTGGGTAAATATTCCATTGGGAGAAATAGCAGGCACTATGAATGTGGAGAATTGGTCTGTTTCCACTTATAACAGGAGGCTAAATATGCTTTCTGCATTTCTTTCATGGTTGAAGGATTCTGGAATAATTACCAGCAACCCTCTTTTGCATGTTAGTAGCAGAAGGACTAAAGGGCAGGATAAACAGCAGAAAAAAAATGAAAGGAGAATCCCGTTACAGGAGAGGGAAATATTTGATTTTCTGGAAGCCATGAGACTGGATACCTATTGTCATAAATGTTCTCCTGTTAAACATTCCTTTTATTACACCTTCTTGAAATTCATTTTTCTCACTGGGGTAAGAAATGCTGAGGCAGTAGGATTAAGAGTAAGACACATCAACTTTGACCTCAATACTGTTGAAATATCAGAAGCCTTTGCCAGAACCAATAAAGGCACACACCATGCAGCAAGGATAAGCAAGGACACTAAAGCAGGAAATGTTAGGTATCTGCCAATGACTGATGAATTGAAAGAACTGCTATTAAAGCAGGTACATAGCAAAAATCCTGATGATTTTGTATTCCCTTCTCCCAAAGGGCTATCCATTGATGACAGAATGTTGCAGAGAAGGGTTATTAAGCCTGTGTTGGTACAATTGAAATTTGGGAATAGGGATTTGTATGTAGCAAGGCATTGTTTTGGAACCAGAGCAGTGCAGCAAGGAATGGCATTGACAGATGTGGCTTATTTGATGGGGCATACCACCATTAAAACAGCGATCAATAATTATGTTGATGTAAGTAGACCTGCTGTAGCATTGCCTAAAACTGCCTTAAAATCTTCTGATAATTTAAAAAAGGTGGCAAATGGAGATGTTTAGTATTATTCTGAGTGTTCCACTGCTACTGCTTATCTGTTGGGGATTAGGTGCATTAATTGGCTGTTTTCTTATTGGATCAGAACAGCATCCTTTAATACAGATTATAATAGGTTTTATCGTCTTGATAATTATAGGATTAATTGGCAAAATATAGTTGCAAATCAAACATTTATGTATATTGGGTGCAGGCATAACTAACCCTGCACCTATTTTTTATTTATGGAAAAGCACCCATTGCAATATTTCAAGGATTTGATTACCAGAAACAGGATTGGGAATGAAAGAATAAATTTTATTAACAGCCAGGATTATGGTACTGTCATAAACAGGGATTATAAGAATGGGTTCATTCAATATGCTGTCATGGATTCCTTGAATGAGGATTCAGCTGCTGAATTAATAACCGTAACATTTATTGAACATCTGGAAAGTAAGATTAATAGCGAGATGTTCAATGTACTGGATCATATTGATAATAGCTTACTTTCCATAGATGATGAAAAAAAACAGGGCGTATATCTGAAAACCATATACAAAACCTTAAACTCATTAATCCTATATGCAGAGCAGCTGGAAGATTTAAATCAGTACATTTTTATTGCTTATACCTTAAAGGATTTAAAGGCTGAATTAATTGATAAGTATGGTATTGATGATGATGCTATTGCTCAGAAGAAAATAAACCTCCCCACTTCAGCCCAAACATCACACAAATTACAATGGATGGGGAAATCCAAAGTCCTGATAACCTTATTTTACGATCTGTATTCCAATGTTGAAAATGGTGGGGAACCATTGATAAGAGCCACTAAGGAACAGGTTAAAAACTTCCTTCTGAACAATTTTATTGAAAGTGATGGCCAGCCACTTAGCCCATCCTCAGTTGACACAATACTTACCCCAAGCAAAGAGAGCAAAAGAGCCTTAAAAGGTGATAGAATTGATACCTCAAAGCTGAAGGAGAAAAAATAAAACCCTTTACCATATTTCATTTTACTAATTGATTAGTCCTGACAGTACTTGTTCAGGACTAAAGGACTTTGTGCTATTTGACACCTTTGTATCGAACAAAACAATAAGATATGATACAAAGGGAAATAAGATCACCGCCACAAAAAATCAGTACAAATCCTTTTACGCATAAATCAATTTTAAATACTAAAACATCCAAAAAATGAACACTATAAATAATACCATCGCCATAGCTGCTAATACTATTGAAGAAAAATTTTCTGAATCAGACATGATTGTAACTGATTATAATACAGGTAATATAGAGATACAGGAAGCTGGTGATTTCACTTTTTTAGTTGATGAGCCAAAGGCTAACTGCGTTGTATTAATTCCAGAAGAGTACCTATTACATAGCCTAAAAACTATAGTTTCCAATGGAGCAGCGAATGAAATATACTTTGATTCAGAAAAAGAAATAGCAAGGGAGTACTCTTTTGGTAAAATTATATATCACCAAGTTTATATAGGTAAGGCTGCAAAAGCTCATAGAGAATTGAGCCTCTTCTTACAGGAGAGATTTTAAAACCAATCCAGTAAAAAAAACAATCAGTCCTAAGCCCTTTAATAGTATGGGCTTAGGGCTTCCTGAAAATTAAAATATCGACAAAATGATTGCAATAGAAAATAAATCAGTAGCAGTAAAAAAAAGTAGTAACCCTCCTGAGATGGGTATCAGCTACAAAGGAGCTTACACTGCCAGACAGCTATATAATATGAAAATACAAGAGGTGCCATTCTTATTGGAAGGTTTAATTCCCACAACAGGACTAACCTGTTTAACAGGTGCTAGCGATTGTAACAAAAGTACTTTATTAAGACAGCTAGCAATAGATATAGCTTCACGAAAGGAATCTTTTTTGGGATTTAAACTAACATCTATATATGGTAAGTGTATCTACATATCCACAGAAGATGACTATCAAGCTATATCAGCATTACTTAATAAACAATACCCAAGTACAGCGCCAGATGAAGTATTAGACAATATTTACTTCATCTTCAAAACTGATGGACATTTGAAGGAATTGGATAAGGTATTAACCAAAACAAAAACAGATTTGGTAATACTCGATAATTGGGCAGATGTGTTTGGAGGAGATATTAACCAAACAAACAAAGTCAGAGCCAATTTTGAGCAATACAGTTGGCTATCCCAAAAGCATAATTGTGCCTTTATGTTTGTCCATCATCAGGGCAAGAGATCAGAAGAGAAAAACCCCTCGAAAAATAATCTTCTTGGTTCACAAGGTATAGAAGCTAAAATGAGGACTGTTATTGAACTTAGAAGGGAAGCAGGTAACAAAAGACTAATGACGATTACCAAAGGTAATTATACGAAAGACAGCATGAAGGCGAAATCCTTTAGGCTCGAACTCAACGAAAATAATATGCTTTTTACACTAAGTACAGATGCTGTATTAGCTACTTCATTGGGCTTTGATAATATTAAAACAGGCAAAGAAGATATAATGAAGGTAGCCTCAAAATTGAGAAAGGAAGGGGTTTCATACGAAAAAGTACATGGCAAACTTAAAGAACAGTTTGGCGAGGTTATTCCAGGGCTTACAACCTTGAAGAATTGGCTAAAATAGTAGTCAGCCAGTCGTTTCCTTAGTAAATAATGGACTGACTGAAAATATTAAGAGAGGTAGTGTTTATATGCTACCTCTCTTTACTAACATTTATATCCTGATAGTCAATTCAGGCAGTCAAAAAATGTATAGGGAAATGACTGCCTGACCAAAATCAGACCAGTTCCTCCCTATTTTATGTTTAAACCTTAACTAACATTTATACCTTGTTAGGATTATAGACAGGCCATAGGTAGGGTTAATATTAGCACTAAGGATTCATAGATGTTGGTGAAAGTTTTACCTGAATTACAGTGCCTCATAAAAAACTTTGTTCTTTCTCTTTATTAGGTGGAATAATGACACTAGTTTAGACACCTAATTCAGAATTTCCTATATTTGGTATACAACCAATGATTTATGAAATTTAGTGAGAGGATAGGAATAACTCAGTCCCAAAAAGAACTTCAACTTACCACGCTAGATGATGATTTAAAAAATGGTCTTTGGAATATATACAATGTATGTATATATAACCTTATATCAGGAAGTAATCATGGATCAAATAGTTTATCTGGAATAGGAGAACTATTTGCCAATCATCTGTGGCATAATTTTTTTAAATTAACGATTGACTCTGCTCCTAGTGATTATTATAAACTTTATTATTCTTTGAAAAAGAGATTTTATGAAGGTGAGTGGTATGAAACATTTGATCTCATTCAAGAATCATATTCATACTTAGTTGGAATTAACTTTTTCAAAGTTCCTCAAAATGTAGAAAATTCATTCAATGAGATTTTGGAAAGGGAATTCTCTGGATATAGATTTATTCAAGGCATCATTGCACCCATCACTAACAAACATGAGATTAGCGAGTTAAATAATGCCATAGAAAATACTGAAATCTTTTCTACCCTAAATGGATGCAATATTCATTTAAGATCTGCATTGGAGAAATTATCAGACAAAATAACCCCAGACTATAGAAATTCAATAAAAGAATCCATTTCAGCTGTTGAATCTATATGTAAAGTAATTTCAACAAGACCCAAAGACACTCTCAATAGCGCAATTGATCGAATTAAAGGGAAAATTAAAATTCATGCTCAATTAGAACAAGGATTCAAAAATATTTATAACTATACTAGTGATGAAGGTGGTGTAAGACATGGCATGATGGATACACCCAGCTGTGACTTTGAAGATGCAAAGTTTATGCTTATATCATGCAGTGCATTTATTAATTACCTTATTGTGAAAGCAAACAAAGCAGGAATTAACTTTCAATAGTAAAAAATGCCCCTAAAAAAGGAATATATTGAATCTCATATCCAGAAGTATAGCCCCTCCCTTGTATCACTAGGTTATTTGGAGCCTAAGTATGGATGGGGAACAGACGATGGAAAAGAAATTTATAGGTTTAAAAATTTCAATAAGTTATATATATGCCCTCTTTGTGCAAAGAGAGTTGTATATAGAGACGAAGATTTTAATTCCTTCACGAACGAACATGGCTTAATTTATGAATTTACAAAGGATCATTATCCTCCTAAAAGTGTAGGAGGCAGCACTACAATGATGATTTGCAAGCAGTGCAACAATGATTTTGGTGGTTCAATTGATCATTCGATTGAAAAGTACTTATATTCGAAAGCACTTGCAAATGGAAGCTCTATCATTGAATACCCAGCGACATTAACACTAGAAGGACTTCCAGGATTCGTAAGCATTCATACAAGGTTGATTAGCAAAAATCAAATTCAATTCATAGTTCCCAAAAATAATAAGAGGGTTATTGAATTTATAGCGAAAGCTATTGAAGCCAATAGTTCAGATAACACGACCTTTACACTACGATTAAAAAAACCTCCTGAAGATGCAATTTTTTGTAGAGCAATTCTAAAAACAGCCTTCATGCAATGCTTTTCTACATGGGGGTATGATTTTGTATTTTCACCTACAGGTGAAAGAATGAGAGAAATTATTGCAGGCCAGCAGAATCATCCTTCTAAGAAGTATGGCATCTATTTTTTAGACAGAAACTATATACAAGATGAAGGTATTTATTCATTTAAGGTTAATAAAACTGTCACTTTCTATTTGGTTGTGATCAAACTGAAATTAATAAAATACAATATAGATCATGAATTTGTGGGCGCAATAATTCCAGAAAACACAGAAGAAGCATGGAGGTATATTTCCAAACTGCCATTAATAGAACAAGAGGTGAGCATTACTACGCCATTATACAAAGTGCCAAATTACATCGACCAAATGAACTATTTTGCTTTTAAAGGAGAAAATAGAATGTATTACCATTTAGACTAGAAAATAAATGTTAATGAAGATTACTCCCTACTTTATCATAAAAGGTACAGAATTTATTACCAGCCCCCTATAAGGATAGAAGTAAATTTTGTACCCCATATATAAAAATTCTGACTATTTCTTAGCTAAACAAAAAATTACGCATTCATATAATTATGTCCAACCCTTAGGTTAGGAGGAAGTATTCCCAAAATGAAATTATATGTATCAGCAAATGTTGTTTGCTTCTGTTTCTTAGTTAACAGTGGAAATCCACTAGCTATATGCATAGCTTCTATTATCAAAAACTGTTCAGCTATATATGTCATAAGATCATTAGGCAGAATCCTTCCAAATCGCCCACAATGCTCTCCAACTAGCCCAACAAGCAGCTGAGTCAATTCTTCATGTACATTGTCATCCAATTTTTTTGGAAGAAGTTGACTTAGATCAGATTTTAATTCATCGATGTTAATCTCTTGCTTAAATATTGCTTCAGATAAATATCCACTTGAGGGTAAAGGTCTATCAATAAAAATAATAGCTGTAGTCTCATCTTTCTTAGGCACCTCAACTAATATTTTCAAATGCTGAATTTGGTAGTATAGTTTTAGCATAATTATAAATATTAAAGAAATTAATTATTGTGCAGGTTGAGTGATGTTAAAAGTACCAGTAGTGGTCTTATTACCAGAAGCATTTTTAAGGGAGAATTGGTAGGTGCCAGTAATCTTATTGGGAGATGCTTCTGTAACATTCACAGTAGCAGCATTTATAGTATAACCCATACCACCAGAGTACTTTTCCTTTACCCACCCATTAACTACATCAGTATAAGTACCAAGGCCAGATAAAGGACCATCAATCATTAGACCTATTTCAATAGGAATACTTTCTCCTTCAACAGCAAGATTAAATGTGGTGAAATTTGCAGATTTATTGATAGAAGCATCAATAAAAGTAGATTCAATCATAGTGATCCTTTTACCTTCATTTACAGTATATGTCTTACCACCAGTAGTATAGGTAAAAGTATTTTTACTTTTAGACGTTGGATTATCCTTATCATCTTTTTTACATGCAAATAATGAAAGTGATACAGCAGAAATCAATAGGATTCTTTTCATATTTAGGAAAAATTTTCAGCAATATATACTTTCCCAGAAGAAAATATCAAAGGCATAAATGTTATAAAAGGAGCCATAATACTGGTTTTTTCATAAAAATTTCCCCAGAATCAAAATGGCAAATCTTTTATTAATACATGACATAATCATAAAAAATCAGGTTGGGATGGGGCATAAATGTTATGGACATTATTTAGGAAGTGAAGCACACCAACTTATCAAGACTATATAACTATTCTTAAAATTTATCCATCAAATGAAATCTCTTACTTAATCAAAGACTGCATGTATCTCTCCCCATTGCATGAAAAACAAACACCATTTTGGACATGCATATATTCAGGTAAATAGCCATAACCATTACATCTTTCGCAGATTTTATAATCCAACTCAGTTAATTCGTCCTCACTATATACTGGTACCCTATTATTCAGGTGAAATTCAGAATGACAGTGGTTACAGAAGGTAACTAGATCATCATTACTATATTCCCAAGGAAGCCTATTCCTGATATACCTTTTATGATGGACTTCTAAATGGTAGTGTTTATCTGCAAAAACTACTTTTGGGTCAATTGAATACCTTCCTTCTCCATAATAAGCTATTTCCCCATCTTCAAACCATCCATGATTAACCTCACCTGATTTTGCACCTGGGATGGAGACTGTTTCTGCCTTCCCACAAACAGTACAGCAAAATTTATCTCGTTTTGTTATTTCAGCAGCTTTTACCCTCCATTCATCTGTAGATAGGTATTGGGCATAGGTAATGCGCTGATCTTTAAATTTATGGAGTAGTTCTTTTAAGGTCATAGAAAATCACTGTTGAATAAATATACACATATTTTAGTATATGGGTAAATACCAATGATATACAGACTTTAAAGCAGCTACATATTTCAACGCTGTTAAGCATACTGAAATGCCTGCTTTTCCTCTTATATACTGTAAAATCAAAAAAAAAATTCCAAAAAAAAATTTTAGACTGAAAATTTTTTCCTCGTATAAGTATTTAAATAATGAGCACCCCAATTCCTTCACCCTTCCTCAATTGCAGGATCAGGGTGTCCCCCCTGCTTTTTCACAAACAAATTTTTAACTCATTAAAATCTATAGCCCAATGGTAACAGTAAAAAGTTATTTTTTCAATCAGTCAGCAGATGGCAACCCTTATATCTGCCTTGAACTGATAGGAGAACTTGAAATGCTTATATCTGAAAAGTCAGGTAAGTTCTATGCAGATGTAAAAAAGTGTAAAATTCCTACCAGAATTGATGAAGCTACAGCCAAACTAATAGTAGGCAGGGAAATACCTGGCTCTATTGTAAAGAAAGAATGTGCTGCATGGGAATACACTATTCCTGCTACTGGCGAAGTAATTACCATGCATCACAGGTATGAATATGAAAGATAGGTTCATCTACTTCTATTAAAAAAATAATCCAATCAGGTGAAAGGCAGTCCTGTAAATGGATTGCCTTTTTTCATTCCTTTTAATCAAATCTAAAACCCATTAATAACATGAATACAGTAGCAGTTTTAAACAGACCTACAAACCATACTTATCTGGAATACGAAGAAGTATCCACAGACAAGCCATTCATGCAGGCTAATACTGAAGGATTTAGTCTAACAGAAATCAGGGCAAATCACACCATACCAGCCTTTGCAAAAGACAATGAACCTCTCATTTCTCATTGTGACTTTATAGATGTTACAAATCAGGCTGTAACTGATATTTTTAAAGGGGACGCTATTTTAAGCCCCAATATTAGATTAAGCCATCCTATTAAGGGCAGAATACCAGATGCCAAAGATAAGCCAGCAAAGGAGCTTTTAGAACATGAAAAGACCCTGTATTACGAAAGGATGGCTTTTATAATAGAAGTTCCTACAATTACAGCTACAATAGGTGGTAATCAGCTCACTTTAAATGTTGGTGGGGTAAAGGCATATAACCAGGACAATCTATACAACAAAAAAGGCACTGATGAACACTTTAAAGTGTTTATTGGCTTCCAGAATAAGGTTTGTACTAACATGTGTGTCTGGTCAGATGGCTTTGTGGGTGATCTGAAAGTAAAAAGTATTGATCAGCTTAAAATATCCATCTATCAATTATTTCAGGAGTATAATTCACACCAGCACTTGACAGCCCTGAAAAACTTCACCAATTACAATTTAACAGAAAGACAGTTTGTTCAATTGATTGGCAGGTGCAAGCTGTATAACTATCTGCCATCCCAAATGAAATCAGAAATTCCTGCACTTTTATTTGGTGATACCATGATTAGTACTGTATGCAGGGATTATTACAAAGACGAATCCTTCTGTAGAAATGATGATGGAAGCATCAACTTATGGAGATTCTACAACCTGTTTACTGGGGCAAATAAAAGCAGCTATATTGACAGCTTTCTCGACAGGTCTGTAAATGCTTTTCAATTCACAGAACAAATAAAACATGCTTTGGATAATCAGTATCATAGCTGGTTTTTAAATTAATTTTTTATAAGCATAGAGTTAGTAAATACAGGCTGGATTATCTAATCTGGCCTTTTCAGTTCCAATAATATATGTAAGGGTTGCCTGTCCAGGTAGCCCATTTTTATTTTATTCATTAATCAAAATTTATGAAATATGAGGTGTACAAAGACCTGTACATAAGGGATATGTATAGCATATTTGAATTCATTAGTTTTGGCTCCAAAGGCTTAATACCAAAGAGAATTGTATTTGTTCCAACTGAATATCCTGATGTTTATAACCTGGTCTTTGGTGATATAAATGTTGATGGAGAGATCAATGATTATTCTATAAGTGATAATGGTGATAGAAATAAGATATTAGCCACTGTTGCATATGCTGTCGAAATTTACTTAAATAAATATCCCAATAGATATATTTTCTTTACAGGGAGCACACAGGAAAGGACAAGGCTATATAGAATGGCTATAGGATTGAATTTTGAAGAATTGGTCTTGAAGTTTGAAATATATTGTCAAACTGATACAGGCATTATTCCCTTTCAAAAAAACATACCTGTTACAGGTCTTTTAATCAAAAGAAAAATTTAAATTTACTGTTATGGCAAAAAAAATCATAAAATACAAAAGCAGCCTATTTCGTCAAGAAGTCAACCTGATTATAGATGATAAAAAGTCAGGAATTGACCTGAAGAAAATTGCCCCTGAAAAACAAGCAGCTGCTAATAAAGCACTCAAGGGTGTAAAGCTGCCACAGTAAGGTAAAGGCATATATGTTAGTCACAAGCCACCTGATAGTTTTCAGGTGGTTTTTTTATTGTTAAAAAAAGAAAAATGACATTATCTCCGCTAAATTCTGATTAACAATTATCGATTCAGGACATGCTTATTTCCATCTTTAATAGATAGCCTTATAAATACAGGTATTTTCATATTGCAAGGCAGCTATAAACCAGCTGTCAGTCTTAAATAATGGCTAGTAGTTCAGCTTTGAATTACTGGCCATTTTGTTTCATCATATCAAACACAAAAATGGAAAACAAACAAATACAGAAATATCAGGAGTTTCTACGAACAGCCTTGCTAATAGATCAAACCAGTCTGGTAGACAGCATTCTGAAGCCCACTAGTAACCCACAGAGGGATTACCTGATACAAAACAGCACTGGTTTTTCTGTTACTCTTTCTAATGGGGAGCTGGTTGGCACAAAATCACTTCTGGAAGAAATCATTGCAGACTATGAATCTGTGATTAAAGACAAACAAGCCAAACAACATGAACACCTTGCCTGGTCTGAGCTTGGAACACTGCAACAAGAGATCAGGACACTTGAAACAGACCTGGCATTATTGGAAAAGGCTGTATTTCATGAAAGGTATGTCTACCACTGGCTGTATGTCCCCTTCTGGCTGGCTAAAGAGCTGGTTTCCTTTGGGCAGGTATTACTCAATTGTGAAGGGTGCCATTTCTGGGGAATAACAGCCATATCAGGAGATAATTCACGCAATAGTGTATTAAAATCCCTATTCGATGAATTAACTGATCTATAAATAGGTATTAATTAAATTTATTCACAATGGATAAAAACAACATGCTTTTTGAGATTCATGCAACCTTTTCAAAGCTACCTGCAAGATTCATGCATCTGGTCTTAGAGGAATGTAACTGGAGCAACCCTACATTTTATCGAAAAATGAGAGATACAGTCAAGCCAGCCAAACTTCCATATAAAAATTATCTTAGCAGTGCTGAGAGGGAGGGGGTATTGAGAATGGCAAAGATTGCTGTTAAGGAAATAAATGCCTTTATGGACAAATACTCATAATTCGAAAATTTGTATTGCTTCACTCGCTCCTAAATACATTCAAAAAATTATTATTTAATTACTTTGGGTCACATTTTGGGTATCACCTTATTATAAATGAATGGATTATAAATGTTTTTGTTTCTTTTATTATTGATTATCAGTTAATTATTAATAAAAGATATAGCTTGGCATTCTAGACTGTTAATCAGAGGGTCGCTGGTTCAAGTCCAGCAGGGGGAGCAAAAAAGCACTTACAATATTTTGTAAGTGCTTTTTTATTTTATACCACTATTTGTCTTGCGCGAAATCCCTGTAGCCTAATGAAATATATTCTTTTAATTGTTGTACTCCTTTTCTCTATCCCATTGTTCGCCCAAACTGTCGAAGATCACTGGGAAACTTATACTGCACAATATGATGATGGTGTTGGATCAACTATTGTTAACATGTCTTTACTGGCAGATGCGCCCATCGTTCAATATCCTTTCCTGGTGAAAATATCTGTGAAGATTAATCGTTGTAACCAGGATGGATTCCCAATGGAAAATGAATGGGATGGTTTATACCTGATGTCGGATAAACTGAAAGCGGTATTTGCCGTGCATGGCCCATTCAAGGCTGTGGGAACGTTTACCATTCAATGCTGGAGAACGGATTATTATTATGTGAAAGATACGGTTGCCTTACGACAGGCATTGACAGCTGCTGCCAAAAAATACCAGCCGACCCGTGAATGTATGATAGAGACGAGATCTGACCCTAAGTGGAACAGTTACCTGAAATTCCTGTATCCCAATGAAGAAACATTTGAGTATATCAAAAACCAGAAAGTTGTGATACCACTGTCCCAGAATGGAGACAAGCTGACGAAGCCCCGGCAGGTGGACCATTGGTTGTATTTTAAAACAGAAGCAGGCAGGAACCGATTTATCAGTTATGCGCAGCAACAGCGTTATAAAATAGAAGACAAAAAGCTTTCTGCAAGATCAGATTTTCCTTACCAGTTACATTTATCAAGGGTGGATAATGTAGATCTTCCAACTATTTCGAAAATAACCTTACAGCTGCGAAGAAAGGTAAAAGAGTATGATGGTACCTATGATGGGTGGGAAACGTTTGTGATAAAGAAATAGATAACGCATGAGTGTGTTGAAAGGTTTAGTTGCATTTTATGGAGTTTCTGAGGTTGCGGAAATAAGAAAATAACTCCGTTTAGATTTTTGTATGAATTTTTCTTATATGATTCCTGTGTGAGACCCAGCCCCCAACCTATGCCCCCAGCCAGGGACTAGCCCCCTGCATCCCCCCAGTATTGTTGACTTTTCCATTTTAAAATAATTCGAGTACGCACAGGGAAAGGGATGGTCTAGAATAGTATAAAACTAATTATTTCAGACCATTGGACATATAGAATGTCCCATTATTATATGTTTCAAGTAACGTTAGGGAACATAATTTTTGCCCTACCAGTCTAATATATTCTGGTTGTGTAAGATGCTAGAACCGGCTCCAGTTCATAGATCCGCTTCAAATCCTCATGAAACTGGTTCGAAATCCGTAAAGCAGGGGGAGCGAAAGAAAAGAAAGGTCTGCAGAAATGCGGACCTTTTTGTTTTATCTACTCTGGTATTGTAGCGATCAGCATTAAAGATGCTTTAAATAAAATTTCGCATTTCCCCTATAGAATGTCTTGTTCTCCCCCCTTATGCTGAAATCTTATCCGTTAGTTTTACAGAAAAAGATCATGCGGAAAATTATCGTTACCGAATTCATCACCCTTGATGGTGTAATCGAGGCGCCTGGCGGTGATGAAACCTCTCATCCCCATGGCGGCTGGCAGTTTAAATATAGGAATCAGGATCCGGAAACCGGGAAGTACAAGGTAGATGAACTTGCTGCCGTGGATACCTTGCTGTTGGGCAGAAATACGTTTGAATTGTTCGCCGGGTACTGGCCGGGGCAGACGGGCGGCGGGTTCGCCGAACGTATTAACCAGCTGCCGAAATATGTTGTATCCCGGGGCCTGCAAAAGGTGGAGTGGAACAATAGTCATATTCTTCGCAACGTGGCTAAAGATGTTGCTGCGCTGAAACATACCGATGGTGGTGATATCCTCGTCTATGGGAGTGCTACCCTCGTTAAGTCACTGCTTCACCACAATCTCGTTGACGAGTTGCGGCTGATGGTATATCCTGTCACGATCGGCGGCGGGTTACGGCTTTTCGATGACAACCTGGAATTAAAGAACTTCGCGCTGAAATACGCTCGTGCGGTCGATAACGGGGTTCTTATCCTCGAATATCAGCCGGTCGTTTGAGCCGGAACGCCCACCATGGGACTAGACAACTATTTGATTGGAGAAGCGAAAAAAGAAAAGGCAATCAGAAATGATTGCCTTTTTTATTTAATTTTAAGCCTGACCATGAAGCCCAAAGTTATCGCTATCAATCTGCTGTTACTAGCCACCTGGACATATATACTGATGTCCTTTGTTACAATGCATAAAACAGAAGTCTGGCTATTGGATACTAATCCATATTACGGTACTACACTCTGGGTATTGTATTTTCTGTCGCTGTTTTATGCTTATTTTTTTGTTACCAGAAACATCTTCTTAAATCTGTTAATCACCTCTCTCCTTTTTATGGTATCTTTTTTCATTGCTTTTGAGTCAGTGGAGGTGTTGATGAATTATTTAATAAAAATGGATAAAGGAAAAACACCATTACGCTGGACATTTAAATACCGCTTTCTGGATATTGCTATTATAAATGTATTGCTGTTAGTCTTGCTGGAAGTAATACGGAAGTTTATTCCTGCGAAATGGCGGACGAAATAAACTGCATAAATTTTTCAGAGAAGGAATAAGAAACATGATAAATAATTTTTATCTTCATGTTATTCCACATTTTTTATTTGTTTCCTAAAAATCCCCGTATGAAAAAACAGACACTGAACAACGCCAAAAAAATCACCTTGAAAAAAATGACAGTTGCTCCTTTAAATGCCAGCGCTCAGGCAGCTGTTAAAGGTGGAATTGGTGTAAGCGCGAAATGTGCCACCATTGCGGAGGTAACCTGTATTGACTGTATTCCTTCATTCTCAGGCTGTCTGCCGACATTCACTTGCGAATAATGACAGTCCCTGTTATTAATTCCACAACACTTCATTTTTTCCCGTACCTGATCCATTTTGTTATGTGGGCAGCTAAGGCATAGCTTTTAGTATGTGCCGGCGGGAAACAGAACAAGACTGGTCCGCAGCAATGCGGACCTTTTTCTTTCGTTCGATATAGCATCATAAATCAGTATCTACCTCCCCTGTGTCAATAGGGCCTGTCACAACCAAAAGATAGCCAACAATCATTATTAGCTTATGAGAAAGAACATTCCTGTATATCTGATTGCATTCATTTTATTGTTTACAAGCGCTGTGCGTGTATCCGGACAGGAGACACCCCATGCCTTTACTACTGATATTGACAATTTCTGGATTGCTTTTGATAGCATACAAACTATCAAAGAGAAAGAAAAGCAGGTAGAGGTAATGAAGGAATTGTATATCGATAAAGGAACCGAAGGCTTGAAAAGGTTTATGGAGCTTAGAAGATTTGATGCGGTCAAACTGGTGGAGGCGATCAATAAGTATCCTAAGTTCTGGAGATCGATAAGGCCCAATACGTTAACCATAGAGCGTAATTTACCTGCTATTGAGAAGCATATTAAAGAGTTTAAGGTTTTATATCCGGAACTTCGTGCCGCAAAAATATTTTTCACTATAACCGCCATTCGGGTTGCCGGCACCACAAAGGATTCGCTGGTGTTAATTGGTTCGGAAATCACCATGGGTAATAAAAGTACAGATGTATCGGAGTTTCCGGATAAACGATTGTACAACTTCTTCCAGTCGCAGGAGTCGGATAATATTATCCCGGTAGTTATTCACGAGTACGTACACACGCAGCAGAAAACAGAAGCTAAGATACTGCTGGGACAAGCCATTTGTGAAGGGGCTTGTGACTTTATTACTGAGCTTGTTCTCAAAGAGCAACTGAAGAACGCTTATCTCAGATATGGAAGAGAACACGAGGCGGAGTTGAAGCAACAGTTCAAAAAGGAAATGATGGGTGAAGATTTTTCCAACTGGCTGTATAATGGCGCCACTACAAAGACGATGGGCGATTTAGGGTATTTTATGGGTTATACTATCAGTAAGTCATATTATCAACATGCTAAAAATAAAAGCAAAGCGATAAAAGACATTATCACTTTAAATTATTCAGACCAGGCAGCTGTAGTGAAGTTCCTGGCAGATGCCAAATACTATTGAGGAATCGTGGTTAATTGATAATATACCGTGAAATGCGACGTGTAAGTTGCATGATATCTACATCAGTATTCGTTAAGATGACGATACCAGCCTTTGCTTCCGGGAAAGCTCTGATAATAGTGGTAAAGCCATAGGTGCCGCCACTATGTTCATATAGTTTGTAGGGAGTTCCGGGATTGCCTATTCCCCAGGACAGCCCGACATTTTCGGAGGTAGGTTGGTGCGTCAGCTGTATGGTAGGGTCGCTGTCTGCAATCTGATAGCTCAGGTAATTAAGCATATCGTCTATATTGGAAACCATACCGATTCCGGCAGGCAGAAAGGCCTGCTGGTGCCAGTAAGGAAGAAGATAACCATTGGAGCTATACTTTAAAGCCAGGAGCTCGTTTTTATCTTTCAGGGGTAGTACAGTGGTGCCACCCATTTTCATGGGTTGGGTAATATATTTTTCTACCAGTTTCTCGTAGGGTTGTTTGTAAACCCTGGCTAAAATGTGCCCCAGTAAAGACATGCCGAGGTTAGAATATTGAAATTTATATCCTGAGATGGTATCTGGTTTTACCCGATGCAATGCTTCCCAGAACATTTTTTCATTGTAATCATTCCATGGTGCGAGAAGGTTAACACCCCTTTGTGAAAACAGGTCATCCGGAACGGTTGGAATGCGGGAGGTGTGATTGGCCAGGTCTTTCAGCGTGATCGGATGTCCGTTGTATTCCAGATTGGGAAAGGAACCATCTAAATATTTCCGGATATCGTCGGATAAACGCACTTTGTTTTCCAGCACGGCATGTGCGAGGATGGTGCCTGTAAATGTTTTGGTAATGGAGCCTATTTCATATAGTGTTTTATTGGCCGGCAGTTGTGGTTTTGCCTTCGATGTTGTACCGTAATGATAAACATACCGTTGCCCGTTTTTAATGATTCCGATAGAAAGTCCTGTTGCGTACTGATGCTGAAAATATTCTCTGGCTGCGCTGTCTACCATGCGGTCCAGCGGGCTGCTGAGCGGGTTGCTGGAAGGTATATCAGCGGTGGCTGTTATTGGAGGATATTCATAGTGAATCAGGGCAAAGAGGCTGATCTTACCATGAGGCGTGGCTTCAAGCACCATTAACAGTGATCTGAGTTGAAATTCGGCGAGATAATATCTGGCTCTTCCGGAGTTGCTACCCTCGAAGACAGAGTCTGCCAGGAACTTCGTCTGTACAATTTCCCCACTGTTGGATTTGATATTTTTTAAAAAAGAAACAAATGCCGGCTCTTCAATTTTAAAATAAGAAGGGTCCATCAGGGAATATATGGCATGGTAGTCACTACGGCTGAATTGCGCTACGATGGAGTCTTTCAAAGTATCATATTGTTGTTGGCTAGCCTCCTGGGCATATGTTTCCGATATGAAAAGGAAGCAGGCTAATACAATGAATACTTTTTTCATGATGGATTATCTATGATTTAACTATCTCAAAGTACTGAAAATTATGACACGCCCAGTCTGGAGCGGGCTCTACAAGATGTTTATAAGCGGTTTATTTTAATACTCAGATAAATGAAATAATAAATCTTCACCGGAATATTCATCATCATTTTATTTTCTCTGGAACTTAAAAGAGAAAGAGGCTGCCTGCTATTGTTTTGCAGGCAGCCTCTTTTTTGTTGATAATATTTTCTACTAACGGACCTTTGATCTGGGTGTTAATAGTTGGTCAAAACAGCTTCTTCGATTTTTTGATGCTCAAAACCTTCGGGAATTTAATTTCCAGGTTGATATATTGGCGAAGGTGTAGCAGGTGGTCGGTCTATGTATTCCTGGATAGAGGGATAAAAGGCATCTTTCAGTCCTAATCCAATAGTTACTGTTATATCATATTTAAGCAATTTGTCGCTAACAGCCGCCAGCTTTGCTGCTTGTGACGCGTAACCTAAGCCCTTAGCACCATAACCAATCAATTCTGTTGCTGTTGAAGACCCTATACCGGAAGCTACTCCAATCCAACCCCAAACATAATCAGATGTTTTTTCGTACTTATTTCCCATGAAATCTGTATGGTCAGCAGAAATATGCATACCGGTGATATTATTGGGAATCCCGAACAAGGGATTGGCGCCCAATAATGCTTTCATTATATCCGGAGCTTGTCCGTCTCTGTAGTATTCGCCGCTTCCACGTGCCCAGGCATCCCCTATCACTGCCAGTTCTCTGACATATTGAAAGCCACTTTTGGTCATCAGCTCAGCGGTATAAACCGGTACGCCAACAGCTCTAAGCCAATCATAGTGGTTAGACCCCGGAGCAAACACGACGGCAAATTGTCCCTCCAGTTCAGGGACCCATGCCTGTGCAGAAGCCCATGTTTTTTTATCCTGTCCTTTCCATTTGTCAAAGGTTGAATTAGTCCTTTGGGCAAATTCTCTGGCTTGCCTTACGTTAGCTTTTTCCCAAAAATTCCAGAAAGCACCACCATCTTTGTCTACCCCGTTTACCGGATTATTTCCCATACCTAAATACGGAGATGCATATTGCCTTTTAGGATCAGGTGACAACCAACGTCCTGTTTTACTATCATACATACGGAGACTGAATGACTGCCATCCGGTTTCAGGATCGGCTTCACTGTTCTGTCCCTGGTATCCATAACGGTAATCGCTGGAGCCTCCATTTCTGGCAATGCTTCCAAATGGATAATAATCACCATATTGTTTAATGGTTTTATTACCATCAATTACAGCTCTGACGTTGCCCAGGTGATCTGTCAATTCATATTCATATATCCCACTTGCTTTTCTGAACAGACCAAAACGGCTGCCCGCTAACAGTGGAAGCTCAGCCAGTGCAGGAGCGCCTGTGGCAGACTGGATGTAAGTAGCAATATTATTACCGGAACCATCATTAACATAATAGGTGGTGGTATTATTGATCGCATCATTTTTTGCAATCCGTTGCCCCTGTTCATTATAAGTAAAGGTTACTTTGGGCTGTGTAAATGCGGCATCTCCATATACTCCCAGTACCCGACCCGCTATATTATACTTGATATATCTTGTTGGTCCGCCGTTTACTGATTCGGAAGTTAAACGTCCCAAAACATCATAGGTATAGTTCCGGTATGAAGCACCATTGTTGCTAATACTCTGTACCTGGTTGGTATTGGGGATATAGGAGTAAATAAGATTATCTCCGCTATTCCCTGTACCATCTGTACGTTGTAAACTGGTGATATTGCCGTTGTTATCATAACCGGGCACTTTTTCAGCAAAAGCTGTACTTGCGGTAAAAGAGGGAGAAGCACCAAAAACAGGTGTTCCCCAGGTAGCGCTGGTCAACTGGCTCTGGTTATCATAACTATAGGCATACATGCTGGGGTTTTCAATGCCAGCACCCAGAACAGCTATTACACTGGCTGGTTTACGGGAGTGCCAGTTGAGAGACTTGATATTACCACCAAATTGATCTGGCGCCAGACCGTTATCCACAGGGATGTTTCCAATGTTGCTGTTATTCCTGGAGTAATCCTGATTGTAATAATCTATATTCATCCCAAAAGCATCCTTTGCAAAACCTGCATTGGTACCGGTAATACCATCCTTGCCCGGATCCTGGTCCCGGTTGGCGTTGTTGATCGCTTTCAGAGATCCTGCAGCTGTATAGCTAAAATCGATGCCCTGGACATTACTTCCCAGTTCCACACGCTTGAGCGGACCATGGAGATAATAAATGTATTTAGCCTGAAGGGTTTTAGCAGCAGCATTATCAGAAGTAGCAGCATACACAGCTTTCAGGCGTAAATTCTGATCGTAGTCAAAGAATTGTGCAAAGGTTTCTGCCGGTGTATTTTTCTGGAAAACCCTTTTAGTCAGATTTCCCATTTCGTCGTAGGTATAATCGATCGTTTTATACCCCAGGCCTGGGATATACTGTACCATCCAGACAACCGTTTCCTGATCATTATAATTATACCATGTTTTGGAACCTGAGCTGTTCTCAGAATATGATATACCTCTGGCTAAAGTATAATCATCCTGTGTATACCCTGCAACACCCGTAGCCACTGCCACATCGTATGTCCTGCGGGTCCAGTCTGATTTTGTGCCAGCACCCAGTCCCCCATCTGTAGCTGTGCTTTCCAGATTGGACATGCCGGTAGGGCTAAATGAAATGCCTCCGGCAGATGGAGTAAATTCGCCACTTTCAATATTACGAGCTACCTTATCGTAATTAATATAGGAATATTTACCAGATGCACGCTGTTGCGCATTTTGCGAAAAACGAATGTTGCCATCCTTACGATAGGTAAATTCAATGCGTCCGCTTTCTTTGTCTGTCACTGCGCTCAGCAACCCAGCCTGATTATATTCTCTGGTTGAAATGTAGGGAATGTCAGACTTGTTGGCATAGTTGTTTATACCAGTGCCCAGTAGTTTATTTACCCCTTCTACAGGTATAAATGCAACCAGTTGACCATGCTGATTATAAAAACTATAATTGATTTTGCTAAAGCTGGTAGCGTAACGGATGTAAGGTGCTAATCCCATGTTATTGCTACCCGTGAATGCTCCTTTAACCATTTTATAATAGCCGGCAGGTAAAGTCCCGTTGGGAGATAAACTCACAGGCTGCTCTGTATTCATATCATAGACGGTGAACTGATAGGTCCCTCCATAATCGATAACAGTAGGCGTGAAAATCCGGAAGAAATAGTTGGGACTATCGAATCCATAGTAATTGTTAACAGTGAGTCCGGTTCCTGGTTGTGCACTCATCAGCACATGTCCGCTACCATCTGATATCACCACTGTTTCCTGTCCGTTTTTATTCTTATTATAACTGATAGTTGCCGGATATCCCAGTGCTCCTGGCAACTCTCCCATTTGGGTGGTGGCAAAAAACTTATTTCTTACTGCAAGGTAGTGGTCTAGTTCATTTACCACCCTTGAGTTAAAAGTTCTGGCTTCATGACCACTGCCCATTTTTAACTGTTCACCGATACCACCGCTTTTTCGTATTTCATTACTTCCATCATTGTAATAGTCGGTCATCGTATAGGGGTACCCGGTAGCTCCCACATAAGGTTCCTGTGAGTTATTGTTACTGTAATACCATCCAAGGGTACCTGGATTTGTATTGCCCAGCGCATCCGGTGTATTCATTTTGGCGAGATCGAAATTGGCGGCTGTATACGGAGTGCCGGCTGCATTTTGTACAAAGTCACTTTGGTATTCCAGTGTATTCTTCAACGTGGGAGCCATCAGGGTGGTGAGTACTGGTCTGCCCAGATAATCATAAATTATCTGGCTGGCCAGTACATTGCCGCTTACCATATCACGTTTCTGGTATTGTAACATTACTCCCCGGTCGTCATAAAATGACCTTACTTCTGCGCCCACAGCGTTATTGAGTCCAAAGGCCCTGGTCAGGCGCCAGTTTCCGGGACCATTTACAGTAACGCTACCCACTTCAAAAGTGACCTCTGCCCCCTGTTCAATTGTCACCTCCGGGTTCATTTCAATGCCAATCGCGCTTTTATAGTTCGCTACCTGACCCGCGGGGATGGTAAGACTGCTACCACTGGTTGGCAATGTGATGAGGGAGCCACTTGAAACCGTTTGAGCAGCAGCTGCCATGCTCATTAGCATGCAGGCAGCCACTGGTATTGTTCGGTTTTTAATATGTTTACTAATCAGACTAGTCATAATCTAAAAAATAATGGATAAAACAAAAATCAGACAATCAGGGTATCATCATTTTTATATCAACCCAAAATGCTGTTTATAAAAATCTACTTTGGGGATGCTCAAATTATTGGCAGCGATACAGCCTTTGCCATAATTATATTCATACTCATAGACTTTCTTCTCGCCAGTTCCAATAATTTCCTTATAAGTACCGATTAATTTCCCGCCTGAATCATAATTATATCTGGTATAGATATTCTTATTGTCCAGTATGTAAGTTAATTCTCCACTGGTTTTATCATATACGAAAGCAGTCGAGCTGGCGCTTACCGGATGTACTCTGAAATCATCAAATACCACATCTGTTGCACCTGTATTAGTGCATCCGAATTTAATGCTGGAGCCAGCACTGGCTGAAGCAGAGGTGGGCGTTACCAAGGTCAATAAGTACCAGTCGCCGGACTTACGTGTAGCCGTTACTGTTGCCGGTGTTGGGGTGCCACCATTCACCTGGTAATAGATATTAGCTGAGGGCTGGCCACCAGCTACACTTTTTACCCAAACACTTGCCTGGTATTGTACATTCAGTTGTGAGGCAGCAACAGGAACGGTATAGTTAAAACCTTGTTTGGCAGCTGCTGTACGAAGGCTGTTATACCCCGTATGTGCCAGGGTTGCAGGGAAGGTGGTGCTGGTTTCAATGGTTCCATCACCAGGATTCACTCCTGAGCTGAACGCAGATCCGATCAACTCATCTTCAGCACCGGAGAAAGCAACCTGGCTGTACTGAGCTGGTGTAACTGTCAGCACCTTGCGGCTATCTTTGTATCCATATTTGGTTGCGCCATAAGCACCGTTGATGTCTACAGTTTCCAATGGGTGGGAATTGGCGCTGTACAATGTTACCTCTACTGCTTTTTTCCACGCGGAATTGGATGCCAGCGGATTGGTCCAGTTGATGTCTGTAAATTCCGCCATAGGCACTACTCCATCAGGTTTGATTACATCCGGACGCCAGATGTATTCCTGTTGTTTTCTCCATACATTACCAACGGATGAAGTGTTTTGGACCAATGTAGTTCCACTGTTATCAGGATTGAGTACCGGAGTCTGATTTCCCCAGATGGTTGCGCTCGCACTGACTACGCCTGCATTTACACCATTGCCCAGCACATAAGTATATGAGCCGGCAGTTTGAGTCAGCATATTCTTGTTAGCACTATTATTGACCATCAGCCCCATTTGAGGATACTTCCTGTAGGCGGGAATGACTTCGGTAGCAAATGCGTTACCGTAAATATCCCTTGTGACAGTTTTAGTAATCTCTCCACTATAGAAGTCGTATCCATTATAGTATTTGGCAGTGGATGTTCCCGTTTTATAATCTGTTGTTGTTACACCTGTGGGTATTACCGGATAAGTTTCTTTTGCACTCATGGTCAGCATTACCTTATTCTGGCTGGTGGCTGGATTATACACGTATTTTTCTTCAAAAGATCTCTCCGAAGTAACACCCTGGTAATTGTACTTATTTAAACCATTGTAATAGATATCCAGGAAAGCAGGGTTGGGTGAACCAAAAGTGCCATGCTCAAACATATAGTTAGTACTGGCCAATGGTTTATCATTCACATCATAAGTGGTTGTCCGTTTTAATAATCCTACGGCAGCTGTTAGGTTCTGAATTGTCTGGTTGTTACCGACATTCAGACTTCCGGAGCTTGGATTATTATGATAATAGCCGGAGGTAGTTCCCAAACCGACTTTATGACGTGAAATCATGTTTTCATTGAATACCTCAAATTCATAAACAGTACGCCCTGCTGTAGCGCGTTCTGTACCATCAGGAGAAGTCACTTTTGTACGAACGGATACATTCTTATACACTACTCCGGGAGGAGTAACCTCCCTGGCAATAGTAAGCAGGTAGTTGATATTCTTGTACAGTTCTTTTTTATACTGATTTTCGCCACTCGCAACCGCTGGATAACGGGATACCTCGCAATAATCAAATACAGATGGTTCGTATGAGGTTACCCCTGAACTAATTGCGGGATTGTCGGCATTGGAGTAGTCATACATCGTGGTAGCAGTATTCTGTGTAGACTGTACGGAAAGTGTTTTCACCCTAAGACCACCGCCTGGGCGGTTGAAATCGTTGCTGTAGAAAAGATTTCCTGTAGAATAGACTTTACACTCAACCTTAATAACATCGGTATTGGGGACTGTATTTGGAATATTTAGCTCATTAAGTGTAGAGCAGTTAACAGTAATAGTCTTATTAACATCATCCACTGCTGTTATCACAAATTCATTCCCTCCCAGGATGGCCGTTCTTGTAACATATTGATCTCCATCCAAAATGGTCAGCGGCCAAGAGCTACCATCACTGTTTTTAGACTGTATAGTAATATCTGCAGGTTGTATCAATAATGCGTTTAATTTTGTGCCCACCTTATAGGTATTACTCAGAGACAAACCATCTCCAATGCTGTTAACCTTAAAGCTCAGCTGCTTGGTGGTTGAGTTGTAACTAAAATTGTTGATAACAGATGATGAAGAGCTATTTAATACTGCCTTGTTGTATACATCTGATTCATACTCCACTCTAATCTTGGCTCCCAGTTGCGTAGTGATTTTTCTGAGAGACCATGCATCCGCACTTCCTGCAGAAGCATAGGTTCTTGCACCACCAATATTGCTGTTTTGTGCATAAGCAGCGGCATCATAATCAGATTTGTACAATCCCCAGATATCTTTTGCATCCTGCAGATAGATTGGATTTTTTGTAATGTAACAAGTGCCGGAGCCACCTCCGGACGCCATACCCGGGAAGTATTTCACGTCATATGAAGTAGCCGAATATTTTTTTGTGATCACTCCGCTATAGCGTCCGCGACCTATATAAATATTGAGAATATCACCTACGTTATACTGGCCGTTTGCGATATTGGAGCAGGTAATGTTTCCGATACTATTGCTTCCTGGTGCAGTGGAGGCTGTGATGGTGCCCATATTTGTATCATCCACTTCATATTGAAAATCTGTTGAAGGGAGCATACAGGCCCCACCTTTGCCGCGTACTACTAACTGATTTAAGGTCAGCTTACCAGCTGTCACGCGGGTTGAACTTCCGCTGAAACTATTTGGCGTATAAAAACAAAGGCTGAGATCATATTTGAAGTCAATCACTCTGAATGCTTTCTGCAGGAAGCTGGGATCTGCCACGTCGTACTTATCTAATACATTGCCTGCGTAATGTGCTGCGATATTCAGTTCACTACTGCTGTTCATATTCAAAGCAGGAAGATCTGCATTGTTATACAACAGGATGCGATTCAGGCTGAGGCTATAGGCAGAGTTGCCATCATAGGCTCCAACACTTTCTGTATCACCTGTGCTTTGCATAATGGTGGGCGAAGCTCCACGCGCATCTGTACGGAGATCTTTCACAAACAAGGCTGTATGGCTCCTTGTTTTGATGGCATTGAGGTAATAAACTTCTTTTTGTCCCTTTGATGCATTCTGGAATTTGTTATCAATATCGGGAGCAAAGCCTGTTTCCGGATTTCTCCAGCAATAGGTATCTGTCCATTTACCATATTCAAACTTTACCCAGTATCCCCAGTCGCCTTCATCAAGAATGCCATTATTATTCTTGTCAACATAATCGGGGCCTGTAACACCTGTCAGGTACCAGGTATAAGCATACTTACCCGGTTTTACCTGACGGTTAAAGCTTTTACTTTGCCCTGGTCCTTTAGAAGGATCTATTTTTTCAGAGTAAATGCTTTCATTATAGGAATAGGCAGGCAAACTGTAGTGGTAGGTTACACCGCTGCTGTTTGTGACCGCAAATCCTCCTATGCTTTTAGCCAGTGCGGAATTATACACAAAACCGGTTGTTCCTGATGGATACAGGAATCCCTTCTTATCACTGGCTCCGAAGAGTGTGGCATAATCTATCGTACGAATACTGCGGGAACCTGCGAGCTGTGTGGTAGCCGTGTTATAACCATAAGTACCATCATTATTTCCATAAACGGGATTTGGGTCAAATGGAGCCGGCAGATTCATGGCATATACATTTACCACATCAATATCGTTGAAATTCTGGCGGTATTGATTGGAGAAGTCGTTATCAAACCTGAACTGGGGCTGCTTACCCAGCATATTAAAGGTATTGGTTTGCCCGGGACATACGTACATAATCGTAGTACGGTTGCTATTGCTTCTGTTTTGCCTTGCCACGTAGTTCTGGAAGCCATAAGGCCGCATGGTGCCGGCAAGACCCTGAGCGGTCACAACATAGTTGTCATAATCCGGAAAGGTGCCACCCTGCAATACATCCGGGTCGCTGTTATCGACGATATTAGTGGCGTTATAGTTGGCGGGATCATAGTTTAGCAGGGAATAACAATCATAGGCATGATTGTCCAGCATATTCCAGCCGGTGAGATTCAAGCTGCCGTGAGCGGGTATATTAACATTCTCATCTGACCAGTAACGGGTGTGGTTATACCCCAGCCTTATATTAACATATCCGATAGGGATATCTACAGAAAGACCGCTGGATTTAGTAGAGATCTCCCCTGACCTGTCATTATTGGTAGTACCAGTGATACCTTCTCCAACAATCATAGAAAGACCATTTGTTCCCATACTGGCACCCAGGAAAGAATTTCCTGCGCTCACACCGGCATATCCGCCGCTGGTGGAAAGCCCACCGCTTACAGATACACCCAGACTTCCACCGGATGAAGTGGAAGCGCTGAAGCCTATAGACTGATATGATTGCCCAAATGGGGTCACTCCTACTTCTGCACCGATATGAAGAGGGCCGTAGTTAGCGCCTACTCCCACACTGCCACCAACACCAAATCCCTGGTAGGTGTCCTGGGAAAAAGCAAGGCCAAAACTAACAGTGGCCGGCGTATTGGCGATACCAACGCTGACGCCTACGTTATAAGTATTGGTTTGACCACCTTCCCAATAATCTCTTCTTAATTGTGTTTCTGAAAACCAGTCATCCGGATAGCCGTTTACGTTACGGGTAATTGCTCCGGGATTCAGCGTCCATCCGAGTCCCGTCCAGCTTGCATCTTCTCCTACCTGAATACCGGCATGATAAGATAATGATAATGGGTAGCCTCCTTCCGGACCCGGTACTTCTAATAATGGAAGGTTATAGGTGAAATCTCCGGTTTGAAGATTTACCATATCTGTAGTATCCACAGGCTCAAAACTGGTAGCTTCCGGTGCTGTGGGCCCGGAAGTAAGTGCATAGGCTGCAGCTGGAAATCCAATCTGGTAAACCAGAAGAGCAAGGAAAAACATCGCAAGATGTTTTCTAAGCCGTTCTTTGCTAGTGATCATATAGGGATTTTTAGATTAAGAACTAGAGATGTTTGATTGATTGTAACGCTGATATGATGGCATAAAAAAGATACAAATCCGGGAACACTCAGCTACAATAAGCTACTGCTGGGCCAACATATAAAGGGGGATATCCCTCAGGAAAATATCAGTGCATACTCACATTTAAACATAAGATATAGGTGATAATTTAAAAGTTACAATGATATAGGGCTCATGAAAATTTGAGCACAGATAATGGGTAAAAGGAACTAATACGAATGTAATTAATTAGCCAGTATTGTACAACATTCCTTTCCAGTAGATAACCTGGTTGAAATTATTAGAGTGTTTGCCATAAAATAGACATAGGCATATACATGACTATCAAGATGATACCAGCAGCCAGTCCGGAGAAAACTGGCATAAGTAATTTGATAAAGTTACTAAGTGGCGTGGTAGTTTGTAATCTTACAAACACAAGTATCCCCATTCGGAGGATGATCTTACCTGAAAACCAAATCACCTTCCGAAACGGGGATACTCAAATAAGAACTTAGACTACTGATATCAGCAGCAAGCGTGATTTGGAGTAGCAGAACAATCAGTTGGACGACGTGTCTCGGTGGTCATGCAGATAACACCTGCAGTTGCGCCACCAGCCACTTTCTCCTGTTGTTCTGTGGTTAAGGAAGTGATAGTAAGTTTGTTGATGAACAGTTTGGGATTGAGGGTTACTTTTTTCTTTTTCATGATGTTTGGATTTTGGGTTATAAATGAAAATCGTGGATAATCAGGAAAAATTACAGGTACGTTTTATGTGACGGTTATTCTGATATGAATCGTTGGATAGATATTTAAATATAAGATAAGTTTATCTGAAAAACAAGAAACTGGTTTTGTTTAAAACCAGTTTCCGTCGCAAATTTTGAATTTGTCCAGCGTGACAACGTCATTGGCTGTACGAATATGAAATAAAGGTGTTTCTCCGATATAACTGGCCCATAACGAAAATGAGCTCACAGGCCCGATCAGGTAGTCACAGCGTGACATCAGGAAATGGTCAACATGCACTGGATTTTCTGAGAACAACACATTAAAATGCTGCGTGTAATTAGCTTTATTCAGCGCATCATCATTAGTGAAGATGATCACCTTATGTGGCGTATTCAGGTTGTTCAACAGCTGTTTTATTTTATCAATATAAACATCATCTTCAAAATAATATTCACCACCCTGGAACTCTTTGTAATCACCACGACGGATATGAACACCAATGATGGTTTCATTATTTTCTTTTTTCAGGTATTTATTGTGGAAATCCTGCTGATCGATGTTTGGTGTAAATAGCTGCTGATAAAGGCTTCTGTTTTTTTCAACAGTTTCTTTGCTGCTGAAGTACCAGCCTTCACAAAACAATCGTTTTCTCGTAAGGATCGCATTTTTATAAGCAGAAATCTGAGTGTCATCAACAAAACTAAATTCTTTATACAGTTTCGTTCTGATGAAAAACTTCATCAGCACTTTCGAATAGTTAACACCATAAGACTGCAATGCAGGATACTGATCAAAATATTTCCTGAAATAGGGACTATGGAAAGGGATATTGTTTTCCCTGCAAAATGAATCCAGGTGTATAAATTGTAAAAAGTTGTTGCTGGTTTGACCGTAGAGTTTTGTTAGTACAACCATTTTTGTTGTGTTTTAATTTGGATGCGATCTTGGAAATAGGCACAGGTATACCGAATTGTTCGGGATGAACCAGGTTCCCCTTGGATAAGCATGGTTTATGGATTTTGCAACGATGAGCGTTGTAAAAGCAGGTAAAATTACATAAATAAGCAGATTTTAGGAAAAACTCAAACTTGTCATGTGTCTGGTTCACGATTATGGCCGCTCCAGTTTTGTTAGTCGTTCATTCAATAAAGAAACCTGTTTTTCCAGTTCTTTATTTTTTTTATGTTCATCAATCAGGTATAGCGTTAGTTCTTCAATTTTCTGCAGCAGCTTCTGGTTGATTTCTCCCAGTTCCAGCCCTTCCTTTTCTACGGTAGCGGCAGCAGGAATGCCTGGCAAGTGCTGACGGGTAGTTATAAAGTTTTCCACATCCTGTAAGGAAGGGAGTACGTAGTCTTTACGAAATACATAGTCGGGCCAGTTTTCGGCAGTGACTTTTATTTTTTTTGTGGTGATAGTGCCGTTAACAGTAAGTTCTGATTTGGGAGAAGGTGTGCCAATACTTACACTGCCGTATGTGATGGCAAGATGGGAGGCATCGATATACATAGGCATATAGTGGGACGTTTGCCGGTTATAGGCTTGTAGCCCTACGATGCCATTGTTTTCAAGATAGACCTCCAGTCCTTCCTGTTCGTTATTGGAAACTACAAATTTCTGCGCGGGCCGTGTTGTACCAATCCCTACATAACCATTTTCTGTTATAGTAACTCTGGGTTGTTGATTGGTCAGTAAAAGAATACTTCTGGCGCCCTCGGCAGACAGTGATATGTTCCCTGAAGAGTTGAACTGCAAATAGCCTGTCCTGGCAGTGTTTTGAGCATTCCAGCCTGATATAAAGGCATTGTTGTTTGCTATTTTCAGGCCTTCTGCATTCGAAGTAATGATGGTTTCGGTAGTTGTATTACCATTCTTTAAAACGTTGTCAAGAGTTTGTGCCTGGGTGGTTAAGGTACAAACGAATGGTGCTGCTACAATAAGAAGAAAATGTTTCATAGATAAATAGGTTGAATTAACAAACGTTCAAGATAAAACATTTCAGAAATGGAAGAAGCATATCGTTGATGCGATATGCTTCTTGATTATTTGACTATTCATTTATTTGATTATTGATAATCTGATAACCGCACTGCAAACACCACTCTGTTATCTTGTCCGTATTTGGCTGTTTCGTATTCAGTAAGGTTCCAGAGGTAGCCTGTGGTACTGTCACGGAAAAGGTCTTCAGCACCATGAGGCCAGCGGTAACGGGTACCGGCGGTGGTGCCGTCGCTATAACGTACCAGGCGGGCAGTAGAGCCAAGGTAGGAGCTGTTGCCGGTGGTAGTCATAAACGTTTTGCTACCGGCTCTGAAAACGCCTTGCATGCCATATACATGGCCGCTGTCGTTGTCAACGGGGGTGATGATAGTAGGCTGTGTGCTGGTGCTCACCTGTCCGCTGGCATCGATCGGAAACCCGAAAACCTGTGGTATGGCTGTTTCGGAAGAAGTGATATACTGACCGGTCCACAGATATTTTTCACCCGGAGTGGCTCCCTCTCCCAGTTCAATACAGGAGAATGGTTTGGCATTGGTGATTTTGTAATAGCCTATCTGCGGCAGGATGTATCCGTAGTTGAACGCTTTGAGATCTCCATTACTTTCTTTACCAATACGGCTTTCGCTGGAGTCACCGGCGGCAGATACCATCGTGTTGAGGTCAAATACGCGGATGCCCAGGTTGGTATCGGCTACGTATATCTTACCTGCATAATAGGCCACTCCACCCGCATGGATGGTAACCGGGCAAAACGATGCCAGCTGGGTATAGGGATTGGAAGCCTTATACAATGCGGAGTTAGACATATTGGCTGCGTTTTGTACCAGCAGTATATGCCTGTACGTTATATTGCTCATATCGCTGATATCTACCAGGGATACACGAACTCCTTTATGTTGGTTGTTGATGCCGGCAATAGTGCTGGGATCAACGCCATACCAGGTTACCAGCAGGAATTTTTTTCCTCCCCAGCTGAAGCCGGTAATTCCCTGTGGACGCCAGTCCTGGGTCTGTTCGTCGCCGCTGTTCCATTTGAAACCGGTCACCTGATTGGCTGCCGGAATATTAAACCCATATACCGTATTATAACCACTGGTAGAGGCTATCCGGTTGAGGTTAAGCTGGTCCGGCGTTTTAAATCCATAGGAAGAAAGACTGTTCACAAAACTACTCTCGTCTGTAAAAGTAACAGTGCTGGCGGCCAATGGGCTTACTTGTGCTGACTGTTGCTGCTGCGTACGTGGTGGCGACACCTGGTCTACCATGTTTTTATTACAGGCAGCCAAACAAACGGATAATAACAGTGGAATCCGATAAACAGAATGTTTCATAGGGTGTTGTTTAAGCGTATATAAATGGTTGAAAAGAATTTTAAAAAACGCTGCAAATCTAAAGCGGTAGCGGTGTAAATCGTGGAACCATCAGGAAGTTAATAATAAGTTCACATTTTTGCAATAACCCCTTCAAACAATGCACCTTCTTCCTTGTTATGCTAAATGCATCTCACCCATTAAAGAAAATGTTGCAACATAAAATATCTTTCTGCACGGTGTGTATGAACCGGACCATGCACCTGAAAAAAACACTGCTTCAAAACATCCAGGACAATGCCGGTTATAGTCCGCTGGAATTTGTGCTATTGAACTACGGTTCCCGGGATGATCTGGACCAATGGGCCCGACAGGAACTGCGGCCTTATATCGAATCAGGTGTAGTGGTATACTATCATAATCCGGACCCTGCTTATTTTCATATGAGCCATGCCAAGAATATGGCTTTCCGGCTGGCTTCCGGCGATATCCTCTGTAGCGTAGACGCTGATAACTACACCGGACAAGGCTTTGCAACATATATTCATCAGACTTTTCTCCGGGAGTATCCTTGTTTTATGTCGCCGGCTGGTATCGGCCCAGGCAAAAAATGGTGGGACGTACAAGGCCGCATCTGCGTTCTCCGGGACGATTTTAATGCGCTCCGTGGATATGATGAGAGCGTGATGGACTACGGTTATGAAGATCAGGACTTCAAAGGCCGTCTGGTGGCCAATGGCAAAAAGAAGGTCATCATCCGTGACCCGGCCTATCTGCAGGCCATCCGCCATGATGATACCATGCGCATCGCCTCCGGTTTTACAACCACCCGGATGACCGATCTGCTGGTAGGCCACTATTGTGAAGATACTTCAGAGGTGATATGCCTGCAGAATGACCACACATTTGAACGTTTTTATGTAGACAGAGACCTGTTGCACTATCAGAGCACAGATGATGAACTGAAGCCTAAAAAACGATATACCGGCACCTATCGGGAAACAGACAATATCATACAGCTATACAGGGAAAACGGTCATAAATACCTGCAACTAACCCGGGAGACCAATGACGCCCTGTCTGCCGACGATCAGCGTACCTTTTACCGGATCACATCCGGTGCGTTGCGGGATACTTTTCTGTTGCAACGGGCCATTTATCTGGGCCGAAAAGTTTTTTTCCGTAACAGAAAAAAAGCCCATGCCATCAACCCTGAAGGATTCGGTAATGGAAGGGCCTACCGTAATTTCTCCGACGAAGCCATGCTGCTGGGGCGGGTATGATCCCTCCCCTGTCTTGAATTCAGAATTTTTTCAGAATCATTCGCATAACTTGCCGGTATGAAAATCTTGATTATCGAAGATGAACAGGAACTGGCACAAAGTATCGCGGACTATCTGGCCGGAGAGAACTACCTGTGCGAGTTTGCTGCCACCTTCGATGAGGCGGTTGAGAAAATCTCCATCTACGAATACGACTGTATTCTGCTGGATCTGATGCTGCCGGGAGGCAATGGTATGGCTATTCTGGAAGAACTGAAAAAACAGCAAAAGCAGGAAGGTGTCATTATCATCTCTGCCAAAGGTGCTATGGAAGATAAAATAGCTGGTCTGCAGCTGGGAGCAGATGATTATCTTGCCAAGCCCTTCCATCTGCCGGAGCTGGCCGCCAGAATCTATTCTGTCATCCGAAGAAAAAATTTCGGAAATGCCAACACCGTCATTTTTAATGAATTAAAAATAGATCTGCCCGCCAAAACCGTATCTGTCAACGAAGAACCGGTGCCACTCACCAAAAAAGAGTTCAATCTCTTACTATATTTTATCGGCAACAAAAATCGGGTCATCTCCAAAATGGCACTGGCAGAGCATCTTTCAGGTGATATTGCCGATATGTTGGATAACTTCGATTTTGTATATGCTCATATTAAAAACCTGAAACGTAAGCTGACAGAAGCCGGAGCAGGCAATTACCTTAAAACCGTTTATGGTACCGGATATAAGTGGGAAGTATGAAAAAACTGCTGAGTAAATCGCTGAAAGTATTTTCGCTGTATGCCTTTTTTGTATTGGTATGCAGTATTCCTGCCTATTATTATATCGTGGATAATATCTGGATGAACGAGTTACATGAGCATAATAAAATTGTTGCAGAGACTATAAAAGCCAATATTCACAAGGCTTACAGCAGTGACAGCGCCCTCGACCATCATATCCACACCTGGAATCAGTTGCAGCCGGATGCTGCTATCCGCAGAGCAGCGATGGTAAAGCCAGACAGTACTTACAATATCTACCGTCGCAATGCTACAGGTATCAACCGTTTTCATGGATTGGTATCTTCTTTTACAGTCAACAGTCAACCCTACAGTCTCACGGTAGAAACCAATATGGAGGAAACCCACGAAACAATCCTCGCTATTACGCTGGTGACCATCCTATTTTTTATACTCCTGCTGGCAGGACTGGTACTACTCAATAAAAGGGCGTCCAGGCGCCTGTGGCAGCCGTTTTACAATACCCTTCATAAAATAGCTGGTTTTGATCTCAACCGGCAACAACAGATTTCTTTCGATAAAACCAACATCGCCGAGTTTGAAACGCTAAATAACAGTTTACAGCAGCTGATCAACGAAAATATCTCCACCTATCAGCAACAAAAAGAGTTCACGGAAAATGCTTCGCATGAGTTGCAGACACCACTAGCTATCGCCAAATCCAAGCTGGACTTGTTATTGCAAAGCCAGCCACTGAACGATAAACAATCCTTGCTGGTGGAAGAGTCCATCAAAGCTCTGATGAAGGTGACCCGTATCAATAAAAACCTGCTGCTGCTGGCCAGAATAGAAAACCACCAGTTCCTTCAGAAAGAAAACATTTGTTTAAGTGAGTTGCTGGAAGATTGTATTGCTCCACTGTTCGACTTGTTTGCTCACAAATCCCTGCAGATAGAACAACATATACAGTCTGGTATTAACATAGAAGGTAATAAAGTGCTGGTAGAGATTTTGCTCAATAACCTGCTGCTGAATGCCGCCCGCTATGTAAATCCGGGAGGGAAAATTATTGTTCATCTCCTTCCAGGAAAACTTCGTATAGCCAATACAGGTAGTATTTCACTGGATACGGGTAATCTGTTTAAGCGTTTTACGGCGGGATCTCCTCAAAGTCCCGGTAGTGGCCTTGGACTGGCTATTGTTCAGCAGATCTGCCAACGTTATCACTGGCAGGTGTATTACACATTTGAAAACCAGCTACATCAATTCTGCATCGATTTCTGAATTCCAAATTTCTTCCAAATTGAAGGTCAACTTTGTGGCATCATTTATTTTCAACAGAATATATTATGCCGAAGAGAATGACCAATTGCCTGATTCAGATAGCTGTGGCACTGATAGCTTTTCAGGGCGCACTGTTCGCCCAGGATAGAAAAGTAGTGGTATCCGGAATTATAAAAGAAGGAAAGAATAAAACCGTACTGCCTTTTGTAAATGTGACTTTAAAGCACACAAAAGACAGCAGCCTGGCGGCTGGCACCATTACAGGTGAAGATGGCCGCTTTTCATTGTCTGCCATAAGTAGCGGCAATTATTTCCTGGAGACCACCTATCTGGGCTATGAAGTAAAACAACTCCCGGTGCAGGTGGGATCACTCAGTGCCTTTCTGGACCTGGGTTCCATAGAACTGAAGGAAAACGCCCGCACCCTCAATGAAGTGGAAGTGACCGCTCAGCAAGCTGGCATTGACACTAAAATGGATAAAAAGATCTTTTCGCTGGAAAACAATATGAGCCAGCAAGGCGGTTCTGTATTGCAGGCTATGAAAAATCTGCCGGGCATTACTACCAGCCAGGATGGTAAAGTGCAGCTGCGCGGCAGCGACCGGGTGACCATCCTCATCGATGGTAAACAAACCGCTCTCACCGGTTTTGGTAACCAGTCAGGCCTTGATAATATCCCGGCTTCCGCTATCGAACGGATCGAGATCATCAACAACCCCTCCGCCAGATACGATGCCAATGGTAACGCAGGCATCATCAACATCATTTACAAGAAAAACAAACAGGAAGGCTTTAATGGTAAAATAGGTCTCACCACCGGCCTGGGCGCATTGTGGCAAAAGGAAGAAAACCTGCCCGGCATAAGACCTCAGTACCAGGCTACCCCTAAAATTAATCCGTCCCTGTCGCTCAACTACCGGAAGAATAAGATCAATGCTTTCTTTCAGGGCGATTGGCTATACATGAAAACCCTCAATAAAAGCGAGTTCGCAGAACGTATATACGATAATGGTGACACCGTGCGGCAACAGGTAAAACGCAACCGCCGCACTTATGACGGCTCTGTAAAAACAGGCGTCGACTGGAATATCGATGATCGTAATACCCTCACAGTGTCCGGATTATACAGCCGTGAGCGTGTTCTTGATGATGGTGATATCCCTTACTTCAACGGTAAATTAACGGAAAGAAGAAGGTTATGGCAATTTCATGAAGATGAAGTGAACTCTGCTTTCACAGCCATGGCGGCCTATCAGCATAAGTTCCGGCAGCCGGGCCACCTGCTGAACATCAATTTCAACTATACATTCCATCGGGAAGATGAAAAATATTTTCTGACCGATAACCGCACTACCTACATCGGGAAAGATACCTTTATGCTGATAGCCGATGAACACGTGGCTGATCTGAATGTAGACTACGTGCGGCCGCTACGTCATGGCCGTGTGGAAAGTGGACTGAAGCTCCGCAGAAGAGTGATACCCACCAATATGCGTTTCTTCCCCGGAGAACAGTCACCCCTCGATAAAGGTGCCGCCGGATGGGCAGATTATGCCGAAACTATTCCTGCTATTTACGGCAACTATGTATATGAAAACAATCGCATTGAAGCCGAAGCCGGCATACGTATGGAGTATGTACGCCTGAATTACACTGTCAACCCCGATCACAATACCTATAAAAGCGATGGCTACAACTATGTACAGCCTTTCCCTAATGTACGCCTGGCTTATAAGCTGAATGATGCCAATAAAATCTCTTTCTTCTACAACCGAAGAGTAGACCGGCCGGATGAAGGTGATATCCGTATTTTCCCCAAATATGATGAACCGGAAATGCTGAAAGTAGGTAATCCTGCGCTGCGGCCGCAGTTCACCAATACTTTTGAACTGGGATACAAAACCAGTTGGCGTACCGGTAGCTTCTATTCGGCGTTGTACCATCGTATGACTGATGGAACCATCACCCGTATTGGCACACTGGCGCCAGGAAGTGATATTATCTACAATATCTACCAGAACGCAGGCCGTAGCTATAATTCTGGTATAGAGGCCGTACTGAATAAGGAGGTGACAGCCTGGTTTTCGTTGAATGCTAACGTGAACGTATATCGCAATATCATTGATGCCTTTACCGTGGAAAACAAATATCCGGTACCGACCTTCTATACTGCTGCCAAACAACAGCTTACTTCCGGCAATGCCAAGCTGAATGGACTGTTTCATCTGCCGGCTAAAACAGAACTTCAGGTGACCGGTATTTATCTGGCTAAGGATATCATTCCACAGGGAGAAATTGGTTCCCGCTTCTCCGTGGACCTGGGGGCTAAAAAGCTGATCCAGCAAGGAAAAGGAGAACTATTTGTGAATGCCAGTGATATCTTTAATACGCTGCGTATCAAACGGCAAGTGCGGGGAGATGGCTTTTCGGTAGTGAGTACAGACAATTACGAAACACAGGTTTTCCGACTGGGATATAGCTATAAATTCTGATAACGAGGGTGTCTCAAAAGTAAATTTGAGGCACCCTTTTTCTTTTTCAGTTTTTGAGGATGCTCATACGAAGTGCATAAATAAATCCAGTCAGGCTAAATCTAAGGATTTGGTTTTGAGGTAAATAATGCATGGCAAGAGGAAAAAGTTTATCTGTAGTTTTTAAGGCCGTGCTCCACTGGGGCGATTAACGGGCTTCAACATTTTCCAATTGACAGCAAGAAATTTTATACCTTGCTAGTCACTGATCCGATCATGAAAGTACACCGGCACATTCCAACCTATCCGCTCTCAGACTTCATTCAGCACATTGTTTACGTTAGCGGATCATTATCAACACCTTACATCAAAGAGCTTCCGGAAGGCGGAATAAACCTCGTGATCGAACTGAATGAAAATACCCTGAATACAGTTTATCCCGAAATAAATACCGATTGCAAAAAAGAGGTTAAGAATGCCTGGATCTCGGGGATGCAGAAACAGGCGATCCTTTACAAAAACAATCCCAATTCTACTATCATCAGTATCCGTTTTACGGTGGGTGGCTTTTTTTCGCTTACGAAGATACCTATTACCGTATTGGACAATGCGGGTGTTGAGGCCGAAGCTGTTTTTGGGAGTTCCTTCATGCGATTGTATGAAAAGCTACTCAATGCCACCGCCCTGGCAGACAGGTTCGCATTGATCGAAAACTACTTTTTACAATATTCGGTTGAAGAGAACATGGGATACCATATCGTGAGATTTATAAACCAGCATATCGACAAACCCATCGACTGGTTAATACAGAAATCCGGCTATTCTCAAAAGCACGTCATTCACCTGCTTAAAACATATACGGGCTTTTCACCAAAATACCTGCAAAGAGTTCATCGGCTACAGCAGGTGATTACTGAAATCCAAAAAAATAAGACCCATATCGACTGGTTCTCCATCATCCACCGGTACGGCTATTTTGACCAGGCCCATCTCATAAAAGATTTTGCCTATTTTACAGGGTTAAAGCCAATGGAGTATCTGAGATCTCAATTAGTCTTGGATGAAAATGAGTTGGTGCCCGAAATGATCCTGCAATTTCCCAATGATAATCCGGATGCAAAGTAAACCTCAACTTACCGACAAGTATCCCAGGTAAATTTTTTACAATGACAGGAGGAGCCTGCTGACTATTTTTGTACCGAACAAAACAAATACAACAGTTTATGAACCCTTTTAGCATTAATGTACCGCAAGAGACACTTAACGATCTATCAGCAAGACTAAAACAAACCAGGTGGACGGATGAACCTGAAAATGCCGGGTGGAATTATGGCACCAATCCGGGGTATTTGCGGGAACTGGTGCACTATTGGCAGACAGAGTACGATTGGAGAACCCACGAAGCAGAGATCAACCAGTTTCCCCAATACAAGACCGAAATAGACGGCATTACCATTCATTTCATTTATGTAAAAGGCCAGGGAAAAAATACCTCGCCGCTGATCCTGAGCCATGGATGGCCAGACTCATTCTATCGCTTTCTCCCGATTATTCCAATGCTGACCGATCCAACTGAAGGCGGACGTTCTTATGACCTCGTGATCCCTTCCATACCCGGGTTTGGATTCTCCCAACAAACGGCCCTGAATAGCGATAGGACGGCAGCCCTGTTCAACAAACTCATGACAGAAGTACTGGGATATTCCACCTACTTTGCCGCAGGCGGTGATATGGGTACTTTGATCACGAAGTCACTGGCAGTGCAGTTCCCGGGCAATGTAAAGGCTATTCATTTAACGGATGTAGGTTATCCCAACGGCAGCGAGGACTGGGGAACGATGACCCCCGCCGAACAGGCGTTTGGGCAACAAATACAACATTGGTTCTTTACAGAAGGCGCGTTTAATATGATCCAGTCAACTAAGCCACAAACCCTGGGTTATGGGCTCAACGACAGCCCCGTGGGACTGGCCTCCTGGATCATCGAAAAATTCCATGCCTGGAGTGACAATGATGGAAATCTCGAAAATTGCCTTAGCATGGACACACTGATCACAAACATTATGATCTACTGGATAAGCCAATCCATTAATTCGTCCATCAGAACATATGCAGAGAATGCTCGCGCCGGTTATATGGGGGGGCTGCAATCTTCCCAACGGGTAGGTGTACCAACGGGGGTGTCGCTGTTTCCCAAGGAAGCCCAATTCCCTAAAGAATGGGCGGAAAGGATGGCCAATGTCGTAAGCTTCAATATACTGGGCAAAGGAGGTCATTTTGCAGCGATGGAACAGCCTGAGATCTATTCCAGGGAGCTTGTCGGATTCTTTGGGAAAATGTGATCGCATTTCTGCGCTGAGCCTGTTTCTCCGACTGGCATAAGTGTTATCACCGACTGTGGGCCGAATCTCCTCAAGTCTTCATTACTGGAGGGTGTCTCAAAAGTAAATTTGAGGCACCCTTTTTCTTTTTCGGTTTTTGAGGATGCACATACGAAGTGCATAAATAAATCCAGTCAGGCTAAATCTAAGGGGCCCGGAATTACTTCTGAGACGGCCCCGTTTTTATGGGTATTTTTTTTATCTTTAGAGAGATACCTGCGGAAGTAGCTCACCTGGTAGAGCGACAGCTTCCCAAGCTGTAGGTAGCGGGTTCGAGTCCCGTCTTCCGCTCTGATAGAGCGCCTGAACCAATCAACTGTGCTTTGGTTTCATGGTATCTCCTGCATTTACAGTATATATTAGATCCGGATAAACGAAATTCAGATTTCGGTTCTCTTCCCCTCTCAGCTTGTAAAACGCTGTTTCCTGTTCCTTATTCGCTAATTCCAATAATTTCCCATTGGCAAAACGAGGTAAATCATCCTCAAATTGAATATACGTTTTTGATGTCCGGAATGTAATGCCTAGCCATTTATTGTCTGGTACCAATGGTTTTGGAGCAGCATCCAGGACAATTTTATGCAGGAACTTTGTGTTGGTGGATAATGAAAACAGTATGACCGAATTATGTGTTAACGAATACTCCTGCTCTTCTTCGCTTACTTTATCTTTTATCTTTAGTTTCCTAATGTGCTGCGCTGAAAGTTCTTCCGGGTTTTCATAACAGGAAAAAAGTCCTATGTATGAATCATTATCCAAATCCAGATTTTGGTCTGAATGATAATTCATTTTGGAATAACTGGCATCATAGACTTCTATTAAGGCATTATTAAAATGCAGCGCAGGTATGTCTTCCAGGTTACTCTTTCTAATAGAATCATTGATGCACTCAACAAGCATGTTATGAATGGCGGAAAAATCATGAGCGGGTATATTGTATTTTGTAGTAGTTCTCACTATCGGGATACGATTGCCGTCCATCTTTACCAGGTGATTGCCGATTCTGCCTTTAGCAACAGGTTCAAAGTCTGTTGCGCTCAGTAATTCATTGAATAAATTGGTTTCTAAATCAAGCGTAATTTTGTTAAACTCAGAACTGATCATCATCTCTTTGCCACGGGTTTACGTTAAAATATTGGTTTTTCATAGTCACCTGAATTCATGCTGAAATGAATTTTTCCGTATTTGATAACCTGCTCTGATTTATTTTCTTCTTTGTAAAAACTTCTTAAATCCTCCTGTGTTTCCGGAGTCATTTTCTCCAGTTTAATGAAGTTGTTATTTTCTCTGATGTAAGTTTGGTTATTCACATGCTGAGCTTCCAGATTGGAGCAACGAACTACATAGCCCAATCTTGTTGGAATGCTGTCAGCATTCAGCATAGATGGTCTGATTTCGTGTGTGTATAATCTATTGGTAGAAAGTGGAATCATGAATACAGAATTAGGATATAAGGTAACACTGAATTCTTTTTCCAATGAATCATCATTAACAGTGCTTTTTAATTTGAAGTGAAGCTTTGTTAAACCACTCACTTCTTTATAACACCTGTCATATCTGTCTGTGGCGGATGGTTTCAGATGTTTGATGTCAACGTTGTCGTAAAAAGTACAAAAGACAATAAGCCCATCCTGTGGCATATCCTTGGTTTTGTCAGAATGTGCTTTAATTCTTGATTTCACTTCCTTATCAGTGCCTTCTGTTCTCATTCTGTTTTCATATATCTGTGCCAATACATGATTCAGGTCCGTTTTATACTCAAAAACATATTTGACAGCCTCATTCAACGAATCGATGATTTTGTGATCAGTGGCGCGGAAATTATCAGTAGGCCCGGTTAAGTTACTTGAACATCTCAAAAGGCGATAGTGCAGAACTTCGCTCCCATCTTCATTTTCGGCTTTCGTTACTTTAGTTAGGTATATCCCTTTCCTAAATGCTTTGGATGGTTTGTTTGACTCCGTTAATTCCTGAAATTCATGCTCTGATTTGATCTTATCAAAATAATCGTTATCAGTAAATAGTTTTCTAAAATATACACCGGCATTGCTAATGATAATAGGAACTTCACCAAGTGTGATGATGTGCGTATTATTTTTATTTTCGTAATTACTGGATAGTTCTTTTATAATGTATAAAGGGCCGAACTCATCTTTGATACTGCTTATGTCGCCACATACGTAGATTCTTGTATCGCTTGGATTAGCCTGAATTTCAGAAAAACTGTTGACTACCTTTCCGCAAAATTTATCGATTAAATCCTGCATTTCTGAATTTGCCGCTCCTTCTTCTTGTAAAACAACAAGGACATTTTTGTCTTTCGAAATTTTATTTTCGATTTGTGATGTATTCATTGATATAAGGTCTATTTAAATTTTCACAGGATATTATAAAGTGTCAGATCTGCTATTGATAAGGATTTACAATGACCTAAAGCTAGATCTTTCTAACTTTGTTGTTGCCGATATCTTGAATAAAAGCTGTTCCAGTTTATCAGCTACCATAGGAAAGCGCCTGCATTCAATAAGCATCATCTTGTTATTGTACCATATTTGTAACGAAAGCGGCTTGTCATCATGTATCTCTTGTCCCCAGGATTTTAAGTGGTCCAGTTCAGATATGCTGAGAAGATACAACAGCTGCTGATAGGTAGAATCTGGTAAAATATCTGTATAACTCCCATCCTTTATGACATATATCAATCCGCTGAATTTCACTTGTTTCTTTTGATTTATCTGTATTTCCATTGTGGGGGTGGACGAATAGGAATGGGAGGATTTCAAAACAAGGCTATCGAAACGAAGATCCTTTTTAGCTGTCAGCGCCTGATCTTTATAATAAAGTATGGGCTGACCTCTTAATTTTTTGTTGGCCATCCAGTTAATGGGAACAAGGATCAGACTATCTGTGGTGAGTCGTTTTATCAAAAAATCCCCATCGCCATAGAGGGTCTTTTTTTCGCCATAATATCTGATTTTGTGTAATCTGAGTGTATCCCCTAATAACGTATAAGCGCCATCTTGGGGCCATTGACCATAGAAATCCATCGAGTATCCTTTCTGATCAAAATTCAAATAGGCCAGTTCCGGTCCTACCCATGCTTTACGAAGAAGTGCGGTGTCTGACTGTGCATGCAGGGCGAGGCCAAAAAGAAGTAGGGCAAAGGTCAGGGACAGTATCCTCATATAGGTTACATTTATGGTAATTTAAGTAAAAAGGAGTGATATTATGTCATCGAGAATTGTAAAGCAGGTAATTGTAATGCGGAAAGACCTGAATATGAGAAAAGGTAAAATGATTGCGCAGGGCGCGCATGCATCCATCGCGTTTCTTACCCGTCACGCCACCATAGAGGGAAACACACTGCAAACCAGTGTTCGTAATCCGGAAGAAGTGCAGGAATGGATGACTAAAGGATTTACCAAGATATGTTTGTCTGTGGACTCCGAAGAAGAGCTGGACCGTGTATACCAGCAGGCCCTGGAGGATGGCCTGAATGCCACGCTGATCACTGAT